>NZ_NTRO01000061.1:0-8904 GCF_002560575.1 Bacillus sp. AFS023182 | reverse complement strand
GTAGAACCACCAACGGATCCAGGAGATACAAAGCCACCAGTGGAACCGCCAACGGATCCGGGAGATACAAAGCCACCAGTGGAACCACCAACGGATCCGGGAGATACAAAACCACCAGTGGAACCGCCAACGGATCCGGGAGATACAAAGCCACCAGTGGAACCGCCAACGGATCCGGGAGATACAAAACCACCAGTGGAACCACCAACGGATCCGGGAGATACAAAACCACCAGTGGAACCACCAACGGATCGGGGAGATACAAAGCCACCAGTAGAACCACCAACAGAGCCAGAGAAACCAAAACCACCAGTAGAACCGTCAACGGATCCAGGAAATACAAAACCACCAGTAGAGCCACCAACAGATCCAGGGAAGCCGAAACCGCCAGTAGAACCACCAACAGAGCCAGAGAAACCAAAAACGCCAGTGGATCCACCAAAGGACGGAGGAGATAAGCCAAAACCTCCGGTAGTTGTATGAGTTAAATATTGAAGAAAATATGAAGTTCACGTCAGTTAAGACGAAAAAAGACACAAGTTGGTTGGGAATTCAACCAACTTGTGTATAAAGAATGATATAAAAGGGGGATACAACATGTTTCAAATAAATGAGATATTGAACATAAATGGAAATTTAAAGATTGTTGGCGGTATTGCTACAGGTAAAACAACAACTTTAAAAGAACTTGCTATCAAGTTGGATAACGTAATGGTTTTAGATTTTATTGGTGAGTATGAAGATCTTAAAGAATCATTTAAAGGAGATAAGTTAAATGTTATAAACCTGTGCAATCGAACCTGTCCGAAAGTGGAATTGAGCAAAGAAATAATCGGTTTAGCTAAAAAACATGACTTTGTAATAATTGATGAAGCATTTTATTTATTTGCTGAAGAAGTAAATGGGTTTGTATTATTTTTAAAACAAATGAAAGAAGCTAATACAAAAGTAATCGCAAGTTTTCAAACATTACCACCAATAGAAATTGATATTGAATTTCCTCAATTCATCATGCTTAATCGATGAATAACCTTTAAGTCTGAATTGGGGTTTATTGTAAAAATATAACAAGCTGGTTGAACCTTCAACCAGCTCTTTTCGTATACCTATACTGTATTAAAGAAGATCAAGGAGGCGTATGAGGATGGAAAGGTGGATAACGCTTGGTATAAAGGTAAGTACAGGAATTTACGTGTTGTTAGGTGTATTAGGAATTGTTTATATCATTTGGGGAATCAATCATTCTGGTTATGAATGGACACAAAATCAGACAGTAGACGCAATCCTAGGTTTTTGTGCATTTTATATTTTAATGATTTTATTTGTACGGGGCATGATGGAAAGAAAATTAACGAAACGAATGTTGTTACTAGATATTCCAATAGCCATAATAGTAGCAGTTGGTTTAATTGCTAGTATGATCTTTGTAGAGGAGCAAAATATAACTGATGTAGCGTTTTTAATGGCTTTGTTACTATCAACACCTATAATTTTACTGTTTCTTCGGATTGGATATAAGCAATGGACATTTTATAGTGAACTGAAGATTCTATTAGAAAACAGGGAGCGACAATAACGATGCTTTTTACACAAATCACTGTTGTAACCGGAGCTATTGTTTTAGGATTTCTTATGTTTACTGTGATTTTACAACAAGTTACACAAGATATTGTACAGGAGCTTTTGAATCAAGAAAATATAGTGGAAACAAAAGGAGAGCAAGAAAATGTCTGAAAGTGTGAATCCAAAGCCACCATTGAAATATAAATTAGCTGAATGGAAAGTACTCATCCCAATGAGTACTTTTTTATTTGGTGGAATCTTTCTTATCGTAAATTTTCTAGGAAACGTCATCGTAGAGCTAGTGAAAACAACCTTTTCTGATTTATTACATCCCAAACCTTTTCATATTGGGATAGAGGATCTATATACCTTTCAACATTCGTTGCTAATTTATCTAATCTTATTCCTGATTGCGAGTTTTTGCACCATACAATTCACCTACAAGATTCGTTCAAGCTTTAAAGATTTAAATCAAAATCAAAAAGATTCCTCCCGCTTTGCAACACTCGATGAAGTAAAACAACAATATCGCTCAATTCCAGAGAAAACAGAACGATATGAAGGAAAAGGCGGTGTGGTCATTTCTAGGTATGATGAAATTTCGGTGAAATCCATTTTACGACAAGTAAAAAAAGTAATGGAAGCAAAAGGATTAGAAAAATGGCAAGAAATTAAAAAGTTAAAAGAGAGTGCAAAAGCAGGAAAGCTACTTATAGATGATGGCGCTGTTAGTAATTTAATCATCGGGACAACGAGGTCTGGTAAAGGGGAAACCTATGTATTTCCAACAATTGATGCATATTCCCGTGCTGAAATCCAGCCGTCTTTAATCGTGAATGATCCGAAGGGTGAACTCCTGGCGGCTTCAAAAAAAACATTGGAAAAACGGGGTTTTCATATTGAAGTGTTAAATTTAATTAACCCGTTAGAGTCGATGAGCTATAATTTGCTTCAGCTTATCAAAGATGCTTATAAACAGGGAGACACAGCGACGGCTCAAACACTTTGTAATACATTATCATTTTCACTTTATTACAATCCAAATGTGAAAGATCCATTTTGGAATAACAGTGCAATGAGTTTATGTAATGCGTTGATTTTAGCAGTTATAGATAAATGTATCCAGGAAAAGACAGAGGATAAAATTTCGATGTATGCCGTTGCAAATATGTTATCGGAGCTTGGTTCAAAAGAAATTGTGATTGATCTGAAAGGAAATACACAAAATGCATTAGATATATATTTTGAAATGCTTCCTGCTGAGAGTGTTGCGAAGATGCAATATGCAACTTCTAGCTTCGCAAAAGGCGGGACAACACGAGGAAGTATCTTTAGTACCACAATGAGCAAACTGTCTATCTTTACTTTTGATGGCATTGCGAAAATGACGTCTCGTAATAGTATCGACTTAAAACGAATTGGCTTTGGGAAAAGCCTACAAGGAAAAGGGACACCACGGGTACGGGTACAAATAATCTTCCCAGATGGTTCCAAAGAAAGTGTCAAAACGGATACAGAAGGACGCTTTGAGTTGAACTTTAAGCAAAGTGTAAAAAAAGGTCAGCGTATTCATGTGATGGAAGGCAAAACAAAGAAGAAAACGATTATAGAAATTCAAACAGTTAACAAGGATACAGGTAAAACGACATTCAAAGTTGTCGAAAAACAAGATGGATTACAGATTGATAGCATTATCCTCTTCAAGAAACCGATTGCGGTCTTTATGATTGTTCCAGATTACGATTCTAGTAATCATGTGATTGCTTCTATCTTTATTAGGCAGCTATATTTTGTGCTATCCAAATATGCTGGTTTAGCTCGTGGTGGGAAATGTCATAGGGAAGTAATTTTCTTTTTGGATGAATTTGGAAATATGCCGGCGATTGATGATATGGGGAATATTGTGACAGTATGTTTAGGACGAAACATCCGATTTAACCTCATTGTGCAAGCTCTTCCGCAGTTGAAAATGAAATATGGAGATGCAAGTACAACCATTCAAGATAACTGTGGAAATCAAATTTATATTCAATCGGGTAATAAAGAAACCGCAAAAGAAATATCCGAAAAGTTAGGGAATCAAACAATCAATTCTTTATCTCGGAGTGGGAAAGGGTTGTCAATTGATAAGAGCAAAACGGAAGGAATAGATACAAAACCATTATTAACGCCAACTGAGTTAATGAGATTCCAAGAAGGAGAAAGTGCAGTGATACGCTTTATGAAGCGTCGGGATAATAAGTTTGAAAAGATAGAGCCGTTTCCCATTCTGAACCGAGGGAAAACGGTCATGAAATACCGTTGGGAGTACTTAGGAGATGACTTTGATACGGATCAATCCATTTTAGATATCGACATTCGTTCTTTACATGAATATGTGAATCCAAGGGATCTCATCATTGATTTCTTCCCAAAACAAGAAGAGGAGTCAACTGGTAATTCAGAAGAGCTAAAACAAATTGTACCAGAATCTGAGTCAGAGCCTGTACCAGTTCCAGCGGAGGAAGAGCCTGAGGAACCACAATTTGCGGATATTGATGAAGAAATTGAAACTCCTGAAGAAGCATATTCGTCAGAACCTGTTGTAGTAGCAGAATCAGCTCATGTATTTGAACCACTTACCTTAGAAAATTGGAAACAAAAAACAGCAGAAGAATTCTTTGAAACGCATCGTTCCATTTGGAGTGTGATTGAAAAGAAATGTATGAAGCAATGGAATAGGTCATTAGCGGATATTCAGGCAAGTACAATGGAAAGCTTTATAGAAGATCTAAAAATATTAGTGACGACAGGACAAATCGATAAGAATACGTATCGTTTGATTAATGGAAAATACGGTGAAATTATGGATAGTTTACTAGAAAAAGAAGGTGTAAAGGAGGAAGTCTGATGCAAGTAACCAATTCCTTACAACAAATTTTACAAGCTTACGGGGATCGAGTAATAGCGGGAAGAGAAGTAATGATTGGGCTTAAAAATGGTGTTGTTGTTTTACAGCCAGGCAGAATCGGTGAAGCGCCAATTATCATACGGGTAGATGAAGTGGATGAACACATTGATATGACGATACAAGAAGTATTTGAAGCCTAAGTGAAAGAAGGTGAAACCATGAATGATGAGCAAGTCTTAGAAATACTAAAAACATTTAGTGAATACTTAGAAATTGGTGGATTTACGAATTATATTCTTCGTTCGATTGGTTGGATGATTATTTTAGGGTTATCGTATTTGGTGGATGCATTAGAAGGAATTACAGATAAAATTTTGTTAGTCAAAACGTTATTTGCATCAGAAGAAGTACAATCTTTTGTGCGAGACTTTCAGCCTCTCTTTTATGTGTTATTTGCGTTTTCGCTCATTTATATTGGATATACTTTAATTTTCAATCGCAAAACAAACCGTGAACAGATTGCAGTGAACATTTTTATTAGTATGGGGGTAATCGTGTTACTAAGTACAGCAATGATGCAAGCGAATAAATTTACAGATCAGGCAATTCATGCCGTAAATCTAAAAGGGGATGGAACTACTAGTGAAAAGATTATAAAAGAGGGTCTTACAGATGTAGCGCAATTTGATATAGGAGAATGGAAAACAACTAAGTTAAAAGAAACAAATCAAATTTCGCAGGAAAATATCCGGCGAATAGATATTTTAGAAAAGATTGATAAGGATTTTAAAATTAGTAAAGATAAAAGTATAACTGAGAAAGGACAAAAGGTTTTAGAAAAAAAACTTAGTGTTGCACCAGATGGAAAAGAAGTACTAGTAGATTTGAAAAATGGTTGGTTTGATTTTTGGCCAGATAAATATTACCGCTGGGACTGGGATTTCTGGAAAATCGCTCCCTCATTATTTGTAATTGGTATGACATTACTATTTACAGCAATCAAACTTGGAAAGTTGTGCTTTGAACTAACTTTCAACTACATTCTAGCAAACTTAGTTGCGCCGGCGGATGTGGCAAATGGACAAAAAACAAAGCATATCCTAATGAATATTTTAAATACTTTTCTCATCATGATTATGATTTTTCTTTCATTAAAGCTCTACCTTATTGGTATGAACTATATTCATGAAAATGTAAATGGAATCGCTTATGTCGTGGCTTTAATTTGTTTGAGCCTTGCGGTTGTAGATGGTCCCGTCATTTGTGAACGTCTTTTTGGGATTGACGCAGGGTTGCAAAATGGTTGGGGAGCCGTTGCTGGTGGATACGCACTTGGAAAAGGGATTAGTAAAGCAAGCGGCAATATAGCGTCCAAAGCTGGTAACATGTTAAAAGGTGCAGGTAATGGTGCATTGCAAGCAGGTGCAGGTGCCGCAGGTATAGCAAGTGGATATAAAAATGCAGGGAAAACAGGCAGTAGTGAACAAGAAAATCAGAAACAATCCAAAGAACAAAATGCTAAGGAAAATGGAACAGAAAGCAAGGAAAAGCAAAGCGGTGCCGAGGGAGGCGCAACGGGAACTGATAATGCGTCTTTACAAAATGAAATAGATCAATCCAGTTATGGAAAAGAAAATAATCAAGCGTCCCAAGGCGATGCAGGTAACGGCGCTGTGTCCTTGCAAGATGAAATCAAATCATCCGGTTTTGATAAAGATGCTCAAAATGGAGAACATGGATCTTCAGCTAATTTAACAAAAAGCACAGCAGGAGGAGCGAATGATTCCAAAACGCAAGGGATTACACCTTCTCAAAATAAGGGGAATACAGTAGAAAATAAAAATCGTGCGAATGGTAATAACGGAGCACCATCAAGTACATCAGGTGGATTACAACCAAGTAGTAGTGGAGCACCATCAAGTGCATCAGGCGGATCACAGCCAAGTAGTAGCGGAGCGCCATCAAGTGTATCAGGCGGAGCACAACCAAGTAGTAGCGGAGCACCATCAAGCGCACCAGAACCGTCTCAGCCAAGTCATAGCGGAACAGCTTCAAGTGGTGAAAGCTCTTCAGGTTCATCTCGTCCAGTAGATACAACACCAAGTTCTACCCAGGATATTCCGGCACCGCAAAGAGAAAATCGTACGATTGGTCAATATGCAAAGGATCGTATCTCTAACGCATTTCATAATTCTCCAACAGTACAACGAACAAGACGTTCTTATCAACTTGGACAAAATACAGGAGAAAGTTTCCGAAACAAACGTCAAAATAAGAGTGGAAATCAAAATGAAAACCCAAATCCAAATCCCCAAAAAAATCGTAGAAAAGATTCATAGGAAAAACAATATAAGCATACAAAGAATGCTTATTTTTTTCGTCTTAAAAGGAGGAAATGAAAATGGCAAACTATCGTATTCCAAAAGAAATACGAACGGAATTGAAAATCAACAAAGTGTTATATCTTTTTGATCTCTTGTTCATTATAGGGCTTGTGGTTTTCACCATGACGACTAAGCCCTTGGTTCATCCGATGTTTCAAATTCCCTATTATATTTTTATGTTGATTGTAGGTGTCCTTTTAATTGTTCGTCCCAATACAAACCCACGAAAACGGATGTTTGAGGTACTGTTTATTATGTTAGCTCGAAAACGCTCTACGTATTGTGCAATTGACCAGGAACAAGACTAAAGGAGGAAATGAAATGGCATTATTCAATGAAAAAGAAATGAATAACGGGGTAGGAAAGAAGAGCGAAGCCAAGCCGTCCCCGCAATTGCCAAAGCAAGAAAAAAAGCCGGGGGGAGTCGTAAAAATCAAAGGATTTCAAGAAAAAAAAGAAGCACAACCAACGGTTGCTCCTTTGAGAGAAGAAGAAATACCGGTAAAGAAAAAGAAGAAAAACTTGATGCAACATCTTGGAAAGAAGAAAAAAGATGTTGTGAAAAAAACAGCGAGGATTGACGAGGATTCGGGAAGAAAAGGGAAGACGGAAAAAGAGCGGACAACAAAAAAAGCTAAAAAGAAAGAGAAACCACCTCATATCAAAAAAAGTATTGCTGAGGTGATTCCCATTATTGATATAACAGAATCAGGTGTCTTTGAATTTCGAGAAGAACAAGGTTTTGTAGATATTTTACAGATCCAGGGTACAGATATTTATTCGATGAACGAAGAAGAAGCAGAATATGCGATTTATTACCTTGCACATTATTATCAATCGTACCAAGAGTCCATCAAGATTGTATCTATGAATTTTCCAGTCTCTACGGAACAGCAACAACGTTTTCTACTGAAGAAGATTGAAACATGTCAGAATCCCTTATACGAACGCTTTCTCGTACAAAAATTGAAAGAACTTCAGTATTTAGAATGGGGGCGCACAAACCGGGAGTACTTTTTATTTGTGTATGGTGAGAACGAATTTGTTGTGAAAGAACGGGTGGAATCGTCAAAACGGTACTTGCAACGATGCATACCATTATTAGATATGGAAGAGGAAAAGAAGATAGAAATTTTATATAAGTTGCATAATCAAAATTCAAAAATTGGTACGAAAAAATAAGAAGAGGTGATGAGCGTGTCTGTACTTCAGTTTTTTAAGAGAAAACAAAAGAACGAAGAGAAAAAAGAAAAGAAACAAATCAATAAGGAATTGGTTTCCTTGATTCAACCGCAAGGGGGCATTCACTTTAAAGAAGTATATGTTCAAGGTGGAGACGGATTACAAACTTGCATTCATGTATACGGGTATCAGACAACAGTAAATGACTTTTGGTTAGAACCAATCATGAATATGCCGAATGTCATTACAACGCTTGATATTATCAGTGACAGCCGAAAAGTCGTAGTTGAATCGATTAATAAATCAATGGCAGAACAAAGCGTTCGACATGCGAACGCGAAAGATAATATTGAACGGATTGAAGCGGAACAACAGTTTAACGAATTAGAAACATTATATCAACAAGTATCCAAAGGAGAGGTGCTGAAACGAGTACATTTACGTATTTATATTTCAGCACGAACGATGACAGAGTTAGAAAAACAGGCAAAAGAAGTCATGGAAACACTTGAGTCTTACAACTTTAGAGGCGCCATCTTTTTAAATGAACAAGAATATGAATGGGCATCAATTACATCAAGTTTTGAGATGCAAAAGAAATATATCAATAAACGAAGTGGGAAAGAAATACCGGCGCTTTCTTTAGCGGGAGGGTTTCCGTTTCATTTTACATTCTTAAATGATCCATATGGGACTTACTATGGCACAACCAAAACAAAGGGGAGTGTCATTTTTGATTTGTTCCATAAAGATGCAAAACGAAAAAGTTATAACGGCGTTGTAATTGGTAAAATGGGAGCCGGCAAGTCTACCTTATTGAAAAAAATTATGAGTGATAATGCTATGAAGGGGTATAAGATTCGGGGGTTCTGGTGCAAAGATAAA
>NZ_NTRO01000060.1:0-84939 GCF_002560575.1 Bacillus sp. AFS023182 | reverse complement strand
TGCTCCACCCCGCGACGATACTATTTATATATGGTGGAGGATGACGGGATCGAACCGCCGACCCCCTGCTTGTAAGGCAGGTGCTCTCCCAGCTGAGCTAATCCTCCAAAAGTGGTGACCCGTACGGGATTCGAACCCGTGTTACCGCCGTGAAAGGGCGGTGTCTTAACCACTTGACCAACGGGCCAATAAAATGGCAGAGAAGAAGGGATTCGAACCCTCGCACCGCGTTAGCGATCTACTCCCTTAGCAGGGGAGCCCCTTGAGCCACTTGGGTACTTCTCTGTATGGCTCCGCAGGTAGGACTCGAACCTACGACCGATCGGTTAACAGCCGATAGCTCTACCACTGAGCTACTGCGGAATAAGAAAGACAATTTACATCTTATAAAAATTCATATTGTAAGTCAAGTCATTTATACAACATCTTGTACAAACGTGACATGTTTATAATATACTGGATTGATTTTTAACTGTCAAGGTGTTTTTTATCTCTTTTAATTTCCCCTTACACTTTCCGCAAACATATCTTTTTGTATTGATTTGACGCCTTCTTAAATATTGAAGCGTACATTCCATGCATTCATACACATGTGTTTTAGGCTCTGTTCTCTCACCTGTTATTCTCTTACAAAATCTAGGGGCTCCAACCTCTTTTAATAACTGACGAAAATCTCGATCTCGATGTTGATACCCTCTCCCCATAATGTGCAAATGATAATGGCACAACTCATGCTTAATAATGCCAATTAATTCTTCTTTTCCATACACTTCGTAATGACGATAGTTTAATTCTATATTATGACTTCTGAGCAAATACCTTCCACCAGTTGTACGTAGTCGTTTATTGAACATTGCTTTATGTAAAAAAGCCCTCCCGAAATATTGCAACGATATTTCTTCTACAAGTCTTTGAATTTCTTTTCCATTCATTTTCATCCCCCTAAAAACTAAAAATAAACTTACACTTTTCTTCTTTCTTATACATATATTAAGTAGTACATATACCCATCCTCATTCAAAAAGCGCAACTTCTATGAACTAGCCTCTTCCACATCTATTCATGGAACTTCGCTAACCAAACTCTTATAAGCAGTTCCTAAGATTGAGCTTTTCACTTACTTTGAATCTTATCTTAGTGTGTAGGGAGCTGCTTGTTAGAGCCGGATTAAACAAGGAGGGATTCTTATGCCTACATGGCTCCGAAAACAAATGCAACGCGCATATTTCGAAAAAAACCGGTATCAAATTAAGTTGTTAAATGAGTGCTGGTTTTATTATAGCAGAACGCATCAAAATTCCTGATAAAGTGAATGTTTAATCAGTGGGGGCTGAAGAACCCCCACTATTTAAATTTTTACTAACATCCGTTCATGAAAAAAAGCAATGTTATACCTACTTCCATCATTATTCAATAGGTAACATCGATAAGGCAACACGCCCTTTCTTCATATCAACATCATCTACCCATACTTTTACAATCTGCCCGACAGACACCACATCTAACGGATGCTTCACAAACTGTTTGCTCAGTTTAGAAATATGTACTAAACCATCTTGTTTCACACCAATATCAACAAATGCACCGAAGTCAACAACATTTCGCACCGTTCCTTCTAACTCCATACCGCGCTTTAAATCTTCTAATTTGAGAATTCCCTTTTTCAAAAGTGGCTTTGGCAATTCATCACGCATATCTCGTTCTGGACTAATTAAAGCATCTATAATATCGATTAATGTCGGCTCACCAATATTCGTCGCTTGAGATAATTTAGAAAGCTCCACTCCTTCTAAACACTTTTGCAAATGCTGTTGTCCTACATCATCAATCGATAATCCTAAACTTTTTAATAATAATTCAACATTTTTATACTGCTCTGGATGAATACTTGTTCTATCAAGTGGATTTTCACCTTCTAATATACGTAAAAACCCAATACATTGTTCATACGTTTTAGCACCTAATCGTGGTATTTTCTTTAATTCTGTACGCTTAGTAAATTTCCCGTCTTCTTCACGTTTGTTTACAATATTTTTCGCAACTGTTTTTGATAATCCAGAAACGTATTGTAATAGTGCTACAGAGGCCGTATTCACGTTCACTCCTACTTGGTTAACAGCTGTTTCCACAACAAATGTTAATGATTCATTTAATCTCTTTTGTGATACATCATGTTGATATTGTCCTACCCCAACTGATTTCGGATCAATTTTCACAAGTTCTGCAAGCGGATCTTGTAGACGTCTTCCAATCGAAACGGCACTTCTTTCTTCAACTTGCAAATCCGGAAATTCTTCACGAGCTAAATCAGAAGCTGAATATACACTAGCACCCGCTTCGTTGACAATAATATAAAATACATCTTGTGGCACTAATTGTAAGACATCCACTATAAACTCTTCTGTTTCCCTAGAGGCTGTACCATTTCCAATCGCAATCATCTGAACTTGATATTTATCTATAATAGAAATAACTTTTTCTTTTGCATCTTCATACTTCCGAACAGGTGGATGCGGATAAATAACACCAATATACAGAACTTTCCCTGTATCATCTACCACTGATAACTTACAACCTGTTCGATACGCAGGATCTACCGCTAATACCACTTTCCCTTTCATTGGTGGCTGTAATAATAAATTACGTAAATTCTCAGAGAAAATATGAATTGCTTGTTCTTCTGCTGTTTCAGTTAATTCTTTTCGAATTTCCCTTTCAATTGATGGCTGTATTAACCTCTTATATCCATCTTCAATCGCTAATTGTACATATTCTGCACTTTTAGAAGAAACATCCCGAATCACCTTTTTATGTAAAAAACGAACAATCTCTTCAACCGGTGAGACAATAGAAACTTTTAGAACCTCTTCTTTCTCACCACGATTCATGGCTAATACACGATGAGGTACAACCCTTTGCAACGGCTCTTCATAGCCGTAATACATCTCATATATATTTTTTTCATCTTTTTCTTCATCTTTTACAGAAGACGCAATCATTCCTTTTCTAAAGGTAACATTACGAATCCAACTACGATACGCCGCATCATCTGATACAAGTTCTGCAATAATATCCTGCGCACCTTGCAATGCTTCTTGGACAGATTGCACTTCTTTCTCAGCATTAACAAACTCTTTCGCCTTAGCTTTTGGGTCTTCTTTCGTAAACAGAAGTAACCATTCAGCTAAAGGCTCAAGCCCCTTATCCTTAGCAATCGTCGCTTTCGTTCTTCTTTTTTCTTTATACGGGCGGTACAAGTCTTCCACTTCTTGTAGTTTTGTTGCAGATATAATATGCTGATGCAACTCTTCAGTTAATTTTCCCTTTTCATGAATGAGACGAAGAACCTCCTCTTTTCGATCTTCAAGTTGCATCATATATTGCCATCTTTCTAAGATGGCACGAATTTGCACTTCATCTAAAGAGCCTGTCCATTCCTTTCGGTAACGAGCAATAAATGGAACTGTGTTACCTTCTTCTGTTAATTGAATCACATGACGAACCTGCTTTTCTGTAAAGCCTAATTCTTTCACTAACATTTTCATTAACCCTTGCCGATTATCTACCATTTCCATATACAACCGAAACCTCCTCTAATAAAAAAAGTTGCCCCTAAAAAAGAGCAACTTAAACTGCCGATTTAAAAATCTATTAGTCCTAAACTAATTTGTAAAGCTTCATCTACACGACTCATCATCACCTCATCTAAATGAGTGATTTTGTCCGTTAAGCGTTGCTTATCGATTGTTCGAATCTGCTCGAGCAAGATAACAGAATCCCTCTCAAACCCGTACTTTTTCGCATCAATTTCCACATGCGTGGGCAATTTTGCTTTCTGAATCTGTGCAGTAATAGCCGCTACAATCACAGTCGGACTAAAACGATTCCCGATGTCATTTTGAATGACAAGAACCGGACGAACGCCTCCTTGCTCAGAACCAACAACTGGGGAAAGGTCTGCAAAATACACGTCGCCGCGTTTTACAATCAAAATATTACCCCCCGCTAACTAAGCGTTCTACTGTATGAGCTGCTTCATACTCTGCTAAGAAAGCTTCAGATGCAATACCAAGATTAATTTTTCCCATTTCAATGTACCCACGTCGCATTGATTCATGTTGGTAGCGTTTCTTCGTCTTATGTTGACGCAATAACAGTTGTGTTGCCTGGCAAATTAGTTCATGGCGATTCTTATTCTCTTGTTTTCCAATTCCGTCCAATTCCGTTACCACTTGCTTCGGCAACCGAACCACGATTTCAGTAGTTACACTTGATTCGGACACAAAAATACACCTCCACCGTCAACTACACACCCAAATATATATGACACCTATTGTAATAATACCATTGTATGGAGCCTGTTGCAAAGACTTCCTTATTCCCTGTTTATGTTTTCCAATTCCCCAACAAAACATTCACTTTCATTTACTTTTTATCTCTTTCTTAACAGAAAACAATGCGAACCTTCCATTAATGGAGGCCTGCAACATTCACCGATAGTCAACCCCCCACGGATTATTTTTATAGGTCATAACCATTATTAAGATGTTTATTTATATATCATTTAAATAGTTTATTACTTTTACCACTTCTCCATGCCGTATGAATAAATGTTGGGTTCATCCCAAATGCTTTCAACCAACTCAGTTGCTCTAAAAAAGTGTTATACTGCTTATCAAAGTAAGATATCTCCACTTCATCCGCTGTTGCAAAATGCGTATATACCCCTTCCAATTCTAAAAACAGGGCATCTTCTAAGCTGTTCAAGAATTCCTTTAGCTCTTTACATTCACGAATCCCAATCCTACCCATACCACTATCGAAATTAATATGAAACTTCATAGGGAACGGGCTATCCCAAATTTCTATCGCCTCTTCAACCCATTCCTTTTGAAAAACAGTTAGCGCTACATCATTCTCAGCAGCAACATTCACATCACATGGCGGTGAAGGACCTATTACTAAAATTGATGCAGTAATCCCAGCTCACCTAAGCACTAGTGCCTCATCTAAAAAAGCAACTGCTAATCTTGTTGCACCTGCTTCTAGCGCTGTTCTTGCTACTGGAACATGGTCATGTCCATATGCGTTTGCTTTCACTACAGCAAAAATCTCTACATC
Source organism: Bacillus sp. AFS023182 (assembly GCF_002560575.1). Taxonomy (NCBI): domain Bacteria; kingdom Bacillati; phylum Bacillota; class Bacilli; order Caryophanales; family Bacillaceae; genus Bacillus; species Bacillus sp. AFS023182. The sequence goes on along the minus strand of NZ_NTRO01000060.1, from coordinate 79,818 downwards.
TTCTGGTACAATTTCTTTGATGTTTGTTACATTGTTATAGATTGCATCCAAATTCACTTCTACCCACGTATCACGGTAAAACGCTGATTCTTCCATAAAAAGCACTTCCTTGTATACGATATGCGAAGCTCATTCTTTTATATTCATCTTTTTATGAAATCCATTCCCAAAGACAAAAAAAAAACGTGGCGCATATATATCACCACGTCTAAAAAGTTTATTTCACCTGCTTTTCTGCAACAGAACGAGCTACCATTAACAGCTCATCTGTTTTCAAACCTTTAGACACGAGCATATATTCCACTCCATTATGAGACCATGTTAGTGAGTCTTTTGTTAGCGCTCCAATTGTAAAGCCTAGATCAACTAACTCTCCACTTACACTTATTGACGCTGAAGCTTCAGCAACCTTCGCCTTTTCTTGTATCAATGTAAAGGATTTCTTGTTTCCAGTGTATGTGAGTATCGCACGCTTGCCACTTGCCGTCTTTAACTCTTTCTCTTCGTTTAAAACCATCCCCTGCGGAGTATCACTTGGATATAGAACAGCAAATGGTTTATCTTCTTTCGCAGTCGTTTGCACATCTACTTGTGCCCGAGACATATTTTGTTTCGTATCAAATGCACCCTTATCAAACTTTGTATCAAACTTCACTTTTGAGAATTCTACTTTCACAAAAACATTTTGATCATTATCCATCAATTTTACCGAAACAGGAGCTAAATCACTTTTATTAAATTTAATTTCTTGCTTTGGTAGCATATTTTGATGGTGATAATTCGTTTTTGTCTGAAACACATAATATTTATCCGTTTTCTTAAATGAAAGATTTTTATCAGTTAAAATATCTCTTACAAGTGATTCATATAAATAAGCCTGACTGCTATTTTGCGGCCAGTCGCTTTGGAACCGAAAACTTTTATTAAGGGATGGTGTTAATACAAATACACCTTCATTATTTCTTAAAATGATTTGACTCTGATCCTTCTTCGCATTCTTCAAATTCACACGATAATAAGAAGGTTCCTTATGCCACACTTCCACATTATACTCTTGTGGTTCATTCCCCGTTTTAATAGATAATTTTGCTTCAGCTTGATAGCTCTTCATATTCTTAACCTTCGCTTCTAAATCTCGCAAAACATCTTCCTGCTTCTTTTCCATACAACCTGCTAACACGAAAACGGTCAATAAACCGACAATAACTAAAAATAGCCGCCTTTTCATCATTTCATCCCCCTTGCCCCTATAAATGAATGGAAGATACTTCTTCCTTATCGCTAACTCAAATATATGAGACAAAGATATAAAATATGCAGACTAGCGTGACGAGCTTTCTAAAACAACCTGAGCCACTGCAAATTCTCTACTATGGCTAATTGATAAATGAACGATATGCTCCGTATTCGCCGTGAGAACTGGTTTACCTCTTTCATCATTTTTTATTTCAATATCTAAAAAACTCACCTCTTTCCCAATACCAGTTCCAATCGCTTTAGAGTATGCTTCTTTCGCTGCAAACCTTCCCGCTACAAATTCTACAAGACGATTTCCTTTTAATTCAGAAGCAACATTACGTTCTTCCTCAGTTAAAATACGTTCCATAAATTTAAGCTTTCCATCTAGCATTTTTTCAATTCGATTTAGTTCGATAATATCAATTCCAATCCCTATAATCATTTCAACAGTCCCCTTCTTCTATTTATCTTCCTTCATTCATATTGTAAGAATAACAGAGAATCTTTCTGATGCAAAAGGAGTGAAAATATAAAATGCCCATGACACGTATTCGGACTACCTTACAACCTGTCGTTCTCGCTTTACTTTGCTTGCAACTCATCATGATGATACTAGGAAATTTTTTCTTCTCTACTTTAGCTGCTTACAATGAATATATTTCTAAGGGAGAATGGTGGCGATTTATAACCTCACTATTTATACATGTAGATTTTCAACACTTTCTTTCCAATAGCATTTGTTTACTTCTTCTCGGTCAATCTATCGAAGAACAGCTAGGTAGCGTTCGCTTCCCTATTTTATTTCTCACAGCTGGCATTAGTGGCAATATTTTTTCTTATATGATTATGCCTATTGGGTATATTCATGCCGGCGCATCAGGTGGAATTTTTGGATTACTTGGTGCACAGCTTTTCCTTTTATATAGCCGCTCTCAATCTTACCAGCCAAAAGAGTTAGTTTTCTTTTCTGCAATTATCTTTTTATTACTTCTTTTCACCTTCTTTAATCCTTCCGCTAACCCTATTAGCCATTTAACTGGATTACTAATCGGTGGCATTTGCACCCCATTTTTAACAAAAAAATCGATGGTGTAGAGCTTATTTAATAAAAAAGCTCCCACCATCGATTATTTCCACCTCTGGTTTTGTACCAAGATCTCGTACTAGTTGAAATACCGACTCATCCTTCTTTTTGGCTTCAATCATACAATCAATTCGCGAAACGCTACCTTTGATCTTCTGTAAAAATGATAAAAATGTGTCTACATTAATAAAATCTGCGTGTGCTCTAGGGTCATTTCCTTCTCTCGGGCTGGAAATATGCATTTTGATTGGCAATAAAGATGTTTTCCAAGTATCCACTACACGTTCCCAATTTTCATACCAATCTTCTTCATCGTTATTCATCATATGATGATGCAAATCAAACACAACCGGAACTGCCAATTTTTCACCTAAATATAATGTTTCTTTTAATGAAAAGGTCGTATCATCATTTTCTAACATAATCATTTCTTGAATACTCACAGGAACGTTTGACCAATTTTCAATAAAACGTTCTAACGCAAGCTCTTTATCATCATATCCACCACCAACATGTAACACACAGCGATGCCCTCGCTTTATCCCCATTCCTTTTAGCAACTTTCGATGCATTTGAAGCGTCTTTATTGACTGTTTAAAAATGTTTTCTTGCGGAGAATTCAATACAACAAAATGATCCGGATGAAAATCGAGCCTCATCTTCATCTGATGTGCAAATTCACCTAATGCTTTTAAATTCTCCTTTAAGGGACGAATATAGTTCCAATCCAGCAATTCTTCATGATTTGCTAAAGGAATTAATTTTGAGCTAAGCCGAAAAAAAGATATATCATGCCCCTTATTATGTTTTAATAGCCGCAAACAATTTTCTAAATTAGAATTAGCAATTCTCTCAAGTTTATGAATCGCCGCTTCTCGATCCTTCATACGCTGAAACTGCGCATATGTCATTGTTTGAGACGGAGATGCATTTTTCAAGTGTACACTCATTGCCACATAGCCAAGTCTTACAAGCATAAAACACCTCTTTTCTATACAACTTACTATGTAGTATGTACAATTACATAAATAAAAAAAGAGAATGTCCTTTTGGGACATCCTCTTTTTTATTAAGCTTGTGGTTTACGGCTATGATGTTTTCTTTCGCCGCGTCCATTTGAAGATCCTGGGCGACCTTGACCTTCACCTTTACGACCACCACGGTTGCGGTTACCATCACGGTTACCGTCACGATTACGACCATCACGGTTACGATCACGATTACGACCATCTCCGCCGCGTCCATCACGACTACGGTTACGGTTACCATCACGGTATCCACTTCCGTTACCACCGCGTTTTTTAGAACCGCCACCTCTTGAAACAACTGGTGGTTCTGATGTTAAAGCGATTGGAGTTGTATCTGGCTCTTTTGTCATCATTTTTAAAGCAGCAGCTACTACTGTTACAGAGTCATTCTCTTCTAACATTTCTTCTGCAATACGCTTGTAGTATGATAAGTTATCACTTTCAATTGTGCTTTGAAGTTTTTCTGCAATTAAACGTTGTTGACCTTCTAATGCTTCGTCAAGTGTCGGTGCATTCATGCGGTCCATTTTACGTTTTGTTGTACGCTCAATATTTTTTAATTGTCCTGATTCACGTGGTGTTACAAATAACATTGCAATACCTTTTTTACCAGCACGACCAGTACGACCAATACGGTGAACATATGATTCTGGATCTTGTGGAATATCGAAGTTATATACGTGTGTTACACCTGAAATATCAAGACCACGCGCCGCAACGTCTGTTGCAACAAGCACTTCAATAGAACCTTCTTTAAATTTACGTAATACAGACATACGTTTCGCTTGTGTTAAATCACCATGAATACCTTCTGCTGCATAACCACGTAAGTTTAATGCTTCCGATAATTCATCAACACGACGCTTTGTGCGACCAAATACGATTGCAAGCTCTGGAGATTGAATATCTAATAAGCGTGTTAATACGTCAAACTTTTTCTTTTCTTGCACTTCTAAATAGAACTGCTGAATGTTTGGCATTGTTACTTCTTTTGCTTTTACTTTAATGTGTTGAGGTTCAGTCATGAAACGCTCAGCAATGCGACGGATTGGGTCTGGCATTGTTGCTGAGAATAATAATGTTTGGTGTGTTTCTGGCACATCTGTTAAAATTGCTTCAATATCTTCAATGAAGCCCATGTTTAACATTTCATCTGCTTCGTCAAGAACAACAGTTTCTACGTTTTGTAGACGAAGTGTTTTACGGTTAATGTGATCTAAAATACGTCCCGGCGTACCAACAATAATGTGTGGGTGTTTTTTTAGAGCACGAATTTGGCGGTTAATATCTTGGCCACCATAGATTGGTAAAATACGAACGCGTTTATGCTTACCAATTTTGTAAAGCTCTTCTCCAACCTGAATTGCTAATTCACGCGTTGGCGCGATAACAATACCTTGAACTGATTCTTTATGTGTATCCACTTTGTCTAATAGTGGCAATCCAAATGCTGCTGTTTTCCCTGTACCTGTTTGCGCTTGCCCAATAATATCTTTACCTTGCAATGCATGTGGAATTGTTTCAGCTTGGATCGGCGTAGCCTCTTCAAAGCCCATACTTTCAACAGATTGCAGTAAAGACTCACTTAATCCTAATTCTCGAAATGTTGTCAATGTTACTTCTCCTTTTCTATCCTATACTTATCATTTAAAAAAAGGCATTTTCCGAACTTGCGGAAAAGCCCTTTTCCTGAATTCTCACGTATATAAACGGGCGTATATTCTTCACGAAAATACTTCTAAACGTTATTACACTTTATCAATTATAAGTTTTGTATGTGCAAAAAGCAAACCCAACTGTTACCTTATTTCATATAAAGAGCTTTTTTCTTTACTTTTATTTTTCATTTTTTTACTGTAAGCGCTTATTAGCAGTTTCCACTATTTTTGTATCTGTCATCCCTATTTACACACACCAATTATTTCAACATCGTAATAACTTCTTCTAACTTCATTCCACGAGATGCTTTCACTAATACAACGTCTTTCACATCAATGATTGCTTTTAAATCTTTCACAAGTTCTTCTTTATTGTCATATGCTTTTACACGTTCATTAGGGAAATTAATTTTTGCCCCTTCAGCAATTTGAGTACCTAGTCTACCGTACGTAAATACATAGGAAATTCGAGCTGGATCAATTAGCTTACCTACTTCGTAATGAAATTGCACTTCTTGTTTTCCAAGTTCTAACATATCACCAAGAACAACAACTTTTTTAGAAAATCCATCTAAACCATTCATTAAATGAAATGCAGCTTCCATAGCTGTTGGACTTGCATTATATGCATCATTAATAATTGTTAACCCATTTTCTGCTTTCACAATTTCCATACGCATGCCTGTCATTTGAAGTGTTACTAAACCCTGTTTCATTTCTTCCCATGTTACACCGAAGTATTTTGCAATCGCCATTGATGCGAGCGTATTATATACATTATGTTTCCCAAGAACCGGAAGATAAAATACAATATTCTCATCCTGATTCATTTTAAAATACGTACCCGTTGCTTGCAATGTTACTGAAGTGGGATAATAATCATTTGCTCTCGCATCACCAAATGTAACAGTTTCTGCTGATAGATTCATCTGTGGAACACGATTTGTTAATAGAGGTTCATCCCCATTGTATACAAATACTCCACCTTCTTGTAAACCAGTCACGATTTCAAGCTTCGCCTCAGCAATCGCATCACGAGAACCTAAATCCATCAAATGTGCTTCCCCAATATTGGTAATAATCGCAGCATTAGGGCGAGCTAACTTAGATAAAAATTCAATTTCACCTCGGCTAGACATCCCCATCTCCAATACAGCCATTTCTGTATTTTCTTCTAAGCTTAAAATAGTAAGCGGCAAACCAATATGGTTATTAAAGTTTCCCTCTGTTTTTTGAACCTTAAATTTAGTTGCAAGGAGGCTTGTTACAATATCTTTCGTAGACGTTTTACCATTACTTCCTGTTACACCTATAACTTTCACATCTAGCTGATCACGATAACTTTTCGCTAATGTTTGCAACGCGGATAGAGTATCCTCTACAAAAATCACCGGTATATTAGTAGGTGGATTTTGTACATCCTTTTTCCAAAGTGTAGCTACAGCACCATTTTCAATTGCTTTCTCTACAAAAGAATGTCCATCGAAACGCTCGCCCTGAATCGGAACATATAAATTACTCTTTTCAATTTTGCGTGTATCAATTGATACGCCCTGTACAATAATTTCGGCATATTCCTCTACTAACCCTGTACCATTCGTCATTTGTTCAATTTGTTTTAACGTTCGTTTTATCATAAAAAAACACTCCTTACATAGAAGAAACACTATTCTCTTGAATAGTGCTTCCCCCTTTTTTGTTAGATTGTATATTTAATTTTTTTCTTTTCTTCATGACGCTCAATCGCCAAACGAATTAATTCTTCAATCAACTCTGGATAAGGTAAGTTAGTATGTTGCCATAATAATGGGAACATACTAAATGGCGTAAATCCCGGCATTGTATTTACTTCATTAATATATACTTCCCCATCTTTCGTTAAGAAGAAATCCGCTCGTGTTAATCCAGCACCATCTAATGATTGGAACGCAAGAATTGCATCTCGTTGAATCGTAGCTGACTCTTCTTCTGTAATTTCAGCTGGAATAATTAGCGCTGTATCACCATCAATGTATTTTGATTTATAATCATAAAATTCTTTCTTAGGTACAATTTCACCTACAACAGAACATTTCGGCTCATCATTTCCTAAAACGCCAACTTCCACTTCACGACCAACAATATTTTCTTCTACAATAATCTTGCGGTCAAATTGGAACGCTTCTTCAAATGCTTTCTCTAATTCTTCACGATCTTTACATTTATTAATCCCAACACTTGATCCAAGGTTTGCTGGTTTTACAAAACATGGGTACCCTAGTTTTTCTTCTACTTTATCATAAGCTACTTGACGGTTTTTCTCCCATATACTACGAATGAAAGATACGTACTTCGCTTGTTTTAATCCAGCTTCCGCAAAGATATTTTTCATAACAACTTTATCCATACCAGCAGCTGATGCTAATACACCATTACCAACGTATGGAATGTTCATTAATTCTAACAGCCCTTGTACCGTTCCATCTTCACCATTTGGTCCGTGTAACAATGGGAAAATAACATCAATTGCCTCTTCTTGCTTAGAAGAAGAAACAGGGATGATTTCTGAACTTAATGATACTGGAGAAATTGCATTCTCCTCTCCGTTCATTTGTAATGCCTGCACACTCGTTACTTCACCTTCAATGCGCTCACCACGCATCCATTGGCCTTGCTCTGTAATATAAATTGGATGAATCTCGAATTTTTCTTGATTTAATGCTTTAATCGCAGCAAGAGCTGTTTGTAATGAAACTTGATGCTCTGCTGATTTTCCACCATATAATAAACCTAATTTAATTTTAGTCAATGAAATCACCCTAACCAATTGTTTTCATTTTTCTATTTTAGCACTTTTTATAAAAATAGGCAGTCCTATTTAAAATAAAGTGAAACTTTTCTCAGCATTGACCTTACTTCCCTTAAATAACAGGATAAAATGCCAATCCCTTGAATGACAGAACTCACCAATCGGAATTTTACGGGCAACCCGCTACAAATAGCGGGATAAACAGTTATTCTAATTCCATATCTTTCCTTGCAACAAAGTTATGACCTATTCTAGTTATGCACCTATATATATGAAGAAATACCGCTTTATGTGTATGTCACCTATTAATTATGAGGATTGTTTCACCACATCTTCCTTTTGTCTTTGTTCCACAAGGCGATCTAAAGAAATATATACAAGACCTGCTATTACACATCCCACTCCTAAAACCGTGAACAACAAGTGCCCTAGCAATCGATCTAGTAATAATCCGCCAAGAAGCGGGCCGAATGCATTCCCTGTAATCCACTGTAAGCTCGCCGCCCCCATATATGTTCCACGTAAATGCTCTGGTGCTAAATTTGCAACAAATGTCATTTGTACAGGCGACATAATCATTTCACCTAGCGTATATACTGCATAAACAACAAGTAATGTTATTAAAATAACCGTAGCATTTGCTCCAGATTCACCAAACCACTTAGGTAACCAACCAATGAAAAGCAATCCAATTCCAAATAAACAAGCTCCATATAACATCGTCTTTCCAACCGGTTTATCTGTTGCCCATTTTGAAATTTGAAATTGGAATAAAACAACTAGAAGTCCATTTAAAGCCATTAAATATGGATATGGGTTGTTTTTACCAAATATCTCTTTCATTTCATTATCAAAATGAAGAGGGAGCATACCTTCTGTTTGTGAAAAACCCATGGAAACAATAATACCCGCCAATAAATAAATTATGAGTACCTTATCCCTCAGAACAATTTTCCAAACCGATTCTGATTCCTTTTTCGTATCCCCTCGCTCTTTCAATGCAGCTTTTGGCATGGTTTCTTGAATAAGCATTAACACAAGAAGTGCATAAAATAGCATTGTAGATGAAGCAATAATAAACACTAAATTTTTGGAAAGCACAACTACCGAAGCCCCCATAATCGGCCCGATTGCTGCCCCAATATTATGTCCCATTCGTAATAAACCGTACGCCTCTGTTCTCTTGTCAGGTGCTGTCACGTCCGCTACCATCGCCGATGCTGCTGGATGGAATAGCGAGTTACTTAATCCTAAAAAAATAGACAGAATAGCATAAGGAATAAACCCTTCTATAAATAAAAAACCAAGCATTAACAATGCATTACTCGCCATCGAAAATATCATAATGGGTTTTCTACCATATATATCAGCAATTCTCCCCCCTATTAGAGAACCAAAACTTGCTGCAATGGGAGAAAGTGCCATAATGACCCCTACTTCTAATAAAGAATCTACTTTATCTTTTAAATATAATGCAAAAAACGGCATTAACATCATCATTGCAATTCCATTCAACGTTTCCCCTATAAAACGAATCCACACGTTACGATCCATCGCTTGTAACTCACGCCACGTCTTTTTCATTTACAACACCCCTTTAATCAGCCACTCCTTATCTTATATCAATATTAGAAAACTGTAAATTTTCAAAATAAAAAGATCCGTTCTATTCTATTTAGAACGGATCCCTCTCCTATAAATTTGCTACATCTTCCTTATCTTCTTTATTATTTAAAACACTATGCTTCCGACTATATAAGAAGTAAACCGCTACACCAATCACCATCCAAATACCGAAGCTCATCCATGCGGTTCCTGATAGTTGAAGCATTAAATATAAACAAAAGATAACTGTTAACGCAGGTAAAACTGGCACAAGCGGCGCTTTAAAAGCACGTGGTAAATCTGGGTGTGTTTTTCTCATTACAATAACAGCAACAGCTACAAGTGCAAATGCGGATAATGTCCCCATATTTACAAGATGGGCTAGTACATTTAAATCAATAAGACCTGAAATAAGCGCTGCTATAATACCTGTTGTCCATGTATTTAAAAATGGTGTTTTAAATTTCGGATGAACTTTCGCAAGACGCTTCGGCAGTAATCCATCACGACTCATTGCATATGAAACACGTACCTGCCCATACATCATAACTAACATTACAGTTGTAATTCCTGTAATTGCTCCTACCGAGATAACACCTGCTAAACCATCTTGTCCAATAAACTGAAGTGCAAAAGCTACCGGATCAGAAATATTCAGCTCACCATAAGGTACAATCCCTGTCAAAATAAGTGAAACAACGATATAAAGAATGGTACAAATGAGTAAGGATGCTATAATACCAATTGGTAAATCACGTTGCGGACGTTTTACCTCCTCCGCTGCTGTCGATACAGCATCAAATCCAATGAATGCAAAGAATACTGTTGCAGCCCCAGCCATTACGCCATCGAGACCAAACGGCATAAACGGTGTCCAGTTTTCCGGCTTTACATAAGTAAAACCAGCAAAGATAAAGAGTAATACAACTGCTATCTTAATAAAAACCATAATATTGTTTACGCGAGCACTTTCACGTACACCTCTAGATAAAAGAACAGTCATAATTAAAATGATAATGACAGCTGGTAAATCAATAAGGCCACCCTTTCCCGTTCCAGGAGCAGAAGATAGAATGGTCGGAATGTGAATTCCAAAGCCTTTTAATAAAGATTGGAAATAAGCAGACCATCCATTAGCTACCGCAGATGTTGCTAATAAATATTCCAACATTAAATCCCATCCAATTAAAAATGCAAATATCTCTCCCATCGTCGCGTATGTATACGTGTAAACACTTCCCGAAACGGGAACAGAAGATGCAAATTCTGCATAACAGAATGCAGCAAAAGCACAAGCTAATGCAGCTATAGCGAATGACAAGATGATAGCTGGTCCAGAATGTTTCGCTGCCACAACACCAGTAAGAACAAAAATCCCCGTTCCAACAATAGCCCCAATCCCAAGCATTGTTAAATCTAGCGCTCCCAATGTTCTTGCTAATGTTTTCTGTTTACTTTCCTGCAGTAATTTTGCAATTGGCTTTTTCTGAAAAATTTGCTTCATAGCATGCACCTCTAAGTTTCAATTTTCTGAAAATTTAATTATTTTTATTTTACTTACAACACACTTCTTAGTCAATACCTTTGTCGGAATAAACAGAAAATTATATAATCAACAAGCAATAAACAATATGTAAATACTGTATATAACTATATCTCTATATCTTTTTATGATTATTTTTGATATTCTATAAATTGTCGATTCCAACTAAAGAAAGAGGCAAACTCATTTTATGAGTATGCCTCTTCTTATCTAGCCATTTGCGGGCAGTATTGCTACCCGTGAGAGCTAATAATCAACTGGGAATAGACTCCCACTGATTAGAGTTTCACTTTATTTCGTATTATATGAACCCTCTTCAATCCAGCTATACATATACTTCTCATCTTCCGTCGCATGTGCTTGTTTCACAATACGGAGCGGACGGAATGTATCGATCATAACCGCTAATTCAATTGTTTCTTTTTTCCCTAAGCTTGCTTCTGTTTTTCCAGGATGCGGTCCGTGTGGAATACCACTCGGGTGGAGTGTAATTGAGCCTTCTTCTACGCCTTTTCTGCTCATAAAGTTCCCTTCTACATAATAAAGAACTTCATCACTATTTACGTTACTATGATAATACGGTGCCGGGATTGCCTCTGGATGGTAATCATATAAACGCGGCACAAAAGAACAAATAACAAAGTTATGCCCTTCAAAAGTTTGATGGACTGGCGGTGGCTGATGAACACGGCCAGTAATCGGTTCAAAATCTTCTACATTAAAGACCCAAGGATATAAATATCCATCCCAACCGACAACATCTAACGGATGATGCTGCATAACATGCTTATGCATATAACCTCTCGACTTTGTCATCACGACAAACTCGCCTTTTTCATCGTATGTCTCTAACTTCTCTGGCCCCCTGATATCTCTTTCACAGAAAGGACTATGTTCTAACAATTGACCATACTCATTACGATAACGACGCGGTGTTGTAATTTGGCTATTTGCTTCTACAACAAGAAACTTAGACTCTCCCTCATCTGGAATAACTCGGTAAATTGTTCCGATTGGGATTGTTACATAATCACCTTTCCGGTAATGAATCGTTCCGAACATCGTCTCAATTTTCCCAGTTCCATAATGAACAAATAACATTTCATCTCCATCACCATTACGATAGAAATAATCCATTTTTTCTGTTGGGTTAACAACACCAATTAACAAATCTTCATTTCCTAATATAAAATTCCTTCCGTTTATCACATCTCCAGTTTTCTTGTTTTCTTTCGTACGAAAGTGACGATGGGCGAGCGCTACGTCTTCTTCATACTGCAACTGACAAGAATATGCTAATGCAGCATGCCCTACTTCTGTTGGCATATAATGATGATACAAAATAGATTGTGTACCAGAGAAACCTTTCGTTCCCATCACCTGTTCACGATAAAGTGATCCATCTTCTTTACGAAATTGTACGTGTCGCTTATGAGGAAGCTCCCCCATGTGACGATAATACATGCCCATCACCTGCTTTCATTTCTTTTTTCACTGTATTACGCATTGTGCCTAGCCCAGTGATCGTAAGTTCTACAACGTCACCATCTTGTAACCACTTTTCTGTACCAAGTTCTAAAATACATCCAGTTCCAACCGTGCCAGAACCGATTACATCTCCTGGGTATAAGGTAACATCCTCTGAAGCACGTTCTATCATTTCTGCAAACGTATAGTAAATGTCTCGGAAATTCCCTTTAGACAAAAGTTCTCCGTTCACATGAGCAGTCATTTCTAAGTTATAACGTTCACCAGTGCGATAAACATCTAATTCCTCTTTTGTAACAAGATAAGCTCCTAATGAAGTAGCGAAGTCCTTTCCTTTTGCTGGACCGAGTCCTACTTTCATCTCCTCGGCTTGCAAATCTCTTGCACTCCAGTCATTCATAATACAATAACCGAAAATATATTCTTCTGCTTGTTCACGTGAAATATTTCTTCCTTCTTTCCCAATCACACAAGCAATTTCTAATTCGTAATCAAGCTTTTGGGATTGTTTCGGGCAAGAAACAGAAGCTTCCGGCCCAATAACGGCACGGTGATTTGTAAAATAAAAAACAGGAATATCATACCACTCTGGAACGACATCTAAACCACGACGCCCACGAGCCGTTTTGACATGTTGTTCAAACGCATAAAAGTCACGAATACTACCTGGATTTGGAATGGCTGCACAAAGCTCCACATCTTCCAGTGAGTACACACCACTTGTTGGTTCTCGAATACCACGCACTATTTCTGCATACTCATCCGCTTTCTCTAAAAAAGCGAGCATAGATGAAGGAAGAGTGCCATTACTTGCTATATTCATATCAATTACTTTGTCACCTTCAAGCCAACCAGCACGCATTCCCTCTGAAGGAAGACGAAATGTAATAAATTTCATCACTTTCCCTCCTTACTGTTCATATAAAGTACAACTTGAATCAGTGGGAGACATAGCTCCCACTGATCAGTAAAAAATTTTATAGATTTCCACGTCGCTCTTGTTCTCTTTCAATGGATTCAAATAATGCTTTAAAGTTTCCTTCGCCAAATCCACGAGAACCTTTACGCTGAATAATTTCGACAAATAATGTTGGGCGATCTACAATTGGCTTTGTGAAAATTTGTAGTAAGTAGCCTTCATCATCACGATCTACAAGAATCTTAAGCTCTTTTAACTTGTCAATTTCTTCATCGATTTTCCCAACACGCGCCGTTAACTCTTCGTAATACGTATCTGGTGTATCCAAAAACTCCACTCCGTTTGAACGAAGCGCTTCAACTGTTTTCACAATATCATTTGTTAATAACGCAAGATGCTGTACACCCGCACCATTATAAAACTCTAAGTACTCCTGAATTTGTGATTTTCGCTTTCCATCTGCCGGTTCATTAATTGGAAACTTAATACGACTTCCATTTGTCATAACTTTTGACATTAATGCGGAATACTCTGTGCTAATATCATCGTCATCAAAATGAATCATTTGTTTAAAGCCCATAACGTTTTCGTAATAGCTAACCCACTCTTCCATTTTTTCAACGTTGCCGACAACGTGGTCTACAGCGATTAATCCTGTTTCTTCACTCGGAATATTAAATTCAACTTCTTCATAACCAGGCATAAATTTACCTTTATAATTTTTACGCTCCACAAGGGTATGGATTGTATCACCATACGTACCGATAACCGCCTTTTTTAATGTCCCATGTTCATCCGTTAATTCTTCCGGTGGAGCAATCGCAACAGCACCTCGTTTTACAGCCTCTGAATAGGCCTTTTCAACATCATCAACGAGTAAAGCTACATCTTTTACTCCATCACCATGGATCTTTACAAATTCCGCAATACGGCTATCACTATTTAAAGTCCCAGACACAACAAAACGCATGTTTTTTTGCACAAGAACATAAGAAACCTTTTCACGGTTTCCTGTTTCTAATCCAGAATAAGCAACAATTTTAAATCCGAACGCTCTCGCAAGGTAATAGCTTGATTGCTTTGCATTTCCCACATAAAATTCTAAATGATCAACATCACGTACCGGAAAGAAATCTTCCATTTGTGCAGCTAACGTATCCATAGATTTTTGTTTCATAAATTCCTCATCCCCCTGTAAATAAATTGAATGTTACATACTGAGAACTAATCGAAAGCGCTTCCAAATACCACTTAAAAAATAGTTAGCAAGCTAACAAATTTCTAACTTTTAAAATTTTCTATCTTTTCTGTTAAATACCTCTTTTTTCTTCCATATAAAATTCGACTTTTTTCTCTTTAAGATAACAGGGAATCCATGCATATAAGGATATAATTTACTGATGTGGATCTAGAACAAATAAAAAACGATTAGAATACAAAAAAGACCCTAACATATTAACTACCTATAATATGTTAGAGTCTTTATTTTTTTTGAATAATGGTACGAATAATATATGGGAATTCCCTCTTATCTATACCTATCATACTAATACATTTGCAAGGAATACAATAAGCGCTGTTAATACTGCTGCTCCACCTGCTGCCCCTAATAAATCCATCTTTGTTACTTGTAATACCTGTTCCATACTCCTCATTCTCCTTTCAGCTTTTTGTAACTCTTTATACTATTCTATTATACTAATGCACTTGAAAGAAATACGATCAATGCTGTTAATACTGCTGCTCCACTCGCTGATCCTAATAAATCCATTTTTGTTAGTTTTAATACTTCTTTATTTTCCATTTCTCTTATTCTCCCTTCAATTCACAACTATTTTTCCTGTTGTAATACTTATTCCACTCTCTGTACAAAACCTCTATTATACTAATGCATTAGCAAGAAATACGATCAATGCTGTTAATACTGCTGCTCCACTCGCTGATCCTAATAAATCCATTTTTGTTACGTGTAATACTTCTTTGTTTTCCATGCTTTTCATTCTCCCTTCCGTTCACAACTTTTTTATTTGATACAATAATCCGTTCTACTGCTTGTACAAAGTTTCTATTATACTAAAACGTTAGAAAGAAGTACGATCAATGCTGTTAATACTGCTGCTCCACCTGCTGATCCTAATAAATCCATTTTTGTTACTTGTAATACTTGTTCGTTTTTCATGGTTACTCTCTCCTTATCAATCGGTATTTATATGTAATTTCTAAGAAATGATTAATTCATAGTTTTTATCTTAACGTTACATTAAATTAATTCGTGTAACGTTTGTAACATTAATGTAACATAACTTTTTTCATACTGCAATATAAATACATAAAATTTATTACATTTTTTTTACGATACGATCAAAAAACATTTATAAATCCCTTTGTATGGCGTTTTCTAACACGCACACGTTTGTAACATTAATGTAATATTTGAGTTACAAAACGCAATAAACGTAGCAACAAAAGTATGGAGTATCTCATCTACTACTTTTTGTTACAAAAATATCATCCTTATATTCTCTTTCTACACTATTTGAGATCTTATCCAACGGAATATCTATCTTCTTCATAATTTGCAAGAATGAACGCTCTTCCATTTTTTCTATCTCATCATACCCTTTCGAAATCGTTTTAAAGATTTGTTTCATTAACATTTCCATAAAGCCCAAGATAAGTTTATATGTTTCCTCAAGATAACTATGTATAATAAAAGCAAAGAGGTGGTCAGTTTGAAATTAATCGCACTAGATATGGATGGTACACTATTATCATCTAACCTTGAAATCTCCAAAGAAAATTTACAAGCTATTCTTGATGCTAAAGCAGCCGGTCATGTTGTCATGATTTGTTCTGGTCGTGCAAAAGAAGATGCCTTAAAACTATTGGAAGAGTACCAATTATCACTTCCAGTTGGAGCAAGCAATGGAGCAATTGTTTACGTTGATGGAAAAGTAATTAACGCACGTTGTTTACAAAATGATAAAGTATACAAGCTTGCTAAATTACTAGAATCTGAAGGTTTTCCATATAAGCTGTACACAAATAAAGGCGTTTATTCTCCTGATAATTGGAAAGAACAAGTAATGCATGCATTCGAAAAAAATAAACATACGCTGGATGTTACAATTGAAGAACTTGAACGGATTACAGAGAAGCAAAAAAAATCGAACTTAATTACCGATTTTCAAAAGATCGAAGACGTCGTAAATAATCCCGAATTAGAAATATCGAAATTCTTTATTTTGACGTTTGATGCAGAGCATCGCTCACAATTACTGCAATCTTTACAAGAAGATAAAGAAATTATGGTTACAGCATCAGCTCCGACGAATTTAGAAATTATGGACAAACATGGTCATAAAGGAAATGGATTACAAGAAATGGCATCTTATTTCAATATTCCACTTCAAGATACCATTGCCATTGGGGACAACTTTAACGATGTACCAATGTTAGAAGTAGCCGGCTTATCGGTTGCGATGGGGAATGCTGAAGAAGATGTAAAGAGATTATGTGATGTTGTTACATTAACAAATGATAAGCATGGTGTTGCACATGCAATTGAGCAGTATGTACTAAAACAGCCATCAGCAAGTAAATAAGAGAAACGGACTCTTCCGTATTTGGAAGAGCCCTTTTTTTACACATGATGACAGGCAACAAGATGTCCTTCTCCAACATCACGGAATTCCGGCACTGCCTGCTTACAAATATCTGTTACAAACGGGCAGCGTGTATGAAAACGACAGCCTGATGGTGGATTTACTGGACTTGGAATATCTCCTTGAAGAATAATTCTTTCACGCTTAACAGTTGGATCGGGAATTGGTACAGCTGATAACAACGCCTTCGTATATGGATGAAGCGGATTTGCAAACAATTCATCACGATTGGCTGTTTCCACGATGGTCCCTAAATACATAATCCCAATTGTTGTACATAAGTGTTCGACAACACTTAAATCATGTGAAATAAATAAATAGGATAAACCCTTTTTTTCTTGTAATTCACTAAACAAGTTTATAATTTGTGCTTGAATAGATACATCTAACGCTGCAACAGGTTCATCAGCAACAATAAATTCTGGATTTAGTACCATCGCTCTTGCAATGACGATACGCTGACGTTGTCCCCCAGAGAATTCATGCGGATAACGATCAATATGATATGGTGCTAAACCACATAACTCTAGTACTTCTAGCACTTTTTCACGAACATTCTCTTTCGTAGCTAAACCATGTGCTAACATTGGTTCACCAAGTGCTTCTCCAATTCTCATTCGTGGATTCAATGAACTAAATGGATCTTGGAATACAAGTTGCATATTAGGACGATGCTTTCGCAATTCCTCTTTTGATAACACGTGAACATCTTGCCCTTTAAATTTTACTTCGCCCTCCGTTTTTTGAACAAGGCGCAGGATAGTTTTCCCAATCGTCGTCTTTCCACTTCCCGATTCACCTACTAGTCCAAACACTTCACCCTTATTAATAGTGAAGCTTACCCCATCTACTGCTTTTACATGCCCAATTGTTCTACTAAATATGCCACCTTTAATTGGAAAATACGTTTTTAAATTCTTTACCTCTAATAATGGTTCACTCATTACTCAGCACGCTCCTCATATAACCAGCAAGCTACTTTATGATGATCTTCATGTATCAAAAGACCGGGTGCTTCATTTTTGCATATTTCCATGCAATGTTCACAGCGACCACTAAAGTAGCAAAATTCCCCTAAGCCAGCTAAGTTTGGAACTTGCCCTGGGATAGAATAAAGTTTATCTGTTCGCTTTCCCATTACTGGTTTTGATTTTAGTAGACCTTTTGTATATGGATGTTTAGGATTTTGAAATAACTCTAGCACAGGCGCTTCTTCAATTACTTTACCACCGTACATAACTACAACATAATCTGCCATTTCTGCTACAACACCTAAATCATGTGTAATTAATAAAATCGATGTTTTAAATTCTTCTTTTACCTGTCTCAGTAAATCTAATATTTGTGCTTGGATTGTAACATCAAGAGCCGTTGTAGGCTCGTCAGCAATTAATAGTTTAGGATTACAACTCAGTGCAATCGCAATCATAATCCGTTGCAACATTCCACCACTTAACTCGTGTGGATATGAATGCACAATTTCATCGGCACGTGCAATACCGACCTTACGAATGAATTCAATTGCTTTTTTATACGCCTCATTTTTACTAAGCAATTCATGTTCCCTTAACGTTTCTACAATTTGTTCTCCAACAGTAAATACTGGATTAAGAGATGTCATCGGTTCCTGGAAAATCATCGCAATCTCATTTCCTCTTAAACTGCGAAGTTCCTGCTCTTTCATTCCTAAAAGACTTTTGCCTTCATAAAGGATATCACCACCAACAATACCTCCAGATTCAGCAATGAGTCCCATAATAGATAAAGCCGTTACACTTTTTCCGCATCCTGATTCCCCCACTACACAAACCGTTTCACCTTCTCGTACAGAAAAGCTAACATGATTCACAGCTTTTACTGTACCTTC
This sequence comes from Bacillus sp. AFS023182, assembly GCF_002560575.1. NCBI lineage: Bacteria > Bacillati > Bacillota > Bacilli > Caryophanales > Bacillaceae > Bacillus > Bacillus sp. AFS023182. Next base: position 60,934 of record NZ_NTRO01000060.1, on the reverse strand, counting down.
CTCCGTATGAAAGTGGGTTTGTAAATCCTTTAACTCTACTACTGCTCTACTCACGCTTCCTCACCTACCGCTTCATCTTTGGATCCAATGCATCACGAAGTGCATCACCAAGTAAGTTAATTGATACAACTGTTATAAAAATCGCAAAACCGGGCGGAATCCATAACCATGGACGTTTTTGGAAATCAATTAATGAGTTTGCCGCACTAATCATATTTCCCCATGATGGTGTTGGTGGAACAACCCCAAGGCCTAGATAACTTAATGCAGATTCACTTAAAATAGCTCCCGCTACGCCTAACGTTGCCACAACAATTAATAAAGGGAATACATTCGGAATTAAATGATGTAAAATCTTTCGATAATCCTTTAATCCTAATACATCAGCAGCTTGCATAAATGATTGTTCCCGAAGTGTTAAAATTTGCCCTCGCACTAAGCGTGCAAGCCCCGGCCATCCAATCAAACTTAGCATAATCATAACAACATAAAGTCGATATTCAGATGGAAGTTTCCATTCTGATAAAATAGCACCCATAATGATAAGTAATGGCAATCCTGGAATAGACATTAACACATCCGCAATACGCATAATAATATGATCTACAACACCACGATAAAAACCAGATATAGCCCCTAATAACGCGCCAAGTATGACAGATAGTACCATCGAAGCTAAACCAATTGTTAATGAAATTCTTCCCGCCTGCATCAATCGTGTTAAAATATCTCTTCCAAGCGGATCTGTACCAAGCCAATGAGAAAAACTTGGTGGCTTATTAATTTGTGTTACTTGAATTGTTCCAGAAACATATGGTGAAAAAAATGGCCCGATAAAACAAAATACAAACATAAAAATCAAAATATAAAATCCAAATAGCGCTAATTTATTTTTCTTAATTCTAGTAAATGCCTGTCGCCATGGTGAAGTTACATTTCCTTTTTTCTTATTTTTCTTCTTTACTGTTACAATAGTCTCCATCTTTCTCCCCCCTTACTTTAATCGAATACGCGGATCGACAATCGCATAAACGATGTCCGCTAAAAAGTTTGCGATAATTGTTAGGCAAGAGAGAAACATTGTAAATGCCATTAATACTGTATAATCTCGAAAACTCAACGCTTCTAATTGAATGGTCCCAATTCCTGGCCAATTAAAAATTTGTTCAATAATAATTGCACCAGAGAACAATCCTGGTAATTCAAATGCAAGCAATGTGATTGCTGGTAAAATCGCATTTTTTAGTGCATGTTTATAAATAACGACTCTTTCTTTCAACCCTTTTGCCCGAGCAGTTCGGATATAATCTTGTCTTACAACTTCAAGCATTCCCGTTCTAAAATAACGAGTCAATGAGCCGACACCAAGGAGTGTTAAAATAAACACTGGCAAAATCATGTGCCTAAGTACTTCCAATATGTACGTAAAACCTGTCGAATTACTTCCTATATTAATCATCCCACCAATCGGTAATACATGAAGATCAACAGCAAATACTTTAATTAAAAATAGACCGATAAAGAATGATGGAAATGACATCGCTGCAAAAACACCGATTGTTACCAGTGCGTCAAACCACGAATGTTGCTTTGTTGCTGAAACAACCCCAACAATAAGTGCAATAATCCAAGTAAAAAATAAAGCTGCAGCAGCAACAATGAAGGTATTCCAAATAAATTTATTAAGCAATGATGTGACAGGTTCTTGATATTGCAACGAAAAACCAAAATCACCATGTAGTGCATTACCTAACCAATGAAAGTATCTTTCTAGAATAGGTTTATTTAATCCATACAATTCTCTTAATTCCTGTGCGCGTTCTGGTGTTAACTTTGGATTCGAATCAACATAATCGCCTGGCAGGAGGGCAAATAAGAAAAAGATAATAATAGATGTACCAAGCAATGTAGGAATCATTTGTAAAAACCTACGAATGATATATGTTTTCACCTTTTGTCTCCCCAATCATATTTACTTAAAAATAGAAGAACATTTTTTCAAAACAGCAAGAACTAACAACTGTATGAAAAAACGTCTTCTATTCATTAATTACTTATCCCTATTGTTCAATAGATAAAACAGGTAAGTTTGAACTAATGCTATCGTATTTTTCTGGATTAATTCCTTTTACACGTGAATTGTGTGCTGAAATGCTTTTACGGTAATTTAATAAAATGACAGGGGGATCATCGCTTAATTCTTTATATAATTCTTTATAAATAGGTTTTCTTTTTTCAATATCTACCGTTTCAATACCTTTTTTAATTAATTCATCTACTTTGGGATTACTATAACCAGCCGAGTTATCTGGATGCGTAGATTCAAACTCATCTACAGTTTCACTCGGATCAGAAATAATAGGTGTCGCAACAGCTGCTAAATCATAATCAAACTTTTTAAGCTTCGAAACAAGTGTATTAAAGTCCATGATTTCCGGATTAAACTCCACACCTAACGCCTTATAATTCTCTTTCGCAATTGGTATAAATACCTCTTCTTGCTTTCTTCCACTTGCCGCATAATAACTCAACTTTAATTTCTGTCCATCTTTTTCACGAATGCCATCAGATCCAACTTTCCAACCAGCTTCATCTAACAATTTTTTCGCTTTCTCTAAATTGTACTCATATTGATTTATACCCTTATCATCATATGCCCATGATGTCGGTGAAATCGGTATATTCGCAACAGAAGCATTCCCTTGGAAGTATGTATCTACATATTTTTTACGATCTAATCCGTAAATAAGCGCTTGTCGTACTTTTTTGTCTTTTAAATATGGCTTCTTATTATTAAGGTAAACGAATGAGTATGAGCTCACTGTTTCAATATTGAAGTTAGCAAAGCCTAAGCTCTTTAATTGTTCAATGTTGTCATTATTAGCAGCAAACCCATCATAGTCGGTTTCTCCTGTTTGGAATAGCTGGAAATTCGTGTCTGGTGTTGTAATTTTATAAATAAAGTTTTTAACTTTTGGTTTACCAGCATAATAATGTTCATTTGCCACAAATCGTACTTCTTGACCTGGGACATACTTTTCAAATTTATAAGGCCCTGCCGCAATTGGTTTACCATATAAATCTTTTAAATAGTTTAAGCTTGTATTTTGCTTATAATCTTTTCCATAATAATCCTTAGATAAGACAGGTCCCCCCAAGCTTACTAATGCTTGTGAGTTTACTTTTTCTGTCGTAATTTCAATTGTTTGTGGATTAACTACTTTAATTCCTTCAATAGACGTAGCTTTTCCTTCTTTATAATTTTTTCCGCCTTTAATTGCATATTGTAAAATATCTGTACCACCCTCATAAGCCTTATCATGTAGCAATGTTAATGTAAATGCCACATCATCTGCTGTTAACGGTGAACCATCACTAAATTTTAAATTTTTTCGTAAGTGGAACGTGTACTTTAATTGATCAGAAGATACATCCCATTTCTCTGCAAGCTCTGGAACTGGCTTCCCTTGTTTATCTGTTGATACAAGAGACGCAAATATAACTGATGTTACGTTACCGTCCCAACCATTCTCTTGGAAATATGGTAAGAACACACCACCAGGCTTTGAAATTCCTACAATAAGTGTATCTTTTCTCTGCTTCGCTTTCTCAGGATTTTTCGACTTATCTGTCGCTGTAACCTTCTCTATCTTTAAATCTTTTACATCCTGTTGTTTTGCTGGTTCCGTTGAAGCCTTATCCTCCTGTCCCCCACAAGCAGATAACACAAGCGAACTACTCAGTAATACTGAAAATACACCAGCCCATTTTTTTGTCTTTTTCTTCATTGTCCCCACCCTAACTTTTTTTAATAATTACACTTTATGAACTGCTTGCCTTATGTATACCTCCCACAGCAACATTTTATAACACATCGGAAAAGTCGGTTTTAAATACAAAAAATAGATATTTATGAGGGGTAACATCTTTATTCCAACTTTTCCGGTAGACTTTATGGTTATTAGATTATACCCTTCATAATATTTTGTCAATTCTTTCTACACTAAATATTTCAATAACCTTCACGAAAATGTTGTTAAATCTTTAATTTGGGTAAATTTAATAATATACCATATATTTTCTACCTATATAACGAAGTAGTAGCCCCCTTTACCCTGTCAATTATTCATTTTATACGCACGAAAGAAACTGTTTAAAAATCAGTCTATTATTCCATCGACAGGCATAGGCTAATAACAAATTACCAAAAAGGGGGCGAAAATATGGACAAACTATTCCTATATGTCTTGCACTATGTTGCTTTGACATTCATGATAGTCGGGGCATTGCTACTGTTTCCGTTCTTCCCAAAGTTCGTCCTCTTTTTAGCATTTCTCTTTATGCTCGGAATTGCAATTAGCATTTCTATAGGAGAAGACGATACACAAAAAGAAAGCAGAGTTCAGCGTTCGAAGCTGTAAACTCTGCTTTCTTTTTTCAATCATAACGTATTCTTGTTAAACCAACTATGAAGAATACACCAGCAAATAGCATAAGTATACCAACATATCCTGCTATATCTGCTAACGTTCCTCCTCTTGCAATCAATTCGGTAAACCCGCGCATTGCCCAAGTTTGTGGAACAAAGTTTGCTACTTTTTGCATCCATTCAGGTTCAATTTCAATAGGCCAATACAACCCACTAATCATACAAGTTGAAACAACAACGAGATTACCTGAAGCTGACTGCTGATCCGTTGTCTTCACAATACTGGCTAAGAATAAAGCTAAACCAATGACTGCTAGTAATAATACCGAAACAAGTATGATCGTCCCTAATAAATTTCCCCACTGTACACCGAACAGGACATTCGTTAATACCATTAAAGTACCAAATTGAATCCATCCGATTAAAAAGAAAGAAAGTATATATCCTCCTAGTATTTGAGCCTTTGAAACAGGCGTTCCTAATAGACGATACCAAACGCCCAGTTGTCTTGCTTTTAAAATTGTTCCTGTTGCACTTAGCATTACAATCATTACAAAAAGAATAGAAAATCCTGCAGCCCGCCCTGTTACGTTATTCATTTTTTTCTCCCCTAGTGCAATGGATTCTTTTTGAAGTGAAACCGGTTCTACCTTTGTATGAATCGTTTCATACACCTTCTCCCAAGACATCCCCCCTATTTGCTCTGAATCTCTTGCTGCCGCTACTTCTATTTCCATCTTTTTTATTGCACTTTGTAATATCTGTTCTACAGATGCTCCCCCGGTAAAATCAGCGCTCGATTGAAATTTAACCTTCTCTATTTTCCCGGCTGCCATACTCTTTTGAAAATCTTTTGGAATTGTCACAATACCTGAGGACTTCTTCTTTTCAATTTTCTGTTTTGCTTCTTCATACGTTACCTTCTCTATAGAAATTAAATCACTTTTCTTTATTTCTTTATAATAGGAGTTAGATAATATAGATCCATCTTGATCTACTAAACTAATATTCACTTTCGTATTTCCACTCTCCCCTAAAAGCCCTCCAAAAATAATTGTAAAAATAATAGGCATTCCGAACATAAGCATATAGCTTTGTGGCTTAATTAAGATTTGTTTTAACTCTAGCCAGCAAAGCGCCCAAATTTTTTTCATGATTTCTCCCCCTATCTCATACGCAAACGGAAAGTTCCGATGATAACGGATATAATACCCACACTAGATAAACTTAAGATAACTGGAAATAACGTATACCACGATGTACCCGACATGATATTTAAAAAACTTGTAAGCGCCCATTTATTTGGAGCGATATTAGCAATGGTTTGCAGGATATCTGGAAATGTATAGATTGGTAACATAGATCCTCCTAGTATGGCTAACAACTGAATTCCGATTCCCCCCATTAAATCCGCTGTTTTTTCCTCACGAATAAATGCTGCGATGAGCATAGATAAACCTGCTACGCAGATCCCATAAGAAATTCCGACTACGGTAACCTGGGAGATATCTTCTCCCCAATTCACATCAAAAGCATAATGAGTAGCAACTACAAATACCTCAAATTGAAGGTATGCGAACAATAACGTTCCAAAAAACTTCCCTATGAGAATGGCAAATGAACTTGTCGGTGTACTTAATAGCCTTGCTAATGTTTCCGTTCGCTGCTCTGTTATAATAGATTTTGCTCCAACTGTTATGTTAAATAATAAAAACATGACTAACATTGCCGCAGCATAATATTGCATCGCAGCAACTGTTTTTGGGCCGACTGTTCCTTTTTCAATTCCCTCTATATTTGAAGTCGCTACTGTTTGTAGATTAGCGCTTACCTGTTTTGCAAACTGTTCAATATTCTCCGGCCGTGATTTTGCTAGATCTGTTACGACGGTCTCAGTAGAAACTGCAACTGTTTGCACACGCTCTGAGAAAGAACGGATAAACGTTTCAGCTATTTTTGCTTGTATATCTTTTGATGGATCTGTAATTAATTTTGCTTCTTTTAATTTTCCGTGTTGTATATGTTCACTCCACCCATTCGAAATCATAATTCCAACATCAATTTTCTGCTCTCTTATCATATCCTCTAACTCTTTTTGTGAGGTTACGACTTCTATCTTTACATCATCTTTTATTTCCTTTGACTGCAATACATCTTTTTGAAATATATCTGCAAACTCATCTGTTCCTTCTTGATAATAACCAATTACTGTTCTAGGTAATCCTCCACTATCGAATGTGTTACTTAGTGCTGATCCTAAAATAGCCGTTAATAGAAGTGGCATAAGTAACATCATCATAAATCCACGTCGGTCTATTAAACGAATTTTTAAATCTTTCCATGCAACAATAAAACTTTTCATGAGTTCCTAACCTCCTTAATCACGAAGTGAACGCCCTGTTAACTGTAAAAAGAGAGCCTCTAAATTTGGTTCTTGCACTTCAAGCTTTAAAATTTGCACATGATTTTCTACAACTACCGAAACAACTGTACCGACAGCTTCTCCATTCTGTAGTCCAATATCAAACGTATTTGTATCCTCTTCGATGACAATCCGTTCTACAGTTGGTATTTCTTTTATTTTCTGCAGCAGCTCCTCTTTATAACGATTCAGTTGTAACTTCACCATAAAGCCATCAGCAAGACGATTACATAGCTCCATTTTCGTTCCTAATGCAATCACCTTTCCATGGTCAACAATAGCAATTCGTTCACATAAATACTCCACTTCTTCCATGTAATGGCTCGTATAAATGACCGTCATACCTTTCTCATTTAATCCTTTTACCGTTTCTAGAATATGGTTCCGTGATTGTGGATCAATCCCAACCGTCGGCTCATCCATAATTAATAACTCTGGTTCGTGCATAAGTGCCACACCTATATTAATCCGGCGTTTCATTCCACCTGAAAATGTTTCAATTTTTTCTTTTGCTCGATCTTGTAAACCAACATATACTAATACCTCATCAGCTCGTTTCTTCGCAATCGCCCCACTTAAACCATACATTTTTCCCCAAAAGATTAAATTTTCTTTGGCTGAAAGTGTAGGGTATAAGGCAATATCTTGCGGAACAATACCAATCTTCCTTTTCGCATCTAATGGATATTCTTTTACGGACTTCCCTCCAACTTTGATGTCGCCACCATCATATGGAATCAGCCCACAAATCATTGATATTGTCGTTGATTTCCCTGCACCGTTTGGGCCAAGCAAACCAAACGTTTCCCCCTTCTTCACTTCAAAAGATACATTCTTTACAACTTCTTTCTTCCCAAACGATTTTGTAATATGATCTACGACTAACATGTCGATTCAGCCCCTTTACATTCATCTTCAATCTCATTGTAAAAAAGCATCCTCTTTCTTCCATCATCCTTAAGATAGAAATACAAAATAAAAAAAGTAGCGTAATCTGCTACTTTTTGATTCTTCTCTATGCCAAAAGTCATGTGTATGTTGTAATACCATATCTCACCGCATATATAGCGGCTTGTGTCCGATCCCTCAGCTCTAGCTTACTAATTAAATTAGAAACATGATTTTTTACAGTCCCCTCTGTAATGAACAATTTTTTAGCAATTTCTTTATTGCTCAATCCAAATCCAAGCTCCCTTAATACATCTACTTCGCGCCCTGTTAGTTGTTCCATTTGCTTCGGCTGATTTCCCTCTGATATATCCATTGTTTTTGTTCTTTTTAATTCCTTCACAATTTGAGCTGTTGTATCCTGCGGAAGAACAGCCCCTCCTCCATAGACTGTCAATATTGCCTGAACTATTGCACCTGTCTCCATGTCTTTTAATAAATAACCGCTTGCTCCTTGTTCCAAAGCTTCAAAAATAAGTTCACTATCATTAAATGTCGTTAACATAAGAACCTTCATGTCAGGAAACCTTTTCCTTATTAAACGAGTCCCTTCGACACCATTGATACGAGGCATTCGAATATCCATCAAAATAATTTCAGGTTGTAATTTTTCTACCTTGTCAACCACTTCATCTCCATCACTAGCTGTTCCTACCACTTCAAGTTCTGGACGTAAATTTAATAGCATTGCTAAACCATCACGAATAAGTGACTGATCATCAACGATCATAATACGAATCATCTTGTTCCTCCTACTATCCATATCTTTTCCTTCAGTGGGAACTCAACCTTTAATCGAAATCCCTTTTCCTTTTCGCTCTCAAATCGAATCATGCCGCCATGTTCCTCTACACGTTCTTTCATATTCATTAATCCAAAACCAGGACTCACTTCATTTACACCGATGCCATTATCAGAGATTGATAATACCACTTTCTCATCCAGGCAAGATAACTTCACTTCACATAAACTAGCTTTTCCATGGCGTTTTGCATTCGTTAATGACTCTTGCATAATACGCAACAAGGTAGGCTGTAATGACAACGGAATGATAATTGGATCTCCTTGTAAATGAAAAGCTACTTGTACTTTTGTTACCTTTGAAAAATCATGTAGCATCCCCTTCATACCTTCTATGATGTTTCCTAAATCCTTTTCTTCCTTCAGTGCACGGACTGACGCCCTTACTTCTTGCAGGGATTTTCTAGCTAATTCATAACATGTATGTAAAACTTCTTCTGTAACATCCGATTTTTGCTTCCATAAGGCTTCCGCAAGTTGTAACTGAACAAGTAAAGCTGTCATATTATGACCAACTGTATCATGAATTTCTCGGGCAATATCGTTCCTTTCCCGTACTGCGGTTAATTCTTCCACTTCCTTCGCATATAGCTGTAGCTGTTCATGTGCTTCTTTTAAAGCCTTGTGTGATAATGTCAATTTTTCGTATTGATCATCGACGGTTTGATGGGCCACTGTCAGCTTTTTAATTAGGTTCCCGGCTAAAGCACTGAAGACAACGAACATAAAATTAATAGCATTACTATCCACTTCTATCTTTCCAGTATGTTGATACGTATATAGTAAAATAGCAAACCAACAAACAAAGAAAAAAACAATAAAAAAATATACAACTACTTTCCGCCAGTTATGAATAAACACACCTACGGCATCAATCCCAAATATAATTAAATATAAACATGTCTCAGGAAATAAGAAACCTAATAGTGCTGTAACTACCCCGTTTGAAAGGAATACATAAAATTCTCCCCTTCTCCCTTGATGTGGTTTGATCAGTAAAATGTGATTTATAACATAAATTAAACACGCAATTCCAACAAAGATTTGTAAATTTTCTGTTTCACGTGAAACATGATTTATATATACCATGCAAATCATAACAATTGTAATGATACGTGCGTATCCTAACATAAAATTCTCCTCGCATTTTTGAAATATTCTTTCAGTCACACCAACATTTTGAAAAGTGTTTTCATAATATAACTGCAAGAAAATTATACTATTTTCATTTTAAGCTAAAGGGTAGTCATACAAAACAAGCCACCCTCGCATATTCTACAGGGATGACTTGTTTTCCTTTTATCTATTCCATCACACTATCCAATCGATTATATAATTCCGCCCGTAATCGTTCTTTTTCCTTTTTTTCTTTATATAACTGTTCGAGTATTTCAACATTGCTTGTTTCTTCCATTGCACACTCCAGCATATATATATCTTCTTCTATATATATTAGCTTATCTTCAATTTCTTCTACACTACTCGCTTCTTTCTTCTTTACATTCATCACCTTTATTTTTGGAACCTCTTGTCGTTTCACTTCTTTTTTCTCTATTCTTTCTGCCCATTTCTGACGTGCCCAAGCATAATTCCCAACAAATTCAAACAATGTGTGCTCATCAATCCAATATGTTTTCTCAAACAATTTATTTAAAAAGTAACGATCGTGTGAAACAGCAAGGACTGTTCCATTATATTGTTCGAGAGCTTCTTCTAGCACTTCCCTTGATTCAATATCAAGATGGTTTGTCGGCTCATCTAACACAAGGAAGTTTACATCTTGATACATAAGCTGTGCCAACCGTAATCTCATTCTTTCACCACCGCTAAGCTGATTAACCTTTTTAAAAACAGCTGGACCATAAAATAAAAAGCGAGCTAATATATGGCGAGCTTCTCCTTCTGTTACAACTACATGCTCCCTAAATGCTTCCAATACATTATATTTCACGTTCTCATATGCATGCTGCGATAAATAACCGATCTTCACACCACTACCAATTCGAACCTCGCCAGCATCCGGTCTCATTTCCTCTAACAATAGCTTTAATAATGTTGTTTTCCCTGTACCATTGCGCCCAACAATAGCTGCTCGCTCTTGAAAACGAACATGTAAATTTGCTTTCTGGAATAAGGTACGATTAGCAAAACCTTTACTAACTTCTTTCATTACAACAACATCTTTTCCACTTCTCTCTTGCCCTTCAAACTGAAGTCCCATCTGCTTTCTTTCTAAAATTGGCTTCTTCAATTTTTCCATCCGTTCTAACGCGCGCTCCATATTTCTAGCACGTTTATGCAATCCTTCATTCGGCGGATTAGCTTGATTCGCCCATTCTCTTAAGCGTTTAATTGCTTCTTTCATTTTCTTTATCTTCTTTTGTTGTTCCTGATAAGATTGAAATTCTTGCAGTAGCCTTTCTTCCTTTTCCTTCACAAACTGCGAGTAATTGGTTTGATACACATGAAGTTCTCCATCTTCTAAATCAAAAATTTTCGTAACAACTTCATCTAAAAAATAACGATCATGCGAAATGATCACAACTGTTCCCGTATACTCTTTCAAAAATTGTTCAAGCCACTCTACCGCAAATAAATCTAAATGGTTTGTCGGCTCATCTAACAGGAGTAAGTCCGGTTTCTGTAATAGCATATAGGCAAGACTTACTTTCGTTTGCTCCCCACCGCTCAACTCAGTGAAAACTCGAGAAAATAGCTCCGTTACTTGTAAACCATTTGCTACCTTCATAATATTTGCCTCTATTTCATAACCGCCTAAAAACGAAAATTGCTCTTGTATTGCCCCATACTTCTCCATTAACCTTTCTAAATCTGTTGAATCCTGTTCCTCTGCCATACGTTTCTCTAAACTACGCATTTCTATCTCTAGTTCTTTCTCTTTTACAAAGGCAGAGCTTAATACATCATATACAGTTATTTCATCATCAAACTTCGGAATTTGTGCTACGTGACCAATACGAGTTCCTTTCTTCATATGAATTACACCAGCATCTACGCCCTCAATTCCTGTTAACAACTGAAAAATCGTTGTCTTTCCACTACCATTTCGTCCAACTAATCCAATTCGTTCGCCACTCTTTATTTCAAGCGATATATTTTCAAATATGATGTTTCCACCAAAAGATTTCGTTACATTATTTACATTACAGATTGTCATTTTCCATACTCCTTTCAACGTAAAAAACCATGAGGAAAGAAACTTTCCCCATGGTTTTTGGCATAGAAAAAGGAAGCAAAATAGCCCCCTTTTCACACGTCTTATAAAATGGGTGAAGAGATTTCTATCGTTCAATAGCTACTATGCAATTACTAAAAAAGGGCATACGTATCCCGTTAGCAATCACATCATGAAAAATCGCACGACAAAAATAGATAAAATCTAAAAATTTTGCGCGCGCAGCTAAAGAACGTTTCATCTCATTCACTCCTTTCGTACGGAATTTAATACTTACTTCTTTATTATACTTTCCCATTTGATGTTTGAATAGTCATTTTTCTGAAAATAATGAAGATAGACTAAACATTTCAACAAATTACATCCAATCTTACAAAACTGTTATGTTCACGTAATGGAAAGCGATAGTACGAAATGACTCCTCCTTATACAATAAAGATGTAAACAAGAGACAGATAACGGGAGGAATTAATCATGATAAAAGATATCGTAAAAGCAATCTTCGAGGTATTAGTAAATGGACAAGCAGTTGTAAAAGAACTAAACCTACTATAAAAAGGAGTGAATGAAAATGATGAACATGGTAAAAATGATTCTACATGCTTTAATTGACGCCAAAGCAGTTAGCCAAGAATTAAATGAACAATAGAAAGGGGAAATGAATATGAAGAAAGCCATCTTTACAATTGTAGGTACAATCTTTGCCTTACACACACTGAAAAATAGAAAAAAGAAACAGAATGAAAATACGCTATATTATCCATACACATTATTACAGAAAAAATAAAAGACCAGATACCCTCATATAATTAGGATATTTGGTCTTTTGTTTTTTCTATTAAAAGTTGTGGCCCCTTCCTTCTCATTTTCTCACTATAAAGGATTTCTCCTTTCTTTTCACGAATATAGTAGACGGGAATTTTACATATACTTTCAAAGGGGCATATACGAATGGATACACAACAACTTTATTTTTTAAATGATATCGGCAAGCAAAAACCGGAAAGCATCCGTAATAAAAATACAGCTTGTCCTTTTTGCGATACGGAAAACCTTACTGATCTTTTAGAAACAGACAGCTCTATCATCTGGTTACAAAATAAATTTCCAACACTGAAAGATACGTTCCAGACAGTTCTTATCGAAACGGATAATTGTGATGATCATATTGCGACCTACACATCCGAACACATGAGAAAGTTAATTCGCTTCTCTATTAAACATTGGCTAGCGTTAGAAAATAGCAATAAATTTACATCTGTTATTTTGTATAAAAATCATGGTCCATTTTCAGGTGGAAGTTTGCATCATGCGCATATGCAAATCATCGGAATGAAATATGTAGACTACCAGGAAAACATAGCACCTGAAAACTTTCAAGGCGTGACTGTAAGAAAAGACGACCAAATTGAACTTAATATCTCTACACGACCAATTATTGGTTTCACCGAGTTTAACATTATCATTGAAGACATAAAAGCAATCGATATGATGGCACATTATATTCAGCAAACTGTGCGTTACATACTAGCAGATTTTCATAAAGGATGTAGCAGCTATAACTTATTCTTCTATCATCTTTCCGGAAAGATTATTTGTAAAGTGGTTCCTCGTTTTGTTGTTTCACCATTATATGTCGGTTACAAAATTCCACAGGTTTCTACCAAATTAGAAGATGTAAAAGAGCAACTTGAACGATATTTTATACATACAGATAAAGAATGATGAACTTTCTTCATAAAAAAACAGAGTAGGTGTTTAGCACCTACTCCTTCATTGTCCCTTTATTTCGATAGTACACGTCCTCTAGCCCAACGTTATACTTCATATTTTGATCCGTCCACTCAGTCCCTAGATTGCCAGGCCAACCGGACGTATTTGCTATATATTTTAGTAATTCAAGGTCTGTCAGTCCTTTTTGTACACCTCTTTTATACCCTTTCATTAAATGAGGCATTGCAATTTGGGCATTTGTCCGTGGATCTTTCAACTGCTCGTCCGTTAAGTTATCAGGAGCAAGCCCCCCACCTCTATGTAACTGAAACAATCCAAAAGAAGTGCCATTGTCTCCAACACTCCGTGGGTTGAAACGACTTTCATGCTCGGCAATTGTAAGAGGTATCCATTCTGGCAGATTTACTTTCTTTGCTTCTTCAGTAATAATTTGCTTCATTTGTTTTACTTCCTCTGAATCAACATAACTTGTTTGATTCATGAATCTTTCCATTCCTTCAGACTCTCCTTGAAAATACAAATACACCCCAAGAACAACTAAAAACCCTACAAAGAATTTTTTCACTACCTCTACCTCTTTCTATGCTGAAATTTGTCCCCTTTCAGCCTTTCCTTACAATCACCTGCATTCTATTACTCTTAAATCATACCAAACAATCATCCACCTTCACATCATGCTTTAGACTGGTTTTCTGAAAAACAAATTATGAAACTTTATAAAAAATGTAACATTCCTTCCCATCTTTTCTATATGTAATGTTTTCCAATATCCATTTCAAATGGATTCCATCTTTTCCTTTATATATAATTGTAAATTGAATTCCACACAAAGAATAGGAGACTATCTACATGAAAAGAAAGTTATTACTTTTTCTCACTACTTTACTACTCATTCCTATCCATACCTCTGCTCAAACAACAAAAAAACCAAAAGTATTGGTTTTATACAGCGCAGAAAACGGACAAATTACAAATGATATACAGATTTTAAATACTTTAATAGGCCATTTTACAAATGATATAACCATAAAAAATTCAAAAAAAGCAAATGAAGTTACTACCCCTTCTTATACGCATGTGATTTACGTGGGCGAAAAAAAAGAGCAAATCTCTGCTGAAACGAAACAATTTCTAGAGAGCTTTTCAGGGCCTGTACTATTTCTTGGTCAAAACATAGAACAATTACCTAATCGTTTTTCTTTTATTACATTAAAAAAAGAAGATATAGGAATTAACACTATAACGTACCCAACACATCAACTTAAAAATAAATTACATGAGGAACGATTAATTAGACAACTTGATACAACCGAAAAACCTCTTGCATATGCGCTAAGCTCAAACGGGACATATCCCTTTATCGTGAAACAAAATCAATCCTATTATGTAGCGACATCTCAGCTTTTTGATTGGACATCTCATTATGTTGGTGAAATGCTCTTTTCTTATTTTCAGCAAAGTCCTGAAACAAATAAACATAGAGCTTATTTACGCTTAGAAGATATTCATCCGGCATCAGATATAAAACAATTAAAAGAGATTGCCGAGTTATTAAAGGGAAAAAAAATCCCCTATATGCTCACTGTTATCCCAGTCTACACAGATCCAGATACAGGAAAAACAATCCATTTACAAGATAAACCAGAATTAATAGACGTATTACGTTTTATGCAGGACAACGGTGGCTCCATTGTGATGCATGGCTATACCCATCAATTTTATGATAGTGAAACAGGTGAGGGTTTTGAATTTTGGGATGTAAAAACGGATCAACCTATCCTTTATCCCAATCATGAACAATTGAAAACGAGACAGGATTTTGAATCAGATGCTTCTTATAACGAATACATAGAAAACGGTAAAAAATTCGAAGAAACATATATAACAGAACATATTGAAAAAGGAATTGAAGAACTCACAGTAGCTAAATTATACCCACTCGCTTTTGAAGCACCGCACTATGCAATATCACAAAAAGGATACGAAATATTATCACGTTACTTTTCAACTTATATAGGGCAATTACAATTAGGTGATACAACATGGAAAACTATGCACTCACCAGCCTTTACAAGTACACCATCATTTTTGCATGGAATGAAGTTGCTTCCTGAAACAGTCGGTTTTATAGAAGAGGGAAACACTCATGCTTCTACTGAAATGAAGGAACGTGCATTATCATTTACAAAGCTATCAGATGGGATAATCGGTGCCTTCTATCATCCATACTTAGGGATTAAACCTTTCAAAGAACTATTAAGTGAATTAGAAAGTATTCCAAATATAGAATGGATCGATTTACAAACAGAATCGAATAAAGTGAAGACGAGGGATATCCACATTACTTCTAATAAAGATGGGATCGAGATTGATAAGCCTTTTTCCTTAAGTAACACGATGAACACCCTACAAAAGTATGGCTTTTTTCTCATCCTTGGAGTTTTCTTGATTGTATTTCTTTTATTAATACAACGTGCAAAACAACTTGAATCCTAGAACAATACCAAGCATCAACTCGTGCTTGGCATTGTTTATTCCAAATATAAGCGAGACCTTTTATCTACTACCTTTTCAAATAAAATTGAACTGTATTTTCATAAATTTTCTCTGCAACCTTATCTATAGGAATATTTTTTATCAAACTTATTTCTTTTAATACATCTTGAATCATACTTGGATGCGTCATGACATTCTCATAAAACCGCCATGGTCCATCAGTTTCTACCATTATATATTCTAGCGGATAGAACGATACGATTTTTCTAATTTTCTCCTTCTGTATAATATCCGGTGTAATAGAAATATAGTACCCATTTTGAATCATTCGTTCCATCGTTTCATTACTTCCCTTAAACCAATGAAAATGCGCACGTGAAATCTCATACTGTTCAAGTACATCACATACAATATCAGCATCTTCATAAACTGCATGTAACACAATTGGTAAGTCGTACCGTTTTGCTAAAGCCACAAACCTCTCCAATATTTCAATGTAAGGGTCTATTGCAATATCTTTCTTTTCTTGCCGTAAATAATATGGTAAGCCAATCTCACCTATCGCAACAAGTCGTTCTACATTTGCTTCAATTAACTTATAAATTTGTCCACATTCTTTTTTATTAATCATCTGTTCTGGATGAAACCCCAGTGCCGGATATACAAATGGATATTGTTTTGCTAAAGATAATGTTTTTTGACAAGAATGATAGTTCATTGATACTGCAACTAATCCATCAATCTCACCACTTCTTTTCACATCATCAATTAATTTCATTTGCTCTTTATTCTCATATTGGTCCAAATGTATATGACTATCAATCCACTTCATTCCTATCACCTCTCACATCTATTTTAATATGCTATTCCACATGAAAAGCAATAAAAAAACAAGAAGGGATCTCCTTCTTGTTTTATCATCTATATTATTTAACAATTAAGTTTGTAATTATATCAAAAAGTCCAATACATATTGCGGCAACAGTAAAGTAGCTACAGAAATCTTTTATCTGAAACTTCACTACTTCTTCTTTTCGCATCCCATTCTTCTCCCTTCTTCGTATCTCCCTAATTTCTTATCTTTTTCTATTATGCAAAAAATATGACAAACAAGCCATCGAATTAACTTACGTAAACCTTACAATGTTGTAAGGTTTAAAAAAATAGCCCCATCTCTCTATGAGATAAGGCTTATTCAATAGTTAGTTGGTTTTCAAACATTCATCATCATTTCAAACAGAAAGTTATATTTTTAAACTTTCTACTTGTATTGTAATAGAATTCATAAATAACAACTATTGAATTATCTTACACATACATTACAAAACTGTAAGGTACCTGTAATGTAATTTAATAGTTACTCTTACAAGTATTTCGCACATGAAAAGTTTACTTTATCTCGTCTCTATAATCTTACTTCTCGCCTGCACAGGTATATTTTGAGGCTCAATCTCTACTAACGATTCACCATAACGTCCTTTTGCGAAAACTTTCAATGTTTCATCCTTTTTTAGCATATGTTTTACAGTTTTCTTTATCTTTTGTTCTCTTCCTTTTTCGTCATATGCAACAAATTCATATTCGTACCAATCATCGCCAATGTGCTGACCGATACTATTTACAACCGTATAATATTCCTTCGTTTTATAAAATGGATTATATTTATCAATTACTGGACCAAACTGTGTTGGTAGGAGCAGTACAATCGCAGCTACTATCGCAATTCCAGTAATAATCACTCGCTTTTTTACTTTTTCCCACCCCAAGGTAGTAACCTCCTCACACAATATGTGTTCTATAAACTTATTTTAAAGAGAAGCGCTCAATTATGCCATTCAATCCTCTTACATTTCCCTTACATTTTTGTAAGAATTCAAGTGAGGTTTTATATTATTTTTAACAATTTGTGAATCCTCCAAAACTGTGATAAACATCACACCCTCCATTTTCCAAAGATTTTATAATACGAGTATAAAAGATTGTTAAACATTTCACATTTAAGAGGGGAAATGAATATGAAAAAACGTTTAGTCATGATCGGGAATGGCATGGCCGGCATTCGCTGCATTGAAGAAATTTTAAAACAAGATACGAAGCTTTATGACATTACTATTTTTGGTGATGAACCTCATCCAAACTACAATCGTATTATGCTATCTCACGTCTTACAAGGAAAAACAAATATCCAAGATATCATTATGAACGAATACAGTTGGTACGAAGAAAATGATATTACACTGTATACAAATGAAAAGGTAAAAAATATTGATCGTGAAGAACAAGTTATTGCTACAGAAAAGAATCGAATTGTTATGTACGACAAACTCATTATTGCAACGGGCTCTAGCGCTTTTATTTTACCTATTGAAGGTTCAGAACTTCCAGGTGTAACAGGTTTTCGGACAATAGAAGATACCCAATTTATGATAGATGCTGCTAAGCAATATAAAAAAGCCGTTGTCATTGGCGGAGGATTGCTCGGTTTAGAAGCAGCACGCGGGCTTATTGACTTAGGAATGGATGTACACGTTGTTCATTTAATGCCTTACTTAATGGAGCAACAACTTGATGCTAAAGCTGCTTCATTACTACGTGAAGACTTAGAAGCACAAGGCATGAAATTTCTTATGGA
Organism: Bacillus sp. AFS023182; assembly: GCF_002560575.1. Classification (NCBI taxonomy): domain Bacteria; kingdom Bacillati; phylum Bacillota; class Bacilli; order Caryophanales; family Bacillaceae; genus Bacillus; species Bacillus sp. AFS023182. The sequence continues at coordinate 42,276 of NZ_NTRO01000060.1, read as the reverse complement.
AAAGAAAACGGTGAAAATTCTTGGTACTGACCATGTTGAAGGAATTCAATTTGAAGACAATAGTATTGTAGCATGCGATTTAGTGGTAATGGCTGTTGGAATACGACCTAATACACAGTTAGCAAAAGATGCTGGTTTAATTGTAAATCGCGGCATCGTTACAAATGATTACATGCAAACAGATGATGAATCCATCTATGCCGTTGGTGAATGCGCAGAGCATGATGGGATTGCTTATGGTCTTGTTGCTCCTCTATATGAACAAGGAACCGTATTAGCAAAACATATAACGAACTCACAAACAGATGGATATGCAGGAAGTATTGTGGGTACACAACTTAAAGTTGCAGGATGTGATTTATTTTCTGCTGGACAAATTTATGAAGATGATAGGGCAAAAGCAATCTCCGTCTTTAATGAATGTACTCGTTCCTATAAAAAAGTATTAATTCGTGACAATAAAGTCGTTGGCGTTGTTTTATATGGAGATACTGCTGACAGTACACGCCTCTTTAGTATGTTAAAAAAGGAAGAAGATATACAAGAATACACACCAGCTTCTCTTCTTCATAGAGCTGGCGAAGAGAATGGCCTTGACGTTGCAAGTATGAGTGCTGACGACACTGTTTGTGGATGTAATGGTGTTACAAAAGGAACAATTGTTCATGCCATTTTAGAACAAGATTTAAACACCTTTGAAGAAGTAAAAGGGTGTACAAAAGCTGCTGGTTCATGCGGAAAATGCCGTCCTATTGTCGAACAAATTTTATCCCATACACTCGGTGATAGCTTTGATGCATCTGCTCAAAATGTAGGTATGTGCGGATGTACAACTTTGTCGCGTGACGAAGTTGTCGCAGCAATTCATGAGAAAGGATTAAAATCACCAAAAGAAGTACGAAACGTCCTTAGTTTCGCACATGAAGACGGCTGTTCCAAATGCCGTCCTGCATTAAACTACTATTTGCGTATGGCACGTCCAGAAGAATATGCAGATGATAAATCATCCCGCTTCGTTAATGAAAGAATGAACGGTAATATTCAGCATGATGGCACATTTTCCGTTATTCCTCGTATGTACGGCGGTGTTACTACTGCAGATGATTTAATGAAAATTGCTGAAGTTGCGAAAAAATACGATGTGCCGCTCGTTAAAATAACAGGTGCAAGTCGAATCGGCTTATACGGTGTTAAGAAAGAGGATTTACCAAAAGTTTGGGCTGACCTCGATATGACTTCTGGTTATGCCTATTCGAAATCCCTTCGCAATGTAAAATCATGCGTCGGTTCTCGTTTCTGCCGCTTCGGTACAAAAGATTCATTAGGCCTTGGTATGTTACTTGAACAATCGTTAGAAATGGTAGATACACCGCACAAAATGAAAATGGGTGTAACCGGTTGTCCACGTAACTGTGCAGAAGCATTAACGAAAGACTTCGGTGTCGTTTGTGTTGAAAATGGATTCCAACTTTATATTGGTGGTAACGGTGGTACAGAAGTTCGCGAAGCTGATTTTGTAATGATTGTCCCTACAGAAGAAGATGTGCTTCGCATCGCTACAGCTTATGTACAATATTACCGTGAAACCGGTATTTACGGTGAACGAACAGCCCCTTGGGTAGAACGAATGGGATTAGATCATATAAAAGAAATGCTGCAAGATGAAAACATGGTCACTACGCTAAATGAACGTTTCCAGCAGGCCCGCAACACATATGAAGAAGCTTGGGGACAAGCGCTAGAAACCAAATCATTAAAAGCCATGTATGAAGTAGAAACTGTAAAGTAAGGAGCGATCTACATGTTGCAAACAAAAGAAAAAATAAAAATAATGCATGCAGAAGACCTTCCAGTGCAAATCGGTAAGGAAGTGCGAATTAAAGATATATCCATCGCCTTATTTCGTCTTTCAAATGGTGATATTCACGCTGTAGAAAATCGGTGTCCTCATAAAAATGGACCTTTAGCTGAAGGGATTGTTTCTGGAGAATTCGTCTTCTGTCCATTGCATGACTGGAAAATTTCATTACTAACAGGTGAAGTTCAAAAGCCTGATGATGGCTGTATTCAAACATATGAAGTAGAAGTTATTGATGGTGATATTTATATATACATGTAGCTTGTACAAGGAAGCCCCTTTTAGGCTTCCTTTCAAGTAAAAACAGATGAGGTGTAGAGATGAACGGATACGTATATTTAGTTGGCGCGGGACCTGGTGATGAAGGACTGATTACAAAAAAAGCAATAGATTGCCTAAAGAAAGCTGATGTTGTTTTATATGATCGCTTATTGAATCAAAATTTACTTCGCTATACAAAGCCAACATGTGAACTCGTATACTGCGGGAAAATGCCAACGAATCATATTATGCGACAAGAAATGATTAACGCTCATTTAATTCAGTTTGCAAAAGAAGGTAAAACAGTCGTCCGCTTAAAAGGCGGAGATCCATCGATTTTTGGCCGCGTTGGCGAAGAAGCGGTAACTTTAGCAGCAGAAAACATTCTATACGAGATTGTTCCAGGTATTACATCTAGTATTGCCGCTAGTGCGTATGCCGGCATTCCTCTCACCCACCGAAACTACAGCAATAGTGTAACTTTGTTAACCGGTCATACAAAAGGAGCGATTAGCGCCCAAGTAAATTACAGTGCTCTTTTAAATAGCGATACAATTGCCTTCTACATGGGGGTTAAAAATCTACCCGTAATTTGTGAAAATTTATTACAAACAGGAAGAAAAAAAGATACACCAGTAGCAGTCATTGAATGGGGTACAACTGGAAAACAACGAGTTGTTACAGGTACACTCTCCACAATCTTGGATGATGTAAAAAAAGAACAAATTTCAAATCCATCGATGACAATTGTTGGTGAAGTGGTGTCCTTACGAAAACAAATTGCCTGGAAAGAGCACAAGCCACTACACGGAAAAAAAGTTTTACTTTCCTCTGCAACAAACAAAACAAGTATACTAGCACAAAAGTTACAAACAGCGGGCGCAGAAATACATCAAATACCAACCTTCAAAAAACAAAAATATGTATTAACACCTGCGCAGATTAGTGAAATTTTTAATGCTGAGCGCCTTGTTTTCTGCTCAGCTGAAAGTGTAGCAATCTTATTCCAATCATGTGCACAATATCAAAAAGATATTCGTTCCTTACAAGCAACATTGCAGTATATGAATGTCGCTACACAGAAAGCACTTATGCAGTATGGGATTTTAAGTGTACCTGCAACACTTAAAAGCGAAACAACCGTATATTTAGGGCGAAATATTAATCGAATTGCTATCATTCAAGAAAAAATTGGTACAGGTTCTTATATCATGACACATGAATATAAAGTTGATCATCGTTTTGATGAGATTCATACACGTACACTGACTGAATTCTCATGGGATAGCATCATATTTGAAGGCCGTGCCGCAATTGATACGTTTATAACAGAAGTAAACCGCCTTGGCTTCACAGATATTTTGAATTTACCATTTTCCTATATCGATGCACCTACTTTACAATATGCAAATAAAGTCGGATTCCATCATATCGATCATCAGCTGCAAGCTATCATCGATGAGAAAGAAGTGGTGGCACCATGAAAGGCATCGTTTATATTGGACACGGTAGCAGGTTACAAGAAGGCAATGAACAATTTATTCACTTTGTTAAGTCCGTTATAAACGAGCGAAGTGAAAACATCCAAAAAATTGGATTTCTTGAGCTAACAACCCCAACCGCCCAAGATGCGATTGTAGAAGCAATCACTGAAGGTGCAACTGAGATTTTAATTGTCCCTGTTTTATTATTTGCGGCGGCCCATTATAAGCGTGATGTTCCTTTTGAAATTGAAAAAATAAAAAGGCACTATCCACACATTACAATTTCAGTTGTACCACCTTTCAGTACGCATCCGCTTATGATTGAACTTGTAATAAAACGAATACGTGAAGCTATGCCCATAGAAAGTAGTGAAATCTTACTTGTCGGCCGTGGTAGTAGTGATCCTCAGCCTATACATGAATTAAAGCAAATTGGATCAGTAGTCGAGCAAAAACTCTGCTTGCCTGTTTCCTGTTCCTTTTTAACAAAGGGAACACCTTCTTTTACTGATGAACTCAAGGAAAAGGCAGCATCTGCAAGGCATGTATATGTCATGCCATATCTTCTTTTCACCGGCTTATTACTTCAGAAAATAAATCGGTATGCAAACAAATACCCTAACGTTACAACTTGTAATTGTCTTCAATTTGATTCCTACATGAAGGCCGCTTTATTAGAACGAATGGAGGGATACGTATATGCATAACATGTATCCTATTATGTGTAATCTACAGGGCAAAAAGGTTGTGATTATCGGTGGTGGAAAAATTGCATATAGAAAGGCAGCTGGATTAAAAAACACAGGAGCTTTTGTCACTGTGGTGAGCCCAAATATTTGTGAAGAAATGAAGACCCTTCCCTATATTAAATGGAAACAAAAAACATTTGCAGAAGAAGACATTAAAGATGCGCACCTCGTCTACGCTGCTACAAATCACCATGATATAAATATGATGGTTAAACAGGCCGCACACGAATTTCAATGGATTAATGTCGTAAGTGATGGTAAAGAATCATCCTTTCATACCCCCGCAGTTATTCGCAGTGATGAATATGTAATAAGCATATCCACATCGGGGAAAAGCCCCTCCTTTGCAAAACGAATCAAACAAAAACTAATAAAGAGCCTTCCTCAAATTATAAAATAAAAAAGATGANNTCATCTTTTTTATTTTATAACGTATTTACATCCTTTTTGCTATCTTGCTCTTTCTTTTCAGGCTGATAGAGAAATACATGCTCCTCAAATCGGCTTTTTTTATCACCTTCAAAAGTTGCTCCGGCTACAAATTTAATAGCAAACTCTTTTGCCTCGATCATTGGAAAACTGATTACATACTCTTTTGCTTCACCATCTTGAACATATACATCATTTACTCTCGGTAACTTATCGCGGTCTAACGGAGGAATTTTTTTACCATCTTGTATAATAACTGTACTGTTTGGATACGTATCCATCTTCCGTCCAGTTCGATTCTCAATCCTTACTTTTAGTGTAATTCGATCCCCAGTTAATTTTTTATAATCAAATTCGCCTTCTAAAATTTGTACAGTATACCCTTCAAAATCAATTCGATTTCCATTTACAGTTGTTCCGCCTTTAATAACGTCGGCATTCTCGACATATTTCGCTCTTATACTTTCAATTGATTGAGGAGGTTGATTTTGATTACCTTTCTCCTTCAAACTATCCTTTTCTTTATCTTGAGCAGCAGGAGATTTTGAAGAACTTGTACTACCTTTATTTTCATTCGCTGAAAATAATTCATTTAGAGATTTAATTTCTTTTCCATCCAATGTTTTTATCGATTTTATTGCCGTACTTTTTATTTTCCATTTTTTACCCTCCTTATCAAGTGTATGCACGGATTCAGTTACATTATCTTTATAATACTCATTTTTCATTCTACTCTTTGTCTCTTGTTTCACTTCTACAGTTGCATAATCATCCGAATAAGAAAGTACTTTTACCTTTTTTAAACTGGCTTTTAAATCAAGTGCTTCAAACATCTGTTTTGTTGTTTTTTTTGAAATTTCATAACTATAAACCTCACTCGAAAGCGTGTCTAGATATCCGTCCAAGTCTTCTTTGTTAAATGCTTCTACATTCTCTTCTAATGCTTGTTTCACTTCTTTTTCTACATTACTCTCTTTAGGCTCCGCATTACTTTTTGTAGAACATCCCATCGTCCCAAGTAATAAGACACCCGCTAACAACGACATTCCCCACTTTATATGTACTACTTTTTTCATATTAAATCCCCTTTATTTTATAGAATTCAAAATTAATTAACAATATGAATTTTTCTGTTATTTTTAGGTGCACGCTATTACTAGATTTCCTCTTTCTTTATTCCACATTTTAATGTTAAGATTCTTTTTTAGTTCTCTCTTTTAATAAAGACTCCCCATCCAATGTCTCAGCAGTTAACATCCCTTGACTTGTAATGACCCATTTATCCTTTTCCTTTTCTAATACAAAGCGCGTCTTTACAACATTATCTGTATACTCTACACTCTTATCCTTATTTTTAGCTGTTGTTTTTGCCTCTATTGTTGCATATTTATCATTTATAGATAAAACCTTCATCCGATCAATTGTAATTTTGACATCATACTCATCTAATAAATTCTCATTCTCTTCTTTTATTGCATCATATACAAATATATCTTTCGAATATGTTTTCATATAAGCATCAGTATCTTTCTGATTAAATGCTTTTACTTGGTCTGAAATTACTTTTTCTACCTCTTTTTTTGCTTTTGCATTTTCATCTTCTTTCTTTTTTTCTACACCACAGCCACTTATCCCTAATGCAAAAACCATACAAGTTAATACTCCGTATTTTTTCTTACTTAATTTTCCCATGATGTTCCCCCTTTTAATTCCCTTAATATTCCACCAATATAGTTTATCATAAAAATGATTACTAAAATGAATTATCTCTTACAAAAATGTAATCTTTCTGTAAGCTAATTCGATAGTGACTACTCTCTATATCCCATACAATTAAGTCAGAAAGTAACAACAAACATTCGAGTAAGGAGAGAATATAATGAACAACATTACTTTTAACAAATTTGACTTTATTGGACTAGCTAGCGGCTCTGCTCTTCTTACAGCTTTCATTTATGCTGCTACGCTTATATAATTTTGTGTCCCCTTCTCCTTTATATAGATAGTAATAGAAAAGACGACCGCCTATGCCCGGTCGTCTTTTCCTATTTGCTATTTTTTTTCAATGTTTCTGTTAATTTTTCAAATGTTTCGTTCAATTGATCCGTCATCATTTTCATCGCTGTTTTTCGATCCACTGTTTCTCCCACTTCCGCTTGAATTGGATCACCGAAAATCAATTGTGCTCTTTTCCCTTTCATTAATTCTTTTACACTAGAGGGCCCAACATAAGCAGCTGGCACTAACGGAACATTAGAACGCATTGCAATTGTAACAGCTCCCGCTTTCAAAGAAACATCTTCTGTTGATCTCGTTCCACTTGGAAAAATCCCTACTACTTTACCTTCTTTTAATAAACGGGAGGGAATTTTTAGTGTACTTGGCCCTGGATTTGCACGATCCACTGGGAAAGCATTCACATTCTTAAAAAACCAATTTGTAAACTTGCTTTCAAACAATTCTTTTTTCGCCATATAATGAATTTCTGTCGGATACATGCCTGCAGCTAACATTAAAACATCCATAAAGCTTGTATGTGTACAAGCAACAACATATGGTCCTCCTTCAGGTAACTTTTCTTTCCCCTGAATCTCTACTTTTCCAACCGTTTTAAATATATATTTCAACGAAAATGTAATTGGCTTATACATTCGTTTCGTTCCTTTCTCCATATCAAAGGTTTAATCATTCTCTTACAAGAATTATAACACTAAGTTTTAGTAGTTGGTATTAAAAATAAGTGACAATTTGTAAAAATTAATTCTTACAAAAGTGTAATCTTTCTGTAAGCTAATTCGATAGTAACTGCTCTCTACATTTTATACAATTAAGTCAGAAAGTAACAAACAACCATTTGAAAAAGAGCAGACACGCATGATGTTCTCCGCTCTGATCGATGCAAAAGCAGTTACTCATTCATTAAACAAGTAAGGAAAGAATATCTATGAATAACATTACTTTTAACAAACAAGATTTTATTGGATTAGCTAGCGGCGCGACTCTTCTTACAGCTTTCATTTATGCTGCTACGCTCATATAAATTTGTGTCCCCTTTCCCCTTTATATAAATAGTAATAAAAAGACGACCGTCTATGCCCGGTCGTCTTTCTTATTATGCTTTTCTTTCATGTAATTCTTTTAACAATTTTATCATTTCTGCTTGTTGTTTTATCTTCTTACGGCCATTTCGATTAATCGCTGCAAGCTCACCGGCAATTCCAACAGCAAAGAAAAACAATAAACTTTCTAACATATAGAAATCCCCCAAATGCATTGTCTATTAGACAGCTTGGCGTAACTGCTCCTCTTGCAAAATATGCTTATTTTTATTTTCTTCTTTACGCTGACATACATTATTTCGGATGAGTGCTGTAATAACAAGCAGTGTTCCTACTATATCAAAAATTGTTATTTTATATCCTTGTATCATCATAATGACCAATGTAGTAATTGGCACAAAGTTAATAAATAGAATCCCGTTTATAGATGATAAAATTTTTACGCCGTAGTTCCAAGTAAGCAGTGCTACAATACCTGGTAATGTCATCATAAACAATAAATCGTACTTGACGATAGAAATCGTTTCCATACTCGGTACCAGCACATATCCTAACATTGTAATTATCATCGTTATGACACCTGTTACAGCAGTCCCAAATAAACACGTCAATGTAGAATAGCGAAGTGTCGACCAGTCACTAAAGGATTGACCCCCCATCGTATAAACTACCCATCCCACAACACCGATAAAAATAAATGCTAACGAAAACAGATTATCTTTCAATGTAAGAAAGAAACTCATATCACCTTTCGTAATAACAAAAACAGCTCCAATAAAAGCTATGATCATACCTGTCATCATATATTTTTTCGGTTTGATATGCTTATATCCCCATAAGATGCAAATTGAAATCATCGGCATAAGTGCTTCCATAATAGATGCTACCATAACCCCAGGTTTCCCCATTAACATTTGTCCTAAGAAAACAAGTACATTATATACAGTAAATGCCATTGTTCCGAAGAAGACGAGTAGCTTTCCTTTTCCTTCTAAACGAAATGCCTCCTTGCCTTCTTTCATCAATAATAGTAAAACTAACGCTATCGTTACTGCCCCGTAACGAATGAATGAAAAATAAAATGGATCTATATACTCTAGTGCATGATCTGCAACTGGAAACATTGCTCCCCATGACATGCTTGCGATTAAACATGCCAGCGCTCCTATCATCATTTGGCCTTTTCTCACCGTAATCCCCCGCTTCTATGTAACTCTTGATGCATTGCACAATGAGAATTGTAAAAGAAAAAATATATCACGTAAAATGATTCAAAATGATGTTAACTATCATTTATAATGATAGTTAATATCAAGGAGGAATACGTAGTGGAATTACGAGACTTACAAATCTTTCAAAGCGTAGCAAACCACGGCAGTGTTAGCAACGCAGCAAAAGAGCTGAATTATGTACAATCTAATGTAACAGCACGCATTAAACAATTAGAAAATGAGCTCAAAACACCCCTTTTTTATCGCCATAAAAAAGGGATGACATTAAATGCAGAAGGCAGAAAAATGCTTGTTTACGTTCATAAAATTTTGCAAGATATTGAAGAATTAAAACAAGTATTTCTAGATAATGAGACTCCATCCGGCATTTTAAAAATCGGTACAGTCGAAACAGTACGTACGTTACCTACTATCCTATCTTCTTATTACAAAAAATACCCAAATGTCGATTTATCACTGCAAGCTGGTTTAACAGAGGCGCTTATTAAAGAAGTAATCGATCATCAATTAGATGGCGCTTTTATATCAGGCCCTATTAAACATCCATTATTAGAACAATACGATGTTTGTACAGAGCAACTTGTCCTCGTCACACAAAATAAAGCTTTTCATATAGAGGAATTTATTACAACGCCACTTCTTGTCTTTAATCAAGGATGTGGATATCGTTCCAAACTAGAACGCTGGCTCAAAGATGAAGGATTGCTTCCAAAAAGAATTATGGAATTTAACATACTAGAGACCATTTTAAATAGCGTTGCACTCGGCCTTGGGATTACACTTGTACCACAATCGGCTGTTAGGCATCTTTCTGCTATGGGCAAAGTTCACTGCCATCCGATCCCTGAAAAGTACGGGAGCATTTCAACTGTCTTTATACGCCGGAAAGATGCCTATATGACAAATTCGATGCGTAGCTTTTTAAAAACAATTGAAGAGCATCATCATATCAATATGCTTTAAGAGACATTCTTACACGAATGTCTTTTTTTCTTACAAAACTGTAATTCTTACGTAAGCTAATTCGATAGTTACCCCTGCCTATATTTCATATAATTAAGACAGAAACAGGGCAACAACAAACATTCGAAAAGGAGCGGATACGCATGATGAACAAAATGAAAACAAACAAATTTCTAAATACAATGAGCATGGTGCTATCCGCTCTGATTGATGCAAAAGCGGTTGCGACTATATTAAACAAATAAGGAGAGATTACAATGAACAACATTACTTTTAACAAATTTGACTTTATCGGACTTGCAAGCGGTGCAGCTCTTCTTACAGCTTTTATTTATGCACTTGCTCAAGGACTTGTCTTATAAAATTGTTTCCCCTATCCCCTTTATATAGAAAAAGCTGCTCGTCTTATATAGACAAGCAGCTTTTTCAATTTGTTTCATATATAATTTGACCTGTGTTACTTATATCATATCCGCCAATTGCTCGCAGTTCATTTTGAAATTCTGTAGATTGTAATATTTCTTTCACTGCTTCAATAAGTTGTTCATTTTCTTTATTTTTTAAGATTACCAAGTCATATTGTTCTTTCATCAGCGGAATAAAATCTACATTCACAATTTGCGCTACCTTTTCTGAACCTACGCCAACATCAGCTTTTCCGTTAGCAATTTGCGAGGCAATTCCAAGGTGATTTGACTCTTCCCAATCATATCCTCGAATATTTGCTTTCGCTATATTTTGAATTCTCACTTGTTCATCTACTAACACTCGAATTCCTGATCCTTTTTCACGATTCACAAATTGAATCGATGAATGATTCAAGTCAACCCACGTTTGTATTCCTTTTGGATTTCCTTTTTGGACATAAAACCCTACATTTCTTGCTAGTAAGTTTATGACAATACAAGGCTGTCCAACTAAAATTCGTTTTACATACGGAATGTTATATTCCCTTGTATCACCATCAAACAAATGTAAACTAACGATACTTCCTTCTCCTTGAGACATTTTAATTAAGCTCATTAAACTCCCCTGATAAGCTCGGAGCATACTAGAGCCTGGTAAAAGTCTTTCAAGATGCTTCGCTAGCATATCTAATGTTAACTCTTGCCCACTAATGACACAGGAAGCTTTTCCATCCTTCTTCTCTATTTTTATAGAAACATCTTGAATCTTCCCAGTTTTCATTTGCTTAATATATTGTTCTAAATCCGCTGCATCAATGCGCATTTGTCTACCAACTCTGTAAGAAGGGAGTTTACCTTTTTTAATTAAATCATACACTGTTAACTTTGAGACTTTTAATCGGTTTGCTACTTCTTCCGTTGTGTAGGAATGATGATCCATAGACGATTCCTCACTTTCTCTTTTCATTGTAACAAAGAAAGAAAATTTCTCCTATATTTTCAAAAAGTGATTTACTTCACATTATATTTAATTATATCTATTTATAATTAAATATAATTAGTTATAATTAAACAGAAGAAAGAGAAAGGGGATTTTATTTATGAACAAATTTACATTACGGTACATTGGGGTATTCATGCTTTCTTTCCTTCTTATATTTAGCACTGCTTGTACAAGTGGAGAAAAGAAAGAAAAAACAAATGCTAAAGAAAACAAAACAGTTGAACTTACAATATCTGCAGCTGCCAGTTTACAAGATGCTTTCAAAGAAATCGAAAAACAATATAAACAAAAAGAACCCAATATAAAGCTTTCCTTTAACTTTGGCGGTTCTGGTGCACTTCAGCAGCAGATTGAACAAGGAGCCCCTGCTGATTTATTCTTCTCTGCAGCAGAAGATAAATTTCAAACACTTGTAAAAAAAGGGATTATTAATGAAAAAGAGGGGAAAAATCTTCTTGGAAATGAACTTGTTTTAGTCGTTCCAAAAGAAAGCTCTATTAAAACATTTCAAGAGTTGAAAGAAGATAAAGTAAAGAAATTAGCAATCGGTACACCTGAATCCGTACCAGCTGGAAAATACGCAAAGGCTTCTCTTACACATGAAAATCTATGGAACGATCTACAAAACAAAATTGTATTTACAAAAGACGTCCGCCAAGTGTTAACATATGTAGAAACAGGTAATGTAGACGCTGGTATTGTATACAAAACTGATGCTCTTATTTCAAATAAAGTAAAAATAGCTGCTGCAGCACCCGCTATTTCTCATGAACCTATCCACTATCCTGCAGGAGTTATAAAAGAATCCAAGCATAAGAAAGAGGCGACTTCATTCTATGAATATTTACAGTCAAAAGATGCACAATCTATCTTTAAAAAATATGGATTTACAATCCTCCCTTAACTACTATGACATTTGATACACTTTGGTCGCCTGTTTTTCTTTCTTTACGAGTGGCCGCACTCGCTACCATTATTGTTATGATTTTCGGCACAGTTATTGGACGAGTGTTAGCGCGCTCTTCGCGGCGTTATAAAGTGTTGTTAGAAACTATTTTTCTATTACCAATGGTGCTTCCACCAACTGTTATTGGGTTTTTTCTCATTATTATTTTCGGGAATAACAGCCCAGTTGGTAAGTGGATTGAATCATTATTTCAACAGTCTATTATGTTTACATCGTGGGCTGCTGTCATCGCTTCAACAATCGTTTCATTCCCACTTATGTATCAATCGGCAAAGACAGGGTTTTCTATTGCAAACGAGCAAATTGAGGACGGTGCCCGTGACCTTGGAGCTAGTGAATACCAAGTCTTCGTACATGTCACATTGCCACTGGCATTCCCCGCATTACTTAGCGGAATGATCTTAAGCTTTGTACGTGCACTTGGGGAATTTGGAGCAACACTTATGTTTGCTGGTAACATTCCAGGAAAAACACAAACAATTCCTACAGCCATTTATATGGCAATTGATGCAAGTAACATGCAGTTAGCTTGGACACTAGTTATCATAACAGTTGGTATGTCACTCATTTTCTTACTATGCATTCAATTCATTAATAAAAGAATCACTTCTTTAAAGTAGCTTTCGACAAAAAGCTGCTTTTTTATTTCCCGAAAAATAAACTATTTTGTAGAATGAAATACTTTGTTCTCACCTTACAAATTTGTAATCTTACTGTAAGCTAATTCGATAGTTTCTATTACCCGTATTTTATATAATAAAGTCATAAAGTAAAGCGAATGGGAATTGGATTGTCCCCCCCTTCCCATTAGTAAAAAATTAAGCAACTTTATTTCCCCAATCCCCTTTATAAAGAAGACCTCAAATTTGAGGTCTTTTTTTATTTAAAAAATAACAGAATCTTGATATTTATAGAAATATACATTCTATTTGAATTTACTTTCAAAAAAGGGCACTTTCCTGTTATCATATGAAGGTGTTTGAAAAGATGAAGAAATGAAAACGCATTTATATCGTAAATTCTTCATCCTGTTTTAGCGATCGGTAATCTTCTACTTTCTAGGTGGGAAATTACCGATCGGTAGAACGAACTTAATTATATCAGTATAACAAAAAGAAAGGAGTCTTGTAATGGACATTTTATTAGCGCTTCTTCCTGCACTTGCATGGGGAAACATCTTATTAGTAAGCGTAAAAATGGGCGGTGGTGCATATAGCCAAACGGTGGGTATGACAATCGGTGCTCTATTCTTCGCAACAATCATGTATGTATTTACTCAACCAGCTTTAACGATGACAATCTTAATTGTCGGCTTCATTTCAGGTCTATTCTGGGCTTTAGGACAAGTAAATCAATTAAAAACAGTTGAAAAACTAGGCGTTTCAACAACCGTAACGATTTCTACTGGTATGCAACTTGTTGCGACTTCTATCTTTGGAGTTATTGCTTTTCATGAGTGGACTACTACTACTACGATTATTATGGGAACGATTGCAATTCTGTTAATTGTAATTGGTGTTGTCTTTACTTCATTAGATGATAAAGAAAATGCACAGCCACCGGGACAACTGAAAAAAGGACTTTTAACTTTAATTGTTTCTACTTTTGGTTACCTTGTATATGTAATTATCATTCGTTGGTACAATATCGATGGTTGGTCTGCTATTTTACCGCAAGCAGTTGGTATGTTTGTTGGTGCAGTGGTACTGACAGCTAAACATAAACCGTTTAACAAATACGCAGTTCGTAACACATTGTCTGGTTTACTATGGGGAACAGGGAACTTATTCTTACTTCTTTCATTACCACGAGTTGGAGTAGCAACAAGTTTCCCATTATCTCAAACTGGTATCGTTATCTCTACATTCGGTGCAATTGTCTTCTTAGGAGAAAAGAAAACGAAACGCCAAATGGTATTTATTGCACTAGGTAGTGTTTTAATTATCGGTGGTGCCGTTCTACTTGGTATGACAAAAGCATAATTACACAAGCTATGAATCAAACCCTCGAAGCATATCTGCTTCGGGGGTTTCCTATTATTCATTATGAAACTCTCTTTATAAGACTTTTCTTTTTACAACACTCTCTCCAAAATGTTATCGTTTTTTATACCATATTCTAAGCAGGAAGGAATAAAGGATATGCCAAAGAAAAATAGAATTTTATTTATTGGTGCCGGTCGTATGGCGGAAGCAATCTTCGTAGGACTGCTTAAAACAAGTAATGAACACATCGAAGAAATTATTGTATCCAATCGAAGTAACATAGAGAAACTTGAGCAATTAAAACAAAAATACGGAATCTCAATTATACATGATTGGAAACCGTGCATTAAAACAGTAGATACTATTGTTTTAGCGATGCCACCAGCTGCACATGAGCAGTTATTAGCGGAATTATCACCTCTTCTGACCCATCAGTTCGTCGTAACAATTGCCGCGGGAATTGGTCCATCTTATTTAGAAGAAAAACTTCCTCAAGGTACACCCGTTGCCTGGATTATGCCAAATACAGCAGCAACGATTGGAAAGTCTATTTCCCTTTATACAATGGGGCACTTCCTAAATGGAGAGCATCAAGAAACACTGCAACTACTCTTAAAAGGAATTGGCACATCCCAGCTTTGCACAGAAGAAGAAATTCATCAGCTTACCGCTGTTACTGGAAGTGCACCTGCCTTCCTCTACCACTTTGCTGAAAGCTTAATTGAAGCAACAAAAAACTATGGAATCGATGAAACAACAGCAAAACATCTTGTCATTCAAATGATTGCTGGCTCTGCTGCCATGCTAGAACAGGATCAAGACCCAGCTATGCTTCGTGAACAAGTGACAACACCAGGTGGTGCAACTGCAGAAGGCTTAAAAGTTTTATATGAATATAATTTTTCGAAATTGCTTCATCAAGCAATTGAAGCAACAAACAAAAAAGCTAGTGGGAAATAATTACGACATGAAAAGGCTGTTAAGCACTGAAGATATGAAAGCAATTCATTAAATGAAAATCACCGCATTAGTCCAGGCCTTGATAATTTCGACTTTAAAAACGTGAGCACTGTGTAATGACACAGTGCTCTTCCTTTTTATGTCCTTATTTAAAAAACTGAAAATTTAAACTATATTCCATTTCGTTGACAGTCAATTCATCAAGGTGTAAGATTTTGAATAATCAAAGAAACAAAAAATTAATACGAACAATTATGTTTACTCATTGTATCAAGAGAGGTGGAGGGACTGGCCCTTTGAAACCTCGGCAACAGGTTCACTTTGAATACTGTGCCACTTCCTGCAAGCATTATGCTTGAAAGATAGAATGAGAGACTTCGTTTATATACAGGTACGTGCCTTGTAAACAAAATTCCCTCTTTCTCGATAAGAAAAGAGGGAATTTTTCTTTCCCTCAAAGTTGTTCATTAACCATTTTTTAATACCCAAACAATTTAGGGAGGAATTTTACATGAAAAAAAATTTTGTACCTGCTGTTGCATCCGTTTTAGGAGCAAGTATTTTATTAACAGGATGCGGTAGCTATAAAGAAGAGGCCAACGGAGCAAACGCAAAAGATAAAGCTCCTGATAAACAAATATTGAACTTAGCCACTGGCACAGAAATACGTACAATGGACACTGCACGCGCTACAGATACTGACTCTGGTCAAGCAATGAGAAACGTATTTGAAGGTTTATATAACCTCGGTGAAGGAAATAAACCTGTTCCTGGCGTTGCAAAGTCTCATGAGGTAAGTCCTGATAAGACAAAATATACATTTCATTTACGAAATTCAAAATGGTCAAATGGCACACCTGTCACAGCGAATGATTTCGTTTTTGCTTGGCAACGTGCAGTTGACCCGGCAACAGCTTCTGAATATGCATTTTTATTCTTTGATATAAAAAATGCAAAAAAAATTAATAGTAAAGAGCTTCCGGCTGATCAGCTGGGTGTAAAAGCAATTAATGATCATATTTTTGAAGTTGAATTAGAGCGTCCAGTCCCATACTTTATTAGCTTAACTGCATTCCCAACATTCTTACCAATTAATGAAGAATTCTTTAAATCACAAGGTAATAAATATGCATTAGAAGATAATAAGCTTATCTATAATGGAGCCTTTACACTAAGTGATTGGAAACATGAACAAAGCTTTAAATTCAAGAAAAATACCAACTATTGGGATAAGAATAATGTGAAACTTGAAGAAATTAACTTTAATATTGTCAAAGACCATTCAACAGCCGTTAACTTATATGAATCAAAACAAATTGATCGACTTACTTTAACATCTGATCTTGTTGATAAATATCGTAAAGATAGTAACTTTAAAGAACGTCCTGATGTTGGGGTACAATTTGTACGTATGAACCAGAAAAATAAAACGTTACAAAATATAAATGTCCGCCAAGCTATTGATAAATCGATAGATAAAAAGGCATTTGTAAATATTCTCTTAAATGATGGCTCTCTTCCTGCTTATTCTCTAGTTCCAAAGAATTTTGCAAAGGGACCAAATGGAAAAGATTTTCGTGAGGAGAATGGCAATTTAACGAAAGAAAATACAAAAGATGCTCAAAAATCCTGGAAGCAAGCAAAACAAGAATTAGGTTCTGATAAAATTTCAATTGAATTATTAACAAGCGATAATGACCTTTCGAAAAAAACTGGTGAATATTTAAAAGAACAGCTAGAGAAAAATTTAGAAGGATTAACAGTAAGTATTAAGCATCAGCCACGCAAACAACAAGTCACATTATTATTACAAGGAAATTATGATATTGCTATCGATGGTTGGAGCCCTGATTTTGCTGATCCAATTACATTCTTAGAGTTATTTACAACTGATAACCCATATAATTTAGATCACTATTCCAACAAAGAATTCGATGACTTAATCCAAAAAGTGAAAACCGACTTAGCTGGTGATGAAAAGGCACGTTGGGAAGCCTTGAAACAAGCAGAAAAAATCTTATTTAAAGATGCCGTTGTCTCTCCTCTTTACCAAAATGGAACAACATACTTAGAACGTTCCTATGTAAAAGGAGTGGTTGAAGTTGATTTTGCGGGACCACTTAACTTCAAATGGGCTAACATTGAAAAATAAAGTGAAGCGTAAATGCTCAACATGTTATTAACCAAGCAATGAACAAAAAAGCGTATGTAAATACTATCTTGAATAATGACGCTATTCTTGCCGCTAATTTGTTCCTGCTAAATTTGTAAAAAGCCCTTATGGAACATACTTCTGTGTAGAAAATGACGCATTAGTAAAGCTTCAATTATAAGAGAACAGGGTATCCTTTTGAAGGATACCCTGTTTCTTTATGCTTCTTTAACTATGCGTCTCTTTAATCAGAAGAATACCCCCCACGGCGATTAAAGTTACAATTTGTTTGGTGACAATTATAAATAATAGAGAAATAATATTCTTTTTTAAATTCCCATCACCAAATGCTATTTTGAAATAACCACTTGCTGCATACATTACGGGAAATAATTTATTCGAAACACATACATAATTACATAAAAATGGGAAAAACTTATATAGAAGGAACGATACACTAAGGAGGAATATATAATGAGAATTCTACTTTCGGCTTTATTAGCACTTATGCTAGTACCTGCGTTAACAGGTTGTACTACACCAAAAAAGGAAACTCCAACTTCTGATAAGAAAACAACAGACGAAGCTAAAAATGAAGCACCTCAAGACTTAAAACTTAACTTTAACGACTTTCACCTAAATGCTGACTACCAAGATACGAAGAAAGATTATGAAGCGGAGTACAAAAATAAAGGTGCCGACAAAAAGATGGAAGGAAAGATTGAGGATCACAAGACTGATGTAAAACTAACAAGTGACAAAGCTATTGCCAAACTCAGTCCACTTCTACAAAAGTTAACATTTGATAAAAATACACCTGACCAAGAAGTGATTGATCAAGTTGTAGACGTATTTCAACTTGATAAAGATTACCAAAAATTCGATTTAGAAGTTGTTTTCTCAGATGGAACGAAGAAAGAGTATAAGAAGGAAGTAAAATAAAGAAGTAGGCGATTTTGCCTACTTCTTTATTTTTTCACCACATATCGTAAATTAGGTTTAGAATCACTAACATATTCTAGATCAAATACAGATGATTTTTGCAAATAAGAATATAATTGAAATGAATAGAAAGGAGATTAACCATGGATCCATTACTTATGGCAGTTATAGGATTACCATTAACAATCATAATATTAGTTGTAATCGGCTTCTATAAACTATTTGTAAAAAAGAAAAATATCACTTCCTTTTATACCCCGTTTGATAACATTACCGGCCAAACAATTTCAGAATTTCACGAGGAACAAAAACTCCTAGTAGCTGAGGATGAAGATGGGGATGGAAATAAGAAAAAATAACCTTGCGCATCGCAAGGTTATTTTTGTGCTTCTTTTTGAAAACGTTTATAGTACGTTGAAGCTGTTGAAAAGTGAACTTCTATATCACGAATTAATGATGATTCCTCATCTTTCGCTAATTTATCTAACTTTTTCATTGCTTGTTCTGTCTCATTTAAGAAACCAACATATAGCTCATGTTCTTGCTCTTTTGACTTAGGCACGCGAATTTCTTTACGCATATGATCAATATCCTCTAGCATACTTTTCGTTACCCTTTGAACATCTTCTTTAAACTGCGCGTGCCCTAATGCCTTCCCGCCTTTTTCCTTTGCTTCTTCCCATAGTTTTACCGCTTCATTTAATTCTTTGTTCATTTTCTCATCGTACTTCTTATGCACATCACGATATACTTTCATATCTTCTTGCTGCTCTGCCGATTGTTCTACTTTTTCTTTTGGTTCTTTTGTATCCTTGTTTCCATTACACCCTGCTAAAAGAAGCATGCTTCCAAGCAAGGCAATACTCCACACTTTCTTCATCTCTTACTCTCCTTTTATCTACATCTACTACTTATCTCCACTTGCTATTATAACGAGAACCATTCAAACTTTGCACTTATGATCCCATTTTTATACACACATCACCATTTTTGTCACAGTATCGTCACTTTATATAGCCAGTATCTCCATAAAGTGAGACTTTAATTACTCCAGAAATAGCGGAAGAAATGAATAATATGATATAGAGCTATTAAATCATGCATTCAAAAAACAATAAAAAACCCGGTAATATACCGGGCTCTCTTAAACGGAAAAATCAGATATGTATTTTTACCGCTTATTATTTATTAACAGTTGTACGACTGCGTTTATATACAAAAGCACCACCAACAAGCATTACAACGCCAAGTAATGTCAATAAGTTATCACTACTTGAAGCACCTGTTTTTGGAAGAGATTTTGTATGATCTACATTCGTTGTTGTAATAACATTTGTTGGTGTCGGTGTTGGTGTAACCTTTGTTTGTTGATTATTTACCTGATTTGGATTTGGTACTTGTGTATCAGGCTTGTTGCCACTATTCCCTTTACCATCACCATTATTATTTCCACCTGTATTCTTATTATCTTGTTTCTTACAGTCCTTTTGTTCTACTTTCTCAATTGCTACTTGTTTTGTAATTGTTTGATCTCCACGTTTTGCTGTAAATGTAACTTTTAAATCCTTTAAATCTTTAGCTGTTTCTCCAACAACTTGGAAATATAATGCGGATCCTTCTCCACCTTCCATTGCTTTAACTGGAACTGTTGCTGTATTTCCATTCCATTTAATATCTAAGTTCATTGTTCCTTTACCAGTTCCACCTTGCAAAGAACCATCTTTTAGATAATCCGGAATTTCTCCTTGTGTATAATGATCTGGAATTGTTAATTTAATATCTTGCGGAACATCAATTTGCACATCAAAGCCCTTTAACTCATCCATTGTTAAATTTTGAGTCGTTAATAAGAAATCTAATGTAAATTGGTTTTCCTTTAAATTCGGCACACAAGTTGTAGCTTTTGCCTTACCTTCAAAACGTAAATCTTTATTCATCTCGGAAAAATCAATATTCGCACTTCCTTTAATTTTGCCAAGAGGTTCATATCCATCTTTATCAATTAAATATAGTTCGAGATCTTTATTTACTTCTTTTCCAGCTACATTTCCAAGTACAGGTATTTTCACATCTTTTTTAACAGTTTGTCCCGGTTCCATATCTGGTAATGGCAGTGCGATAGCTTCAGAACCATCTTCAAGTTCTAATAAACGAACATCTTTAAATTCTCCATCTAGTCCCTTAGGGATAGCAACACCAAGATATACACCACTTACCTTTTCTTTTGAATTATTCGTCACATTTGCAGTGACATCTAATACATAATGATTTTTTTCTGCATCCCATTTCGCTTTGCCTGCCACACTCCCACTCAATTCAGCAGTAGATATCTGAGTATTCTTTTTTACTTCTCCTGCTGGAGGTGTATTTGCTGGTTTTGATTGATTTGCAGCTTGTGTTTTTTCTGGTTCACTCTTCACATTCGACTCGTTCTTTTGTTCTTTTTCAACTTCTTTTACTGGTTCAACTTTCTTCTCTGGAGCAGGCTGTTGTTTTTGTGAGCCTGTCTTCTCTTGTTGTTGTACATCTTTAGATTCTTCTTTCTTTACTTCCGTATTACCTTGTTTCTGCTGTACTTGCTCACCGTTTACTGTCGGATTCTTGATGTCATTTTGCTTTGTAGTTACCTTTTCTTGATTTTGCATCTGTGCTTCTTTTACAACTTCCTCAGGTGCCGCCAACGCCACAACAGGAGAAAAAGCTAAAAGTGATACAAGAGTTACGGCACTTACTTTCTTCAGCATACTAACACTCCTTATCTCATTTTTGTCCTAGTTTATGGATTTCATAGTTTCATTGAATAATAAAATACAAAGAATTCCATAAGTTAGATCCCATATCCATTATAAGGAAATAAGTGAACAAAAACAATTAATTTATCGAATAATGCGATTTTTTAGATTCTATATATTCACATTTCAACCAAGATCTTTACAGCCTTTATTGGTGAACCATATTTTATTTAGTTACTTGTTCGTTCAGAAACAATAAAAAAAGCTGCAACCATACGTTGCAGCTTTTTTTATTCCTCTAAATCTTGCTTTTCTTGCAGTGCAAACTTCTTTTCACTAGGCTTTGCCATAAAGATATAACATAAAACTGCTCCCACTTCACATAAAGCAATCACAATTCCCATAGGAAGTGCTGTATTACTGCCTCCAATCCCTACTAAAGGCGCAACAAGCGCTCCAGAAATAAACTGTAACAATCCAAGCAACGCTGAAGCTGTTCCAGCAGCTTGTTTTTGATTTTTCATCGCTAGTGAAAAACCTGTCGTTGATACAACCCCAACGCTTGATACAACAAGGAATAATGAACATAAAACACCAATTAATCCAATTCCTAATACAATTGTGAGAAGTAAGGAGATACCACCAGCAGCTGCAATTCCAATGCCAGCTACAAATAAAGCTTTCTCACTTAGCTTCCCTGCCAAACGGCCGGTAATTTGGCTGGCAATAATAATACCAATACCATTAATAGCAAAGAATACGCTAAATTCTTGCGGTGATGCCCCGTATATATTTTGCAACACAAACGGAGAACCAGAAATATAAGCAAACATTGCCGCTGACACTAAGCCCTGCGACAAGGCATACCCCATAAATAAGCGATCTTTCAGCAAATTCCTATATGTCGCTAATGTTCCTACTAAACCGCCTGTTTCCCTCTCTTCAAGAGGTAATGTCTCACGTAACACAAACGTAGCGGATACTAACATAAATATACTTATCGCTCCAAGGACGATAAAAACTCCGCGCCACGATGTAAATTGTAACAATTGCCCTCCAATAATTGGCGCTAAAATTGGTGCTGCTCCGTTTACTAACATAAGCAGCGAGAAAAATTTTGTCATCTCAGAACCTGAGTACATATCACGTACCATAGCACGAGATATAACAATACCAGCTGAACCTGAAGCTCCTTGTAAGAAACGTAAAAGAACTAGACTCCAAATAGATGGCGCAACCGCACAAAGTAAAGAAGATGCAACATACATAATAAGAGCAATAATAAGCGGTTTACGCCGTCCATAAATATCACTAATTGAGCCAACAAATAATTGTCCAACCGAAAGCCCTAATAAACATGCTGTTAAAGTAAGCTGAGCAAGAGAAGCATTTGTTTGTAAATCATCCGTTAATTTTGGCAACGAAGGCAAGTACATGTCAATGGACAATGGCCCGATTGCTGTTAATGTCCCTAATACAAGAATCATCCATAACCTGTTGGCTTTTACAGGTTTATATACATCGTGATTAATTTCATTCACTTCCATCATTCACCCTTTCTATTATAAGTTCTAAATTGTAACAATTACAGTTACAACATTGATGTACGTCAAGTATATCGTACTTTTCTATATAACGAAATGAAAAAAGCGATAGAGTCTCTATCACTTTACTTTTCCGTTTCTATCTGTGTTGCTAACAATCGCTCCCTTTTCTTAACTAAACAAGAAGTCGGAAAACGATAACAAACTTGTAATTGAGTGCTATCTTAATACAAAGGTCTTTTTCTTATCCATTGCGTCGCAACCCATTTTTCACCTTTAATAACAGGTTCACCGCCATGTAGAGTGAGCTTGTTTAATGATGCATCCTGATAAAAATATTCGAAATATACCGCCATTCCTTTTTTCGGAGATACAGAAAGATTGAGTTTGGGAAAGACAGTCTCTCCGCCTTCTTCTACATGATTTAGGTACATGACAAGGGTACTAATACGATTATTGTTTGCTGCCGCACTGTTTTCTGCAAAAAAATCATAATGCGCTTTATATTCTTGACCAACTGTATACTTTAAAATATGTAACCCTTCCCCATTTTCAACAGGAACATTCATAATTGAAGCGATTCGTCTTTCAATTCTAGTAACGACCTCACTTTCTTCTAAAAACGTACCACTACTCGTCCGAATGTTATTTATTTCACGCGAAACACCAATTTTAGAACGTTTCATTTTATTTTTAGACATTTCAATTAACGTTTCACACTCTTCATCACTTAATACATTTTCTAACACGACAATAAGAGGCTCTTCTAATCTTGAAATAATTTGGATTTCTCTATCTTCTGTTACAATTGTGTTTCCAATGTGGTTAAAAATCGTTAGTTCCTTATTTTCAACTCTTTGATTTTCCATTGTTCTTCTCCCCATCTCTCTTAAAAATGATTAGACATCATAAATATATCATACTTTTCTTTCTATTCTCCCTTTTTTAAAAATTAAGACGAGAACTGTTATGTTGTATTCCAATATTCAATTAAAGAGCATTTTAGATCGAGAAATAGTTTTTGTAAAAGAGTAGTTAATAAAAATCACCTCATAAGCTTTTAAT
The DNA here is from genome assembly GCF_002560575.1 of Bacillus sp. AFS023182. NCBI lineage: Bacteria > Bacillati > Bacillota > Bacilli > Caryophanales > Bacillaceae > Bacillus > Bacillus sp. AFS023182. The sequence continues at coordinate 18,484 of NZ_NTRO01000060.1, read as the reverse complement.
TTATAATAAACAAGAAGAATCCACCAAAAAGGGAACTACCCCCTGTCAAGTAGACAGTAAAAATACTCCCCTTAGATAAACAGATTTTTGTTTTTTATCCGTCTACCTAATAGGGAGCATATCACTTTAAATCTGCTTTAAAAGATTCCAATTATTATACCGTAATTTTCACTGCTCTCACTCTTAAAAAACAAAAGCATCCGTTCACTTGTTTTAATACTAAGCAAACGGATGTTGAACTTCTATATTTAAACGACTTTATTGTCACTCTACAATACATGTAGCTTTAAAATAAAGTTTAAATAAACGAACAAAAGAAAAGAGCGTATTAAAAAAAGATCGATCAAAACATGCTCTTCTTGTTTTAATTTGAATGATTCTTTTTAAAAAAGTTTAATCGTTTTGTACCCCTTATTCAACAGAAGTACTCCGCTTAACAAGATTTTGTTAACAAGTTTTGTTTAGTGCTTTATTTTTCTAATACTCTTAAAAATTAACTACTGCATATTTTTATTGAACTCTAATTGATTTTGAATTCCTGACCTATCAATTTGAATCCAATACTCTGAAATTTTCCCATCGTCTATTCTATACACCGCACTTGCCATTTGAATTATTGGGAGTCCTGTAGGTTGATATCCATCGATTTCTCCTAGGTGTGTACCTACTTGTTTCCAACGTACATATACTTTACTTCCTTGTACTAAAAACTCTTGAATTTCTAAAGAAAAATTACCATATACTTCAATCATCTCTCTTACATGTTCAGCATAATCTTTAGGAGTTCTGCAAACTGTTTGTTCTTCTTCAGATACAATTTGATGTGCCAATACTTTTTCTGCCATTAATTGATTTGAATAGTCAGGATTATTCCCCGAACGTACTTCTTCAAAAAATTTTCTAACAATTTGTTCTGGCGTCATTTAAAAACCCCCTTATTAATAAATCCAATATTAATCATAAAACCCTAAAATCTTTCATACTTTCTCCAAGAATATAGTGTGAAAACCACATCAAATTCTGCTTCATAATAGCCACATTAATTCCTGGCTGATCAGAACTATATGCCATTCCTTTAAATATAATTAATTCTGTATCAACTTCCATATCCCTTAACCCTTGATATAGCTCATATGCATTTGGAGTTGGAACTCTTGCATCCTTTTCACCATGTTGGATTAAGGTGGGAGTACAGGCTGATTTAATATATTTCATTGGTGATGTTTTAGTATATATCTCTGGATCATTCCATGGATTATTTCCTAAATACATCCTAATAAAGTAAGGTATATCTGTATTTACATAATGGGTACTCCAATTAGTAATGCCACCTCCAACTGAAATAGCTTTAAATCTACTACTAAATGTAGAACAGAAAGCTGATATATATCCCCCGTTGCTCCATCCCATAACCCCTACTCTATCTTTATCTGCAATCCCTTTGTCAACTAGTTTATCCACTCCAGATATAACATCATCGTAGTTAGCAATTCCCAGTTTTCTATAGTTTGCTTTTAAGAATTCATTACCATAACCAGAACTTCCCCTGTAGTTTGGTTCTAAAACTATAAAACCTTTTTCGATAAACTGTTCAATAGGATATTTCTCATTAAAACAGTCTGAAAATATTGGAAAGGACGCCCAAGCCGGACCACCATGGATTACCACTAATAAGGGATATTTTTTATTTGCGTCAAACTCTACTGGGGTTGATAAAACTCCCTCTATTTCAAGGCCATCACTACTTTGCCATGAGATTATCTCCCTGTTACTTTTAAGCTTTCCTTTGAAAAAGCTATTTTCATTCGTTATTTTTTTATCGTCTAAATAGATTTCAAAGGTTTCATTTGTTATAGCCTTATTATAAGATATATGATTTCCATCCCTTGTTATAGAAGCATCCACTATAAAGCTATCTACTTTTTCACTTAACATTTCCACAGTGCCATCCTCAGATAACAACGCAATAAGATAATTCGTTTTATTCTGCCATCTAATTAAAATTCCTCTAGCTGTCCACCGTAATGGAATAACCGTACTATCAAAATCTGTTAAAGGTTGAATTAGCTCTCCATTATTAATATCATATATCTCTAATGTACTGTCTTGTATATGGGTCTTATAGTAATCCTTCTCCCTTATGCTTGCTGAGTAACATATTTTGCTTCCTTCAGGAGAAAAGCAAACGCTCCCTCCCAACAACTTATCTATATTCATCTTTTGTAGCTCTCCAGCTTTAATATCTAATATGTATAGATCTCCATTAATATAATCTTCCATATCTGGGCTTGGTGTAGCCATAAATACAACCTTTTTCCCATCATTTGAAATATCAAATTCATGGATATGAAAATCCTTCCCATCAGTTAGTTGATAAACAACGCTATTTTCGTGTTCATATTTATCATTTTGTATCACTTTTTCTATTTCAATGTAATATAAACAATTATTCTGGTATTCCTTACCTATATGATGGAAATTTCCATATAGTTCCTTACGTTTCTTTATCACCTCAGATTCTTTTGACTGTGCAACATAATAAAAACCCTTGCCAGTAGACTCCCATTTGAAATTACTGACCCCTTCTTTTTCATCAGTAATTTGAACCCCACTATAACCATCTATTGACTTAACAAAGATCTGATTTTTCTTATTATCCCCGTCACCAACTGGGCTAAGGTATGCGATATTCCTAGAATCTGGAGACCATAATGGGTATGTACTATCTATATCCTTAGTTGTTAATGGGTAACTCTGCCCCTTATCTTTTTCATATATCCATACATGATTCCTATATTTATTGTCTTTCCAGTTAGCTGTCTTCTTGACAAATGCTACGTTTTTGCCATCATCACTTATGTTTGTATCTGATAAGGTTGGCAATGAAATAATCTCTTCTATACTTAGATATGTTTTTTCATTCATTTTCATTAATAAACCCCCTCTTAATGTCTAGTAATCTAATTTGTCCAATTATTCAGTTAAATAAATATATTTTTCCCCAAGTCCGACAGAAATTCATGCTGTCTGTTTGTTTTTATTCCTTTTAAACGAGTTGAACGACCCTTTGAAGATACATCTTGAATCTTTAACCAAGGTTTATAATCTACTCCATACCGGTTCCTCGACCTTGTTTAATCCACTGTTCGATCGCAGATATTCTTTTTCTTTTCGACATAAAAACACCCCTTTAGATAATCATATCTAAAGGGGTGGAAACAGTGCAACTTTATTTCAAATCTACAATACAATTATTAATTTCCCAATCTCCTACTCAACAGTAACAGACTTAGCTAAGTTACGAGGCTTATCAACATCACACTCGCGGTGAAGCGCTGCGTAGTATGAGATAAGTTGTAATGGAACAACTGCTACAAGCGGTGCTAATGCTTCATGTACAGCTGGTAGTACGAAGCTGTCGCCTTCCATTTCTAAGCCTTTCATTGAGATGATACATGGGTTTGCTCCACGTGCTACTACTTCTTTTACGTTACCGCGAATTCCAAGGTTTACGTGCTCTTGCGTAGCAAGTGCGATAACTGGTGTACCTTGTTCAATTAACGCGATTGTACCGTGTTTTAATTCTCCACCAGCAAATCCTTCTGCTTGGATGTAAGAAATTTCTTTTAGCTTTAACGCACCTTCTAATCCTACGAAGAAGTCTACGCTGCGTCCAATGAAGAAACAGTTGCGTGTTGTTGCTAAAAATTGTTTTGCAAGTGCATCCATTTCTTCTTTTTGATCACAAAGTACTACCATTGCATTCGCTACAAGACCTAGTTCGTGTGTTAAATCAAAATCAAGAACTTCGCCTTTTGCTTTCGCAATATCAGCTGCTAGGATTGAAAGCACTGCAAGTTGAGCTGTGTAAGCTTTCGTAGAAGCAACTGCGATTTCTGGCCCTGCATATAGAGGTAGTGTATAGTCAGCTTCACGAGAAAGCGTAGAACCTGGTACGTTTGTAATTGTTAATGCTTTATGACCCATTTCACTTGTTTGTACAAGTACTGCACGGCTATCTGCAGTTTCACCACTTTGTGAAATGTAAATGAAGAATGGTCTTTCTGTTAATAATGGCATATTGTAAGAGAATTCACTTGCTACGTGTACTTCTACAGGTACTTTTGCAAACTTCTCGATGAATTGCTTTCCAACAAGACCAGCATGGTAACTTGTTCCACATGCAATAATATAAATACGATCGCTATCTAAAATCGCATTACGGATGTCTCCATCTAATTCGATTTCGCCATTTTCATTTTGATATTTTTGAATGATATTACGGATTACAAGTGGTTGCTCATCAATTTCTTTAAGCATGAAATGAGGATATGTTCCTTTTTCAATATCACTTGCATCTAATTCCGCTGTAAACGGTGCACGTTCAATCGTTTCACCTTGTAAGTTTTTAATTGTAATGCTTTCTTGTGTTACAATTACCATTTCTTTATCCATTAATTCGATAAATTGATCTGTAACTTGTAACATCGCCATTGCGTCGCTCGCAACAACATTAAAGTTGTCACCAACACCTACTAATAGCGGGCTTTTGTTTTTAGCAACATAAATCATGTTTGGATTTTCAGCATCAAGTAATCCAATCGCATAAGAACCATGTAAAATGGATAACGTTTTACGGAATGCATCTTCTACACTTAACCCTGTGCTTACTTGCTGTTCCATAAGCTGTACGATAACTTCTGTATCAGTCTCACTTACAAACGTTACATCTTGAAGATATTCTTTTTTCACTAATTCATAGTTTTCAATTACACCATTATGAACTAGCGTAAAGCGCTTTGATGTACTTTGATGCGGATGTGCGTTTACAGTGCTTGGAACACCATGTGTAGCCCAGCGTGTGTGACCGATTCCCACGCTTGCTGCCACGTTCTCGTCTACGATTTCACGAAGTTTTGCAATACGGCCTTTTTCTTTGTATACAACAATACCGTTCTCTGCCTGTACTGCAATACCTGCTGAATCATATCCGCGGTATTCTAGTTTCTCTAAACCTTTTAATAAAATTTCCTTTGCATCTTGCTCTCCAATAAATCCTACGATTCCACACATGTTTAGTCGCCGTTACAAATGCTTACATTGCTATGCGAACATGTAACGACATAGTCCGATCCCATTCATTATTTAAATATAAAAAACGGATTACATATTGCTAGCCCTGTAAGCCTGTAACGGCTTTCACCTTCCTCTCGATTGGGTTTCAGTCCGTATATACTTATACAGCTAGTATTCATCCGTTCCTTTTCTCTCATCAAACCTTTACCTTTGTCCACCGAGTCACCTTGGTGATTTAAGTAAAAGCTTTCGGTTGTGATGAACAACCGGGAGTCATCCGCCGAAATCTCGATAAAACTCCTCCTCGTCAACTACACAACTTGTAGTTCTGGCGCTTTTATAATTCCTTATATTTACTTTGAGAAAAAGAACAAGACCATCTTATAACAAACAACATAAACCGTCAATGAAATTTTTTCATTGTCTATAAAACATATGAAAAAGGAGCACAAATCGTGCTCCTTTTTCATATAAAATCAGCTAATTATTCAGCTCCAACTTCAGCTTTCACAACTTCTACAATGCGATGTACATATCCATCACAAATTTCTTGTGTTGGTGCTTCTGCCATTACACGAATAAGTGGTTCTGTTCCAGAAGGACGAACAAGAATACGGCCGTCTCCGTTCATTTCTTCTTCCACCACACGAATAATTTCTTTAATTTTTTCATTTTCTAATGCTAATTTTTTATCCGTTACACGAACGTTTACTAATAGTTGAGGGAACTTTGTCATTTCACTCGCAAGCTCAGACAATGGCTTTTTCGTCATCTTCATAATATTTACAAGTTGAAGCGCACTTAACATTCCGTCTCCAGTTGTAATGTAATCAAGTAAGATAATATGACCAGATTGTTCCCCACCAAGATTATAACCGCCGCGCTTCATTTCTTCCATTACGTAGCGATCACCAACTGCTGTCTTATTACTTGTAATACCGTTTGCTTCTAGTGCTTTATAGAATCCTAAGTTACTCATAACAGTTGAAACAACTGTGTTATGTTTTAACTGACCAGTTTCTTTCATATATTTCGCACAAATGTACATAATTTGATCGCCATCAACAATGTTTCCTTTTTCATCTACTGCAATTAAACGGTCTCCATCGCCATCAAATGCAAGTCCAATATCCGCACCTTTTTCTTTTACTAGTTCAGCTAAACCTTCTGGATGTGTAGAGCCAACACCCTCGTTAATGTTCATACCGTTTGGTGATGTTCCCATCGTAGAGATGTCAGCTTCTAAGTCTGCGAATAAATATGGTGCTAAAGAAGACGTTGCTCCGTGTGCACAATCTAAAGCAATATGTAAACCAGAGAAGTCTTCTTCTACAGTTTGTTTAATGTATTGTAAATACTTTTGTCCACCTTCGAAGTAATCGTTCACTTGTCCAAGCTCTGTTCCTGTCGGACGTGGTAATTCATCTACTTCTTTATCTAATAAAGCTTCAATTTCTGCTTCTTGTTCATCAGTTAGTTTGAATCCATCTGAGCCAAAAAATTTAATTCCGTTATCTTGCACTGGGTTATGAGATGCTGAAATCATAACACCCGCTTGTGCATCTAGCGCCTTTGTTAAATACGCAACCCCAGGAGTTGAAATAACACCAAGACGCATAACTTCTGCTCCAGTTGATAATAGACCTGCTACTAATGCACCTTCTAACATGTGACCAGATACACGTGTATCTCGGCCAATAATAACTTTTGGACGATCTATATCTTTTGTTAATACATATCCTCCAAAACGTCCAATTTTAAATGCTAGTTCAGGCGTCAATTCCTCATTCGCGACACCGCGCACACCATCTGTACCAAAATATTTACCCATTGCTATTCGCTCCTTTTTCTTGCTCTTTTTGATTTTCTACTTCATTCTGTTTGCCTTGTTCCTTGTCTTTCTCATTTGGTTTTTCTATTTCATTCTCTTTGTCTTCTGGTGAATCTGGTTGTTCTGGTTGTTCTGGCCTTCCTTGTACTTCTTGCTCTGAATTTTCTTTTTTCACAAGGGTTACCTTTGCATTTTTTTGTTTTGTCTCTATTGAAACATTATTAGGGCCGCTAACCTGAATTGGAATATCGTGCGTCCCAGAAGATAGATTTTGTAGATTAATTGACGCTGTTATTTGTTCTGCTGTTATTTTATCTACTATACTGGCTTCTCCTGAAATATCAACGCTTATCTTTCCACCTTGTGGAGAAAGCAATTGTAAGGTGAATTCATCTGACAATCCATTTTTTCGTATAGAAATGCCCTCTATTGTCTTATGCTTTGTATTTTTTTGCTTTTGTACTTCGACGGAAACTTTCACTTGACTAGGGTTTACATTTGTTACACCTTTCGGTAATAAAACAGAGGCATCGAATGTTGTAGATTCCGTAATTTTACTAAGATCTACTTCGACGCCCTCCAAGGACTTTATAGTGTCCAAAACATCTTTTGGTCCTGATATTGTCACTTCATTTGGTTCGATACCGATTTTTGTAACAGCTAACCCTTCAGGTACACTTCCTTTTTTTGAATAAGTTAGTGGCACAGTTTTTTCAATATTATTTGTCGTAGTTGGATTTGAAACTGGGATCGTAACACTTACTTTAGAAGGTGTTGTTTGTAAGTCTAATTTCTTACCATCTTCATCATATAGTACAATTTCGGCTGTCTTTGTTACTGTTTTTGTTATCCCCTTCAAATCAACATATGCCCTGACAAGAGCAACTTTTGCTAGCTCCTCTTCTGTACCAATAACCTCAACAGTTCCTGGTTTAATAGTCGGCTTTTCAACCATACTACCTCCTGGCATTTGACTCTCATTCGAATACTTCACTTCCACAGGAAATGACTTCTTCGCCTTACTTTGGATTGTAACTTTAACTTTCGCCGGTTGAACCGTTACTTTTAAGTTATTTTCCATCCCGGTATACTTTAAAGGCACTTCGTATGTTCCTGTAGAATATCCACGTAAATCTACAGATACACCAAACTCACGTTGTGACCTTGCTGCAGTAATTACGTTTTTGGGTCCTTCCAATTTTACTTTTACATACTTTGGAATACCACTTACAATATATTTATCTTCATCATAGTTTACTGCTACTACAATGTTAGACACTGTTTCTGTTATATCACTTGTTGGAAAAGGTGATGCATTCTTATTCTCTGTCATGTTTTTATCCGACAAATTCGTTGACATGTAAAGCATTAACGCCAATAGTAATGAAATTCCTTTTAAAAACCAGTGGTTCTCCATCAGCTTATCCATGACGCTTTCTCCTCCAATTCCAATTCCATAAAGATGAAGAAGTTGTCTTCACATTCCCACTGAACTCTGCTAAAAGCATCTCTTTCAACTGTTCGACTTTTAAATCACGATGTAATTCCCCATTTTTAGTTAAAGAAATTTGACCTGTTTCTTCTGATACAACCACTGTAATGCTATCAGTTACTTCACTAACTCCCATCGCAGCTCGGTGACGCGTTCCTAATTCTTTTGATATGAACGGACTTTCCGATAATGGTAAGTAACAAGCTGCTGCTTTAATCGTATTCCCTTGCATAATAACCGCTCCATCATGAAGCGGTGTATTGGGGATAAAGATATTAATAAGCAGTTCTGATGACACATTAGCATTTAAAGGAATCCCGGTTTCTACATAATCTCCCATCCCAGTCTCTCTAGATAATGTAATAAGCGCACCAATGCGTCGTTTACCCATATATTCAGTTGCCTTTGCCACAGCATTCGCAACGATTTCATACTCTTCTTCTTCCTGACCAATTGCACGAGAGAACAAACTTCCTCTTCCTAATTGTTCAAGCGCTCTTCTAAGCTCGGGTTGAAAAATAATAATCACTGCTAGGAATCCCCATGTCAAAGCTTGGTCCGTGAGCCACTGCAACGTATGCAACTCAAATAAATAACTTAATATACGGACGATAATAATAACTGTAATCCCTTTCAAAAGTTGAACGGCTTTTGTACCTCGGATTACATGAATTAGCTTATATATAACAAACCACACAACGGCGATATCTAATATCGTACTGAGATATTTCAAAAAGTTCATATCTCCAAAAGGCATGCTAACCCTTCCTCCTACTTATGAGCAATTTTATCCATATACTGAAATATTATTATTCTGCTCTATATGTATGTATTTACAACAACTAGTTAATTATACCATACATGAAAGAAACGACAATTACAAACGACGTTACCCCTCATGGTATAAATTGGTAAGATGTCAAACTTTATTGTAAGGCAGTATAATATAACTTATTATTATACTCTTATTTTAAAATAAAAAAAGAAACGTTTCATTAAATTCAGGTAACATGTAAAACAGGAGAGTCATTCTATTCTAGGAGCTAATTATCCTTTTGTATTTAAAATAGAAGTTGAGTGTAGTAAATACTATAAAATGCAGATAGGTACATTTGTTTTTATATGGAGAGATAGAGTCTGCGTGTAAAGATCTTAAAGCAACAATAATAACCTGTAAACATTTTCGGGTGAGATACGATTAAAGATGCATAATAAGGAAAGCCTTCTTATGAAAGTTTCAGAGATGGATGTTGATAAGAATAGCAAGGATACACTTCCATATAAAACACCTCTACCACAGTGCTGAGCACTGTGGTAGAGGTGTTTTATACTTTAGCGTTTTTTACCATTAGATGAGATAACTGTTTTATACCAATAAAAACTCTTTTTCTTTATTCTTCTTAAGTCTTTTAAATCATTTTCACCACGATTTACATATATAAAACCATATCTTTTCCTAAAACCTTGATGAGTAGAAATTAAATCAATTGCTGCCCATGGACAATAACCAATGACATCCACGCCAGCTACAATTGCCAATTCCATTTGTTCTATATGTTTACTTAAATACTCAATTCGATAATCATCATGAACTGAACCGTCTTCATTAACCTTATCATATGCACCTATTCCATTCTCTGTAACAATAATAGGTAGATTATAACGATCGCTAACTTCTCTTAACGTAACACGGAAGCCAATTGGATCAATCTCCCATCCGAAGTCTGTTAATTCCAGATATTCATTATCATCACCCATAAAGAAACCTTCTTCACCTACTTCAATTTGTTGATCACCACCGCTATCAATTACAAAATTCTCATCATACTCACTAACGGTTATTGAAGAGTAATAGTTAAAAGCAATATAATCTGGTTTGGAGCTAGATAAAATCTCCATATCTCCATCTAATATGACAGGTTCGATATTTTTACTTTCCATAAAATTCCAAGCTGTTTTGTTATAACGTCCATGTACAGCCATATCTAGATATAGCCAATTTCGAATTGCATTACAATTTTGAGCTGCAATAATATCATTAGGTTTACATGTTTTAGGATAAACATAGCTAATATTGGGTGCCGGCCCAATTTTAGCATCCGGTATCATCTGATGACATAAGTTAGTAACTTTAGCCTCTGCTAAGAGCATATGATGATTTTGTTGATATAACTCTTTTTGAGATAATACAGATGTACCAATCGCTCCACCATGTAAAATCATCATATTTTGCTCATTAATTGTTAGCCAATGCTTAACCCGATCACCAAAACGTTCAAAAAGAATTTCACAATAATTCACAAAAGCATCAATGGTAGAACGATTGCTCCACCCACCATTTTTCTCCAATTCATACGGCAAATCAAAATGATACATCGTCACTAGTGGTATTATCTTATGTTTCAGTAATTCATCAATTAAATTACTATAGAACATAACGCCCTTTTCATTTATTTCTCCCACACCACTTGGAAGAATACGTGTCCAAGCTATGGAAAAGCGATAAGTTTTTAATCCTAGTTCGGAAAAAAGCCTTATATCTTCTTTAAAGTTATGATAATGGTCACTACAAACTTTAAAATCAGATGTGTCTTCAGGAATAGCTTTCATATCTTGAATAGAAAGCCCTTTTCCATCTTCATTATAGGCACCCTCTACTTGGTAAGCACTTGTGGAAGCTCCCCATAAAAAGTCTTTTTTAAATGTAGTCTTAAGCATATTCTTACCTTTCCTTACCAAATTTAATTATCCATCTTATTTATCCATAGATTAATAATCATTGTTTTTCTGAAATTTTTTCATAAACACTAATAAACTCTTCTGCTATTATCTTAAATCCTTCTGCACTCATAAGTTGATCTTCAGCATGAGCTAATAATAAACTTACTTCTACTTTTTCCCCACTTGCTTCTTTACTAATTAGTCCAGCATGTGCCTTATGCCCTTGAATAAAAGATTCAGCACCTTCTTCGATCAATTCTTTTGCCCGTTCGAAATCACCCTTTTTCGCTTCTTGTACTGCTTCAATATATGATGAACGAGCACTACCTACTGCAGATATAATTTGAAATACAATATATTCATGTTGTTCCATGACTCTTCCTCCAACACATTTTTATTTTTTAAATACACATTTCATACTTAGTATTATTAGTTATTTGTTGCTGCTTTTTGTTCTGCCTCATAAGCTTTCTTATCTCCAATTTTAAAGAACGGATAATATAATAAAATCTGAGAAATAATGATGATAATGGTCATTAAAAGAAGTAACCATCCACCAGAAACATAAGCTGCAAAAGGCGCAGGTGTTACCCATGGTAATTCTATTAGTGGATTATAGGTAGATAGAATCCCGGTGATCTTTAGGAAAACAAGACCGATTAACCCACCAACTAATGAAGAGGTTACCAATGGAATAAAATAGATTGGATTTAGGACAAGCGGCAACCCAAAAACAAGCGGTTCATTTATGTTAAAAATATTTGGTACAATACCGATTTTCCCGAGCGATTTATATTGTTCTGATTTCGCAAATAACATATTTATAGCTAAACCTAATGTATTTCCTGTTCCACCAACTACAACCGCAAAGTGCATAAGGCTAAATGCTAAATAAGGGATTTCTGAAACAGGTGTTCCTGAAGCAAAAGCTGTAATAGCTGCCGTAAATAGAGGAGCAGTCGCACTATACCATACATTTATGATTGGTGCTGGATGTAAACCAAAGAACCAACACAAATTCATAAACGTAAATATACCAATAACCGACCAAACAGAAGATCCAATTACTTTTACAGGTAGTGATACAACTTGACTAACAAAATTAAAGATATTTTCATATGGAGTATAACCAAATATCACTCTGACAAAGAAAATGATGGTAAAGATAATGATTGAGATAAATACTGGATTAATTGCATCAGCTACCATAGGTGGTACTGATTCCGGTAATTTCACCCCAATATTTTTTCTTGTTAATGCACAGTAAAGTTTACTTGTCAAAACACCAACAAACATTGCTACAAATATTCCGTCACTTCCTAAATATTGAGTGAGGATAGCTGGAACCTGTTCTTCTCCTACCTTAACAGACATTGGCATTAAACATAGGAAACTACCTAATGCAATTACGCCGGCTACCATTCCATTCATGCCTTCTTCTTTCGCATAAGAATAAGCAATAATTACAACCATATAAACAGCTAACAAACTCAATGTTGCACTTATCATATCTTGCATATGTGTATATAAACCAGCTTGATTAATTAGATCTTTCCACCATTTAAACGGCAAGTTACCTAAAATAGCGAATAATGTAACACCGATAGTAACAGGAATTGTCATCATCATCCCTGATGTAATTGCGTTGACAACTTTGCTATTTCCGAGATAATTTGTCAGTGGTGTAATTATTCGTTCTAGTCCGTTTCTCGTCATCTCTAAAAACTTCATGTTTACCACCCATATTTTTAGATTTTATTTCGTTTTCTCTTTCCCCTTTTCAACATAGCTCATATCGTTTACAGACTGAACTGTATATTTACCATCTTTATATACAACTTTTGAAACACTTGCATTATCTAGACCACCATCAAGATTATTAAGTGATTCAGGAGAGATTGTATATAACAGCGCCATTAACGATATTCCATGTGATACAACAAGTGCATTACCGCCTCCCTCTTTAGCTACTTCTTCTACAATTTTATCGATTTCTTTTCTTACCCTTTTTGAAACTACTTCCGCACTTTCGGCCTGTTTACTTTTATCAATCTTAGCTGCAGTATTAAGCATAATATCAACATCGAAATTATTCCTAAATTCCTCTAATGTCATATTATTAGCTTTTGCAAGTGTCTCGTAAAAAGTATGATTCAGTTCTCCTTCAAACTCACCAAAACATACTTCCCGCAAGTTTTTCCGCTGAACGATATCTATGTTTTTATTTTTGTTTTGATCTAGCACGATCTTTGCAGTTTCTACAGCGCGTCCACTATCACTGCTATACACTTTTTCAAATTGTACTCCTTTCAAACCTTTACCAAGGTACTCTGCCACTTCAATTCCATCTTTAGTAAGAGGCGCGTCAGCCCACCCCTGTACTCTATCAGTCGTATTCAGCATCGTTTCCCCATGCCTTACCAAATAAAGTTCAACAGGTTTTTCTTCTTTTTTCTCTTTCACTTTTTGGTCTTCATTTGCTGAACATCCAAATAATGAAACCGTTAAAGAAATTAACAAGCAAATTGATAATATTTTTTTACTCATCATGAAATCTCCTTATGGGCTTATAAAAATAGGCATGCACCACTCACATGAGTAGAATGATATTTTTATAATGAAGATATTTAAAAATGATTTTGACTGATTAAACAACCAATTTATTATTTCTCTATCCTGCAAGGCTCCCTACTACCACACATAGAATTGGAAATTTCCTTATCTATTTCAGACGATGATCTTCCTCAGAATATGTACTTTTCATAACTGAATAAATCGTCTAAAGCTCGTTAATCGTTCTCAACGTATACACTTTTAATCGCCTAAAATATTTTTCACTTGTTCAATTACTTTTTTTCCATCTAACATGCCATAAGCTGACATATCAATCACTTCAATAAGCTTTTCTGGCAATTGACCTTTCACAGTATTTAAAGCATATCGAACCTGAGGTCCTAATAAAATAATGTCTGCCGCTTGTCCAACATTCTTTGCTTCAGCTAATGGATAAGCATTAATTTCACATTCATAGTTTATTTCTTCTGCGTATCCTCTCATTTTGTTCATCAACATACTCGTAGACATACCTGCATTACATAAAAGAACAATCTTTTTCATATTTATTACCTCCACTGTTCACTATTATTGAAAGCGCCTTCATTACAAGTTCACTATAAAATATGGTCTAAGACCAGGGTCAATATCTTTTTGGAATTTTGTTTACCTTAAATTTTCTATATACATAAAATGAATTGAATGCGAGCTGAAAAGTACATGCTTTTCAGTTATCAAAAAAACAGTAGTTCAATTACGTTTAAACTACTGTTTTTTAATGTTCTCACTTTTCACACCAACAAATTAAGTGCTAATCATTGAATATATTGAGTTGTCTCTTTACAACAGTTAGTCGAATGCCTTTAAAATAGATCATTCAAATTCAATTTGAACAATGGACTTCTATCTTCCCTAGTTATATGGAGACTTACTTGCCAATTTCACTCTGCAAAGGTTAAATAATTTCCATAGAAACAAGAAAAATCTATACCTATTTTACTTTTCACCTTTACTTATAATAGGAAGCATAATGATATAATGTTCAATTACCCTCTCTTGCTCTTTTGTCTCACAAACGTATCGACATAAAATATCCCCGTTAAGATTATAGCCAAGGTTCTCAATGATCTGTAATGGTTCTTCTAAAATTAGGTTGGATAAGGGCTCATTCGCCTCTTTTTCATATAAATAATTCAAACACTCCCCCATATCAACTTGTAAAACTGATTCATCAATAGGCAATTCGTATTCTCTCATTTTCATTTCAGGGATGGCCATTACCCAATAACTGTCACAAATCGTTTTCAGTTTATATTGTTCAAGTGGAATGTATAGTGCTGGATAGACTGTTGGCAAAAATGATAGCCATTCTTTTAACAGAGGATTTACACATAATGTTCCTTTATCTAAATGAATATGTCTTAGAAGATAATAGGTTTCAGTTGACTCTATAAACCATTGTCTATCTTCTTTTTTATATTTTTTTAATAAGCCCATAAACTCATTAATTTGTTTTATTTCTAATTCCAACTTTTTTATTGTTTCTTCTTTTTCAGTTATTTTGTCATTGCATTTTTTTATCATGTCATCTAATTCTAAACCATTAAAAATAGATCCAATTTCCTTAACATGAAATCCCATTTGGCGGAAATTTTTAATGGCTAAAAATATTCCAAAATCCTCATATGTATAAAATCTAAAACCCGTATCTTTATCTTTTTGCGGTTTTAGGAAACCCTTCTTTTCATAAAACCTTAGCGCATCTATCGAAACTCCAAATTCCTTTCCTACTTCTCCTATTTTATATTTCTTCACATATATCACCTCCAAGTCCATAGTTCCTGCTATCATTATTTAACAAATACCTTCATAAACAGTGTAGCAAGTTTTAAAAACAATTACATAAAAAATAGACAACTTAACGGACACAACACAATCGTTTCTCTATCAGATATTACCGAAAGAGTACCCCTACTTCAAACGAAGTGAAGTGGGGGAGTATTCATTAGAAAACTCCCGATACCATATACTATATTTTAACAAGACAATAAAAAGGGATGAACAGATTGTACATATCCAATTTGTTCATCCCTTTGATTTTATTAACTTAAGCGCCTATTATTTAAATATAATTAGTCGCCGTTTGTCTTACATTTATTTTAGTTTTTCACCGAATAAAGAACCCATTAAAGCTACCGCTGTTGTTGCTGTTCTGTTTTTCTCATCTAAAATCGTATTTACTTCCACAAACTCAGCTGATGTAATAATATCAGCCTCCGCTAGCATTTCCATTGCTAAATGACTTTCACGATAGGATAGTCCACCAATTACAGGTGTTCCCACTCCTGGTGCATCATGTGGGTCTAGTCCATCTAAATCTAATGATAAATGAACACCATCTGTATGTGATAAGTATGCAATTGTTTCTTCCATAACCGCAGTCATACCCATACGATCAATTTCATGCATTGTAAATACTTTAATTCCTTCATCGCGGATGAAGTCTTTTTCTCCCTCATCTAATGCACGTGCACCAATGATAACGACGTTTTCCTTTTTCACTTTCGGATACGCTTCGTATAAATTCACTAATGAAGGATGACCATAACCTAAGCTTGCTGCAAGTGACATACCATGAATATTTCCAGACGGTGACGTTTCTTCTGTATTTAAATCACCGTGTGCATCATACCAAATTACACCTAAATTTTTATAATGCTTTGCTACTCCTGCAAGTGTCCCAATTGCAATACTATGATCGCCACCTAGTACAAGTGGAAAACGACCTTCTTCTATAATATGATCAACCTTACCTGCTAATTCATCACAAACTTTTGCAACTTGTGTAAGGTTTCTTAAATTTGTATTTTCAGCTACTTCTTTTTCTCTCTTGATACAAATATCCCCAATATCTTCTACGTCATATCCGATGTTTTGAATTCTTTCAATTACTCCCGCATAACGAATTGCACTTGGGCCCATATCAACTCCACGACGCATCTGTCCTAAGTCCATTGGAACTCCAACGATTGAAATTTCTTTCTTCATAGATAGTCTCCCCCTTTTATGCCTTCACTAAATATTTTAAATCTTTTATATACTCTGACTCAACTCGACATTTTTTTGTATGTATATACACCCCATTCACTAATATCTACGTAGAAATCTATACTTTTCATCTGTTTTATGTATAAAATAAACCGTTTTCTAAAAAATCTCATTACACATGTACACATAAATAATGAAAAATAAACGTCTCCTATAATTAGAGACGTTTTCCTGAAGCTATTTTCCATACAGATGCGATATTCCGCGCAGTCATTTCAATATTTTCTCTTGCTGCTATATATGCTTCCTCTAGTGTCATTGGACTTGATGTGGCAGCAAACACAGCATCTATTCCTTCTTTATAAACTGAAATGTGATTCGAAAGTACAGAACCCCCAATAGCTATAACAGGTATATGTAGTCTCTTTGCACGTTTAGCAACCCCAACCGGTGCTTTTCCATAAGCGGTTTGCACATCTATCCTTCCTTCACCTGTAAGAACAAGAGTTGCTTCTTTTATATGTTCATCAAAATTTGTATAGTCTAATACAATTTCAATTCCCTTTCTTAATTGACCTTGTAGTACAGCAACAACTGCAGCTCCTAATCCTCCCCCAGCTCCTGCACCCGGTATCTCTTCCACATCAATGTGTACATGCCGTTTTAATACATAGGCATAATGCTTTAAATTATCATCTAACTGCGTGATCATTTCTGGACTTGCTCCTTTTTGCTTTGCAAATACAAAAGATGCTCCTTTTTGTCCTGTTAAAGGATTGTCTACATCACATGCCGCTTCTATTTTCACATGCGCTAAACGAGAATCCAACTTAGCTAAGTCTAAAGAATCAATAAAATGTAAATTTCCACCGACAGGTTCTATTATTCGTCCATCTTTCCTTAAAAACCTTACACCTAGGGCTGAGAGCATGCCTGTCCCTCCATCGTTCGTAGCACTTCCGCCAAGCCCTAAAATAATATGCTGTACACCTTTATCTAAAGCATCTAATATAAGCTCTCCCGTTCCTTTTGTTGTGGTGATGAGAGGGTTTCGCTGTTCAACCGGAACATGATGCACCCCCGACGCTGCTGCCATTTCAATAAACGCTGTTCTTTTATCTTGAGAAATACCGTAGAATGCATCTACACGTTCACCAAGTGGACCTGTTACGTAAAGTTGAATGATCTTTCCTCCTGTAGCATCAACAAGAGATTGAACGGTACCTTCTCCTCCATCTCCAATTGGAAGTTTCACATACTCAGCTTCAGGAAAAACTTTAGTAAACCCTTTTTCAATGGCCTTACATACTTCTATCGCTCGTAAGCTTTCTTTATATGAATCAGATGCAATAACAATTTTCAACACCTATTCCTCCCTTCCCCCGTATCCACACACGCTTTAATTCAAACCTTATATTTTACTCTATTTTTCTATTGTAAACGAAATAAATGGAAACTTGTCCTTATTAAAGCAGAATAAACAAAAAACCTTACATCAAAAGATGTAAGGTTTTTTCTAATTTATAATGGAGCCTAGCGGGATCGAACCGCTGACCTCCTGCGTGCAAGGCAGGCGCTCTCCCAGCTGAGCTAAGGCCCCGAAGTAAAAAAGCGGAAGACGGGATTCGAACCCGCGACCCCAACCTTGGCAAGGTTGTATTCTACCACTGAACTACTTCCGCGAAAATGGTGAGCCATGAAGGACTCGAACCTTCGACCCTCTGATTAAAAGTCAGATGCTCTACCAACTGAGCTAATGGCTC
>NZ_NTRO01000059.1:0-11909 GCF_002560575.1 Bacillus sp. AFS023182 | reverse complement strand
CCACTTAATTCGTATTTAGTTGAACTGCACCCCAATTGTTAGACACAATTAACAATTGGAGGTGTAGTTTTTTTATGGCAAAGTTTTCATTAGAAGTTAAATTAGAAGCTATTCAGGACTATCTTGAAGGGAAAGAATCTTATAGAGCCATAGGCAATCGAATAGGTACGCATCATAAATCTATTATGAAATGGGTAGGTCTCTATAAAAAATATGGAATAGAGGGTTTGAGATCTAGGTATACAAATTACTCTGTACAATTTAAAATGGACGTACTTAACTTTATGAATGAGACAGGGACGTCTCTTTTAGAAACAGCTGTAATATATAATATTCCGGATCCATCGACTATTTTACAGTGGAAAAAAACTCTAGAAAAATAAGGTATTGACGCCCTTTATTCAAAAAAACGGGGGCGTCCAACGATGAAAAAAGAAACAAAGAAAGAACAGCCCGTAGAAGGATCACAAGAAGCATTATTAGCGGAAATCGAGCGTTTACGTATGGAAAATGCATATTTAAAAAAGTTGAACGCCTTAGTTCAAGAGGAGAGAAAATCTCAGAACGTCAAAAAGCGCAAGTAATTTATGAATTAAGGCATGTTTTTAAGGTAAGTCACTTAGTGAAAATAGCTGAGATTGCGCGTAGTACGTATTACTACTGGGTGAAACAATTTACTCGTCCTGACAAATACAAAGAAGTAAAAGAAATCATTAAACAGATTTTCGATGAACATAAAGGAAGATATGGGTATCGACGCATCACGTTAGAATTAAAAAATCGAAATTACTCAATCAATCATAAAACGGTACGTCGTTTAATGATTGAGCTAGGCTTAAAATGTCTTGTCCGCATGAAGAAGTATCGTTCTTATCGTGGAAATGTTGGAAGAATTTCTCCAAATGTTCTTCAGCGTGATTTTAAGGCTTCTAAGCCTAATGAGAAATGGGTTACGGATGTGACAGAATTCCATTTATTCGGGAAGAAGCTCTATTTATCGCCAGTTTTAGATCTCTTTAATGGTGAAATCATTGCTTATAATATAGAAACACGACCTGTATTTCCACTCGTTACAAAGATGTTAGATCAAGCGTTTGAGCGTTTAAACGAAGGTGATTCCCCTATACTCCATTCGGATCAAGGGTGGCAATATCAAATGACTCGATACCAGCACTTACTTAAAGAACATCAAATTACGCAGAGTATGTCCCGTAAGGGCAACTGTTTAGATAACGCAGTCATTGAAAATTTCTTTGGCTTATTAAAATCTGAATTACTTTATCTACAAGAGTTTGAAAGTATGGAACATTTTACTTTGGAATTAGAAAAATATATTTACTATTACAATCACAAACGTATTAAGACAAAATTAAAAGGATTGAGCCCTGTAGAATACAGGATCCAATCCTTATTAGCTGCTTAGAATATTTGTCTAACTTTTTGGGTTCACTTCAAATATGGAGTGTTTTTGTTGTTAGCAATTTTACTTAACGCACGTATTACGAAAGAATCTCAAAAAAAGTATGAGCAGTACTCTAATAAAGGTTGTATTTAAAATGATACATATCTTGAAAGGAACAACCTGGATGTACATTCAAAGTATCCCTATATCATCACCTATTAACTAGTAAAAGTAACCTTATATAAATAATTTTTTAGCAATTTAGGAATAGAAAACGTACCTTATTAAAATATTATTTTCGCTCATATAATGAATTATCCTTCTAGCATATTGATAAGATTTATATCATATATTAAAAGAAAGAATGTAAGTTAGAAAGGAGTCTTATAGAGTGAGTTATGTGGAGGGAAATGACTTGAGTGAACAAAATATGGTAAGTGTACCTAATCCCTACGTATATCAGACATTACAATCAGCAATTGGTAAACAGGTGTTTATTGAAACTGTAAGGGGTAATGTAAGGGGAAAGTTAAAGGATGTGAAACCAGATCATTTGCTCATTGAAGATACGGTACCGTATATTGTACGCATTCAACAAATTGTATGGATTATGCCAAAACAATAATCAAATTACATCTAATCAGATTTATAAAAAAATAGTGTCATAGACGAAAAAACACAGGGTTTCATCTCTGTGTTTCTTCATATTTTCGTTTTTGAATATATGCTTGAGCATGAATAAGTTCTTCCCGAAGCTCTTTTAATTCTTTCGTAGATTCTGATTCAATAGCCATGTAAGTAGTAACTAAACTGACCATCAAATCCATCTTCTCTACTATATTTTGAATGACTTGTTCAGATTGCTCTTTTTTAGGGTGTTGTATTGCTATTAATACATTTTCTATATAATTATTTTTTCTTTGCTGGATATCATAAATAAACTGTTTTGTGTTTGAGTTCATTTGTTATTCCTCCGTTTTGGATATATTTCTATTCTATCATATTTAAATAGAAAATATTGGATTTTCCTAAATTTACACTTGTCCCGCATATCTCCTCAAATATAAAAATTAATTCCTTAACATCCAAGGAACTAATCGAAATTTGTTAATTTTATGTCTAAACGTACATTAATTAGAGTATTATGAAGAGAGGATCGTTCGTTCAATATAGAGGAGTCTCTGCGTAAGCAGCAATCACATATTCCGTCTGGTTCTGTTGCAAAGTTTTTAAAAGTAAGCTAAACTTTTGCAAAATAGATTGAGGAGAATCATAGATGGGATACTTTAAAGGAAAGCAGTTTAAACAAGATATTATTTTAGTAGCCGTTGGCTATTACTGTCGTTTTTCTTTAAGCTATCGTGATGTCTCTGAAATTCTGAAAGAACGTGGTGTTTCAGTTCATCCTACAACCATCATGCGCTGGGTTCATGAATACGGACACCTGTTCTATCAAATTTGGAAGAAGAAAAATAAGCATGTACATTTATCTTGGAAATTGGATGAGACTTATATCAAAGTCCAAGGAGAATGGTGTTACCTATATCGTGCAATTGATAAAGAAGGGCACACATTGGATATTCAACTTCGTAAAAAACGGGATCATCAGGCTGCCTATGCTTTCATGAAAAGATTAGTAAAACATTTTGGAGAACCAACGGTTCTCACAACTGACAAAGCACCGGTATTACTTTGCGCATTTAACAAATTAAGAAAACAAGGATTTTATCAAACCACAACCCATTGTACAATCAAACATTTAAACAATCGTATTGAACAAGATCATAGGCATGTAAAGAGACGTTTTGCCAAATCCGCAGGATTTCAAAATCTTCGTCATGCTTCACGTACAATAAAAGGTATTGAGACCATTCATGCCCTATATAAACAAAGGCGAAGCCTACAAAGAGACTCCGCCTTTTCAACGTACAATGAACTTCAACAATTACTAGCTACTTCCTAAACATTATTCCTCATTTACCAACCTGTTTATGCTTTTTTCAAACTTTGCAACAGAACCCATTATGTTAACCGAACATGTATATGGTATACATTGTTTCTTGTTCAATTAACTGGCAGTTTAGTTATACAAGTAATTGGATATTTGTGGTAATATAAAGGTGAATGAGAGAAGAATTTATGGAGGTTACTCTATGGACTACAATCTTTTTAGAACTTTACCAGAAATACCAAATCCTAAATACATTGTATTTAGTGATTTTGATGAAACGTACTTTCCTCACCAATTAACCGCCGAACGAAAAAGTCAAATACAAGCATTAGAACAGACTATCGTAGAAAAAAGTAGAGTTTCTGGTTTACTTTTTGGCTTGGTAACGGGTAGTGACATTGAGGCTGTTCTTGAAAAAATGAAGAGGGGTGGATTTCAGTATCTTCCTCATTTTATTGCAAGTGATTTGGGAACAGAAATTCATTATTTCAACAAGTTAAAACAAGGTGAAATTGATAAAGAATGGCTTAGCAGGTTTGATAATGGCAATTACCATCCCGATAAAATAAAAGAGATAGTTGATTTGTTAGCTTCTAAAAATATTGCTTTAGATAGCCAATCACAGATGGGTGCATCAAAATACAAAAGCAATTACTACTATTTCTGCAAAAATGAAGAGGACGATCAATTAAACCTTAACCATATTAGACAAGTTGCTAGTGATTTTAAAATTAGTATAAACATCAATCAATGTAATCCTTTGGCTGGAGACCCAGAGAATGCATATGATATTGATTTTATCCCTTTAGGGACTGGAAAAGACGAGATTGTGAGATATATATTAGCAAAATTTAAGATAGACCGACAAAATGCAATTGCCTTCGGTGATAGTGGTAATGACTTAAAAATGTTACAGGCTGTAAAATTCGGTTATTTACTTGAGAATGCTACAAGTGAGGCGAAAAATGGACATGGACGTTTAACCATAGGTTCTTATTCAGAAGGGATACTTAACACCATTAAAGAGCTAGTTGTGTAGTAGTGATTGGAACCATTTTTTATACGTTTTTAAATTAAATGGTCTTTGTTTGTGAAACAAACGGATGCTAATGTTGAATAAACAAGATACATTAACTTCCGCTTTCGATAATTATGTAAATGAGCTGTCCATATGGGCGGCTTATTGTATTTTTTGCTTAGCGTGGGTTTTTTCCAAAATGCTGGCGGTACCCCATGGCTATCAACTTAAGAATTTTATAACCCCCAAAACGAAAAAATGAGCTGACTTCTCAAGTAACTAACTGTAGAGAAAGAAATTTTTCATTTTGGGGGTACTTCAAAATTTTAGCTTGATGGTCATGTGGTGCTACTCCTAATAGCATTGAGTTTTTATACTTTGTTCATAAATACAAAGAAAAAATATGCAATATTACATATTATAATATCTTGTTATAATAACGTGTTACTCTTTGAGATGGATTACATAAACGGAGGAAATATGATGAACAAGAAATCAAAATTTACCCAAATGATGCTTGGTATTAGTACAATAGCCTTATCATTTGGAAGTATTCAAACACAAGTATCAGCGGAAGAGAAAGCACCTTATAATGTGTTACAAATGAAACCCAATGGGGTAGAGATTTCAAAAGATGGAATTGCACATTCTACAAAAGCGGACGAAACATTGTCTTATGAAGAACGTTTAAAAGTGAACGATTTTTCACAACGTCCAGCTCCAGCCGTGAAACAAGCAGCTTCAAAACAATATCAGCAAAAATATTCTCTGACAGAGCTGAATAGAATGAGTAATGACGAATTCATCGATACATTGGCAAATATTAGTTGGGATCAGATCACAGATTTATCTCAATTTAATCAAGAAACAAAAGCGTTTTATCAAAATAAAGAGCGAATACAGGTTATTATTGATGAATTAGGTCGTCGTGGAAGCACATTTACAAAAGATGATGCAAAAGGGATTGATACGTTTGTTGAAGTATTACGTTCCGCTTTTTATGTAGGCTTTAATAATGAAGAGGTAAGCTATTTAAGTGAACGAAGTCTCCATGATAAGTGTTTACCTGCATTAAAAGCAATTGCAAAAAATCCGAACTTTAAACTTGGTACAGATCCACAAAATACTGTGGTATCTGCATACGGTAAATTAATTGGTAATGCTTCTTGTGATGTTGAAACAGTTCAATATGCAGTGAATATATTCAAACAATATAACGATAATATTTCTACATATGTAAGTGATTCGAACAAAGGACAAGCTGTGTATAGACTCATGGATGGAATTGATCATGATATACAGTCTTACTTGTCTGATACACATAAAAAGGCGGATGAAACTATATGGTATGGGAAAATTGATGGTTTCGTAAATGAACTCAGTCGAATGGCTCTTCTGAATCATATAACAACAGAAAATAGTTGGTTAATTAATAATGGTATTTATTATACTGGTCGTTTAGGGAAATTCCATAGTAACTCAAGTAAACCATTAGAAGTACTTACACAAGCAATGCATATGTACCCTCGCTTAAGTGAAACATATTTTGTTGCGACAGGGCAAATTTCAAAAAACTATGGTGGAAAAGATTATAGCGGAAATACAGTAGATTATGAGAAAATTCGTGAAGAAGGCAAACAGCAATACTTACCAAAAACGTATACATTCGATGATGGTGCGATTGTGTTTAAAACAGGAGATAAAGTAGCAGAAGAAAAGGTAAAGAGACTATATTGGGCTGCGAAAGAAGTAAAGGCACAATTTCATCGTGTAATTGGAAAGGATACAGCGTTAGAGCCGGGGAACCCTGATGATGTACTGACAGTAGTCATTTATAACAATCCAGATGAATATCAACTAAATAACCAACTATATGGATATTCAACAGATAATGGTGGAATTTATATTGAAGAGAAAGGTACTTTCTTTACATATGAGCGTACAACAGAGCAAAGTATTTTTAGTTTGGAAGAATTATTCCGTCATGAATTTACACATTATCTACAAGGAAGATACGAGGTTCCTGGTTTATATGGAAAAGGAGACATGTTTCAAGATGAAAGAATAACTTGGTTCCAAGAAGGAAATGCAGAATTTTTTGCGGGATCCACTCGTACGAATAATGTTGTTCCACGCCCAAGTGTAATTAGAGGTTTATCATCTGATCCTGCGAAACGTTATACAGCAGAACGAACGTTATTTTCGACATATGGAGGATCATGGGACTTTTATAATTATTCTTTTGCACTGCAGTCTTACTTATATAATCATCAATTTGAAACTTTCGATAAGGTTCTAGATTTAATTCGTGCAAATGATGTGAAGAATTATGATGCATATCGTGAAGCTTTAGGTAAGGATCCAAATTTAAATAAAGAATATCAAGACTATATGAAGCAGTTAATTGATAATCGAGATACATATAATACCCCACAAGTATCAGATGATTATTTAGCTGAACATGCACCAAAACCACTAACCGATGTAAAGAAAGACATTACAGATGTAGCAAAGATAAAAGATGCGACAATTACAAAGCATAAGTCTCAATTTTTTGATACGTTTACATTAGAAGGAACATATACAGGTGGCATAACAAAAGGAGAATCTGAAGATTGGAAAACGATGAGCAAGAAAATTAATCAATCTTTAGAACAGTTATCGCAAAAAGAGTGGAGCGGCTACAAAACAGTTACAGCGTATTTTGTGAATTATCGTGTAAATGCGAAAAATCAATTTGAATACGATGCTGTATTCCATGGTGTCGCAACGGGAGAAGAAGAAAAACAAACTGTTAAAGTAAACATGAATGGACCGTACAACGGGAAACCAAATGGAGAAATTCAGTTTCATAGCGATGGTACAGAAAGCACAGGTGGAAACATTGTCTCTTATCTTTGGGATTTTGGAGATGGTACAACAAGTACAGAAGCAAATCCTATTCATGTATATGAAAAAGAGGGGGCATATACCGCAAAGTTAACAGTGAAAGATAATAGAGGAAAAGTAAGTAGAGGACAAACGACAGTCACCTTAAAAGAGGAGGCGAAACCTGATGCAAAGGTAATTCCTTTTAATACGCTTGTAAAAGGAAATCTGAATACTCCTTTTCAATCGGATGAGTACATGTTCGAGGTCACATCTCCAAAAGAAGTAGATATTTCTGTTATAAATGAAAATCAAATTGGGATGCATTGGGTACTTCGTCACGAATCAGATATGAAAAATAATGTCGCTGAGGGCGAACATGATGGAAATAATATAAAAGGGAAATTTGCAGCAAAACCAGGGAAGTATTACTTATCTGTATATAAATTTGATGATGGAGATGGAGACGGAGCTTATTCATTATCAGTAAAATAACCATAGAAGATATACTCACATATTTCTTGTTTTGAATTTATATTTGTAGGAATAGGGATTTGTGTACATGCCCATCAACTTAAGATTTTGAAATATCCCCAAAATGAATTTTTTATTTTTACTTAGCACTATTTTAACACTCTATCCGAGAGAATTTTCCTTCCTCAAGCGTGTGTAGGGCGATATCCCAACGCTAGGTGGGAGATGAATTTCGGTTTGGCATAGCCAAAAGATTTTTGCTAAACTAGACACATGAAGTTCTTTGATAACTTGATATATAAGGTTGCAGGAAGAAAACAAAGTGCGAAAACCAAGCCGTTCGGTTCCTGCGTAAAATATCAACCGTAAAAAAGAACGTCCAAGCGTTGGACACCTAGGGGTGGAATAACCCGAAGTAACGCTCAGGGAGACGAAAGGTCGCTTTCGTCTTGGAACTGAGAAGCCCCCCACTTCAAAATTCGTTAGAATTTAAGTGGCGGGTAGTTCACAGAGTCGTTTCTCTAATACATAGAGAAACTCGGTTTGTTTTTCGCTTTCATCAAGCCGAATATACAAAAAACAAGAGAGCAAATAAAATAGTCTTTTTATCAACATCAAAGAAGGATCTTCAATCGATGATCCTTTTTGTCTATTATAATTGTTTTTAGAATAATCCATGATAAATATATTTAATTACATCCACAACGCTAGGATTTTTTGGCCCTACACCAGTATAAATCATTTCGCTTTTAGCAATATGAAGAAGTAAAGCTAATAATAAAACGATTATCACTGTCGCCACTGCATTAAATATTAGAAGTTTTTTCAACATGTTTTCTCCTTTTAAGTTCAAAATAAAAAATAATAATTACCGTATAGGGGGACAGTCGTAGGCCCATCAACTTAAGAATATTCACGATTCTAAAAGTAAAAACATTATTCTTTCTAAGCAAGCTAGATTATTAGACAGGATAACGTTTTTTGCACTTATAGTTATTAAAATCTCTTAAGTTGATGGCGATGTTTCCATACCCCTATAGGGGTCACCATACATGGCCATCAAGCTAAAGTTTTAATGTACCCCCAAAATAAAAATTTTCTTTCACTACAGTTAATTACTTTGAGAAGTCAGCGGATTTTTTCATTTTAGGGGTCACCATACATTACCATCAAGCTAAGATTTTGAAGTACCCCCAAAACAAAAACTTTATCTCACCACAGTTGTCTATGAGAATCCAGTGCATTTTTTTCGTTTTGGAGAACGATGAGTTTCTTAACTTGATAGCGATGTATGGTGACCCCTTTATCCTAAAATCGGGTGGGGAAGTTTTTTAGATAGCAAGTTTTCGTATAAAATACAATCGAAGGAGGCGGAATTTTATGGATTTTATCAGGAAATAAACCGCTTGGAAATAATTTATTCCTTTCTGCTATTGCGGATTGTCTCTGATCCTATCTGTACCTTATAGTAAGGGAAGAAGGGTACGGAAGAAGCCGTATAGTCAGTAGAAACCCTTGAAAAAGTTAGTTCAGAAAATTTCTAGTAGGAGCGTGTAAAATGAATTTAAAAGAAAAGTTGATATTAATAAAAGAAAATGGGTACCAAGCACCCCCCGATATATTCCAGTTGATACTAGAAATGATAAATAACATCGGTTCTTTGGATGCCCAACTACGTGATGAGCTAATTTATACAACCTTATCACATTGGATTCCTGATAATTCTCTAACAGCAAACGAACTAGAACAACTTCTACCGGTTGTTTTGGATAAAAACCATTTGCTTTTTAAGCTTGGTGAAACAAATACAGACTCTGTCTTCACTCGATCTTTCTCCATGCTAGTCATACCGCTCCTCTTCATGAGGCATAGAGAATCACCATTTCTCTCAAGAGAGCAAATTCATCAGATAAAAGAGAAAGTATTTTACAATGTACAAGAAGAGCGAGATTACCGTGGGTATGACGAAGAAAAAGGCTGGGCTCATGCTATAGCCCATGCAGCAGATGCTTTAGAAGATTTGGCTCAATGTTCCGAACTGGATAAAAATGACCTCTTAACTATCCTCGATTTGGTTTACGAAAAGATGACCATAACAGATCGAATTTACTCCGATGGGGAAGATGAGAGAATGGTAAAATCCATAATTAGTGTTTTAAATAGAAAAATACTTAGTCAGACTTATGTAGAGCAATGGATTCAAAGTTTTGGTGATGTGGAGAAAAATTCAGAATTTCTCCCTGCCTTTAAGCAAAAAAATAATATAAAGAATTTTTTGAAAAGTTTATACTTTCGAGTTAAATTTTACAAAGTGGATGCCGTTCTATGCTCGACTATCGAGCATACATTATATAAAGTAGAAAAAGTATACTATTCCTAATTAGGCGTACCACCCACATTTTAACGAGAATATACTCTAAGCAAATTTGGACATAAAAAGAGTCAATCTTCTACTTCAAGAAAAATTTATTCCTTTTAGCGATATATAAAATAGCATCCCATTCTATTAAGAATGAGATGCTACAATTTAATTTGTAGTATTTTTTTGATTCACATTATAATTTCTAACAACAGGCAATGAAAATACCATAACGGCTGCAGAAATTTCTAACACCCCTGCATATATAAAGATAGTATTTGGCTCTATCCACTTCATTAAATAACCAGCGATAGCCTGTGAAATCGGAATAGATCCAGACATAACTAAAATAAGTATACTGATAACTCGTCCGAAAATTTTTGGCGGAATAATTGTATGATTTACACTTGGAGCAATAACATTCACTGCAGTTTCTAATAGGGGTCACCATACATTGCTATCAATCTAACAAAACAAAATACCCCTTAAAGTGTAAAAATACGCTATTCTTTCTGTAGAATCATAGGAAAGGATGGCGTTTTTGTATGAATCTATCGATTCAAGATGAGTTTCATTTGTTCGCTGAAGAACTACAGCGATATCTATCTCCACATATTCTTCGACAACTTGCACAAGAGACAGGTTTTGTAAAACGTAAAAGTAAGTATGGCGCACAAGATTTGGCTGCTTTATGTATTTGGATCAGTCAACATGTAGCAAGTGATTCTCTCACTCGATTATGTAGCCAGCTTTATGCAAATACAGCTACACTTATGAGTCCTGAAGGACTTAATCAACGTTTTAATCGGTGCGCTGTTTTATTTCTACAGCGTATATTTTCCCTTTTAATCAAAAGCAGACTAAACGATTCGTCTCAAATCCAAAACCAATATACTTCTTATTTTCAACGTATCCGTATTTTAGATGCTACTATTTTTCAAGTCCCAAATTATTTGGCTCACATTTATCCCGGTTCAGGAGGGTGTGCACAAACAGCCGGCATTAAAATTCAACTAGAGTATGATTTACATAGTGGGAAATTCCTCAATTTTCAAATGGAACCAGGTAAAAATAATGATAAAACCTTTGGTACAGAGTGTTTGGATACATTATGCCCAGGCGATTTGTGTATTCGAGATTTAGGATACTTTTCTCTAAAAGATTTAGACCAAATGGATCAACGAGGTGTATTCTATGTTTCACGGTTGAAATTAAATAATAGAGTATATGTAAAAAATGAATCTCCAGAATTCTTTCGGAATGGGACAGTAAAAAAGCAATCTTTATATGTTTTGCTTAACCTTGAAGATATTATGCATCAAATAAAACCAGGAGATACTTATGAGATTCGGAATGCCTATATTGGACAACAAAAATTACCCTCACGAGTTGTAATATACAGACTTACATCCACTCAAATTCATAAACGTAGGAAACAACAAACTTATGTTGAAAAGAAAAAAGGAGTTACATACTCTGAAAAAAGTAAACGTTTAACAGAAATCAATGTTTATATTACCAACATACCATGGGAAATTGTTCCGATGGAACAGGTTCATGATATCTACTCACTACGTTGGCAAATAGAGATTGTATTTAAAACATGGAAATCTCTTTTTGGTATCAATCATTGTCACAATATTAAGCGAGAGCGTCTAGAATGTCATCTTTATGGGCAGCTAATCGCTATTTTTCTTTGTTCTTCCACTATGTACAAAATGCGACAGCTGTTACTACAGAAAAAACAAAAAGAATTAAGTGAATATAAAGCAATTTATATGATTCAAGATCATCTGTACTTAGTATATGAAGCTATACAAAACATACTAAGATTAGT
>NZ_NTRO01000058.1:0-1799 GCF_002560575.1 Bacillus sp. AFS023182 | reverse complement strand
TAGATAATATCAATTTACTAAAATATGCAATTTATGTAAAATCATAATTAAGCTAAACTCTTCTTTAAATTCTTGCCCCTAACAAGGATTTAAAGACCATGCTATTTTAGCTAAAAATGCATAAAAAGAAAAAAGCCAAATCTATCTAGAATTTGGCTTTTTTCTTTGGAGTTCATGTAAGTAACAACTTGAATCCACTACTCTTTTTCAAATATAATTGTATTTTATCATATTTTAAACGTTTTGTTGTTATATTTTTTAACTTATCAGAAATTTATGGGTGAATATTTGGAACAATCTTTAGCCTATGATATCGCCCACTAATTACTTGAATAAGCTAATTTGTACCTAAAGGTGTGTTTTGTTTGCGGTATAAACCTAAAATTATTTTCATACCTGTTGGAATTCCTTTGCGAATGCAAAAAAACGGTTCTGTTGCAAAGTTTTCTACATGAAGATACACTCTAGAAAACAGGATATAGGAGAATCAGACATGAGATATTTTAAAGGAAAACAATTCAAGAAAGAGATTATTTTAGTAGCTGTAGGCTACTATTGCCGTTTTTCTTTAAGTTATCGCGATGTATTCATGAATATGGAAATCTCATCTATCAAATTTGGAAAGTGAAAAATAAATCCGCACGCTTATCTTGGCATTTGGATGAAACTTATATCAAAGTTAAGGGAGAATGGCGTTATCTTTATCGTGCAATTGATAAAGATGGACATACATTGGATATTCAACTTTGTAAAAAACGGGATCATCAGGCTGCCTATGCCTTCATGAAAAGATTAGTAAAACATTTTGGAGAACCTACGGTTCTCACTACAGACAAAGCAAGTGCATTACTTTGCGCATTTAACAAATTAAGAAAACAAGGATTTTATCAAACTACAATCCATTGTACAATCAAACATTTAAACAATCTTATTGAACAGGATCACAGGCATGTAAAGAAACGTTTTACCAAATCCGCAGGATTTCAAAATCTTCGTCATGCTTCACGTACGTTAAAAGGTATTGAGACCATTCATGCCCTATATAAACAAAGGCGAAGTCTTCAAAGAGACTCCGCTTTTTCAACGTACAATGAACTTCAACAATTATTAGCCACTTCCTAAACATTGTTCCTCATTTACCAACCTGTTTATGCTTTTTTCAAACTTTGCAACAGAACCATTCATATCTAATAAGCCTGAAGAAAATGCAAAGCAAGTAAAAACAACTTTAGAAAGGGATTTTGGTATTGCTCAGTCTGCTGTAAACAGAATTCGGGTTACCAATAGAGAAACACCTGTTTTCCGATCACAACAACGCGCTTCTGGTGTAATTGACACCACTCCTTATAATAAACCCGTGATAATTATTGAAAAGAAACGAAATTGGTCATTTATAATGTACACAAATTCATTAGATGAGGAAGTAAATGGTTGGGTTTTCACTGGGAACTTAGCAAAATAAACATTAGGCATATTCATAACAGCTTAAGGGGTCACTATATCAATTTTGGAAAAAAAACTTATCTTGGCAGCATCTTTAAAAGATAAATACATGTTCAGAAAGATAAAATTCAAAGATTAATTGAACATTGATTTATGTACACACTTTATGAGGTACCGCCAGCATTTTAAAAAAAAACCCACGCTAAGGGTATTTGATTTCTAATTTATGTTATATTAGAATTATTACATGTTGAAAAGGAGATATAAAATGAAATTTAGATTTATTACGATTATAATCGGTATTTTATTATTAGGTGGATGTTCTTCGGTTGCAAATAATTCAAGTACTTCAAGTA
>NZ_NTRO01000057.1:0-56846 GCF_002560575.1 Bacillus sp. AFS023182 | reverse complement strand
TAAATGGATTCGATAAAAAAGTGCCGGCTCTTAATTGAGTCGGCTTTTTTTATTTTAAGATGTTGAATTAATTGCGTGTGATTTTTAATTCTAGTAGACTAAAAAGTAATTTAATAGTAACGGAGTGATAATATGGCAAGAAGTCAACTTTTAAAAGACTTGGTTAATGGTCAAGAAACACTTGAAAATATTCTCTTGAGGTTAAAAGTTATACTATCAGACCTTGATAACGAATTAATTATGAATTGGATTCAAGGGGAGTTAAAGGGATTTGATACAAAGGAAGATATTCCTACATATAGAATAATAAAAGGGGCACCTGTAGGTACATTTCTTGTAAACTATTCAACTAAATATACAAATGCTCAAGTCCCATTAGAAGCATTGATACCGCAAGAACGGATTGATCAGCTTACTACAATGTACATAAATGACAGTATTAATACGCTTCAGGAAGTAATAGACAAAGATGATGCCGTAAATTATGCAAAAGTTGTACCAACTGCTTTGTGTCACGCTATCTCAACAGAAGAATTGCAAATTGCTGGGATGAGTATAAAATGTTCTTCAAATGTACTAAGCAAAATAGTTGCTAATGTAAAATCTAAACTCGTAGATGTAATTTTGGAACTGGAAAAACAATATGAAAACCTGGATGACCTAGATATAAAGTCGCAGGTAGAAATGGATGAGAATAAAAAAGAACAAGTTATTTTCAACATAGAAAATATAATTTTTGATGAATCCATAAAAATGGGAGATGAAAATAAAGTTACTGGTTCTAAATTGGGTCATTGGTTTGGAGGGCGAAAATGAGTA
Organism: Bacillus sp. AFS023182; assembly: GCF_002560575.1. Lineage (NCBI taxonomy): Bacteria > Bacillati > Bacillota > Bacilli > Caryophanales > Bacillaceae > Bacillus > Bacillus sp. AFS023182. The sequence continues at coordinate 56,027 of NZ_NTRO01000057.1, read as the reverse complement.
TAAAACTTGGCAATAAGAACAAAATCAAAAATTCTTCTATTGGTCATCAATTTAATGCTACAACGCCGCCCGAGAAAAAATCTTTTGCAGAAAGACATCCTATTATTATTTCATTCTTAGTTTCCATAGTTGTAGGATTTATTTTACTTTTTTCTTTTTGGAAACCTATTGTAGAATGGATAGAAAACCTTTTTTGATTTTTAAAAGCCAACTTATATAAGTCGGCTTTTTTTTTAGTTACTTCAAATCAGATATCCTTCTAACTTGTTTTTCCTTCTTTTTAAAATCCTTCTTGTACTTCTTAAATTCTTGTTTATCAACGTGAAATTTTTCACCAGTTGCTATGTTTTTTACTAAGCATGTTTTAGCGAAAAATTCCTTTGTAAAATAATAAATCACTAATGCTACTAAAGAAAAAGTGAAAGTAGGAATGAATAAAATAACTGCAATAACTGCCAACCATGTATCTAAAGTTGTGTTAGCTCTTTTTAAAACTAATCTATTTCCGGCTGCAGCTTCTGCTTGTTCCAATTGTTGCATACGTTGCAACGAACCGACTGTATCATAACTCATGAAAAAAACCTCCTTGAATTAATACCTAAATCATACCAATTTTACATAATAACTGTAAATATTACTTTAGAGGTCTTTAACTCGTTCAAGTAAATCAATTATTTGTGTGTGTTTCTCTTTTAATTCTTCTAAAGAGATTTTTGTTATGCCAGCATTTTGTATAAAAAAGTTTTTATGCGAATGCCAATCATAAATAAGTTGTGCAATTTTTTGTTGGTCATCTTGTAGTAATAATAATTCAGCAACTTGTTTTTGGTTCGTATAAATATCTCTAATCAATTTGTCTTTTTCAAATGCTATTGGATTGGTTATCATATATGTTTCCTCCTATTAAAATTTTAATTGTTCGTGGTTTGGATGGATCACGCTGAATATATCCTTTCTCTTCTAGGTGCAGTAAATGTCCATGCACTGTGGAGCTAGAAGCAAGACCAGTCGCTTTGCCAATTTCCCTAACAGTTGGAGGATATCCGTTTTCTATGACTTTTTCTTGGATGAAAGTTAGTATTTGAGCTTGTCTATTGGTTAATGGTTTCATAATGTATACCTCACTTTATGTATGGAATATCTAATATAATAACAAGTTGTTGAGAACTAATCAAACGTTTGTTCGTGTTTTTCAGAGGGATTATGCTCCCATAAATTCCTTATCAAAATAGAACTTGTCCATTAAGTTATTTACAATCCCGTTGAAATAAGCGAATTTACCATTCTTCATTTTTGTTCCAGATTTAATTTTCATAACAAACTCTTTGATAGCTTTTAAGCCAATAGTAAGTTCCTGGTCTTTAGTAAATGCTTTATCTCCTGTTAAATGGTTAACGATTCTATTACATTGTCTTACGACCTTCCACAGTTCTTGAATTGTTTTAGATTCAGAATAAAAAGAGCTAGTTAAAGAAGCAAAACGTTCTGGTACCCAATGAGCAACAAAATCAACTTGTTTAATATTCTCTTCAGTAGTATTGCTATTATCATTATTATTACGTTTGTTTATATCTTTTATATTTTGTTTTAAGAAAACAGGTGTTGTTTTAATGGTAGGACACTTTGTAGGACTTTTACCTGGTACCTTGTCGGACACTTCTTCCATAATAGGTTGAATAATAATTGCATTAGCTGTTTGCAACATATCAGATTTACGTTTCATAGATACTTGGTTAATCATGTTCAGTTCTACAAGTTTCTTCATTAAACGTTGTATAGTTTTATAAGACACTTCCATCATGTCAGCAATTGTATTTTTGCATAGGAAACTAACACCTACATATTTACAACTATGGCGCTTTAAAATTTCAAGTAATTCAATTAGTTTAGACTGTACATCGGTACGTTTAATAGACATACGGATTGTGTCTCTGTATGTACGAATAGTTTTATTTAATGCTTCTACTTCTGTGAATGATGATAAGTTGTGGAAGGATTCTTCACTTGCTATAACCTCTATACGTTTTCTTTCCATATTACATGTCTCCTTTGTGGAAACAAAAAAGCAACGTCACCAATTTGGTAAACGTTGCTTAATAGACCCTACATAATGTAAAATAACACATGAGAGTATAGCAAGTGTTTACCTGGCGTAATCAGGTTGACGGTATAAGAGTGTTACCAGCACTACTTATACACGCTGTGCTCTTTTGTTTTTTTTGTAATACAATGTTTATTTTTTTTATGTATTACAGGAGTTTTGTCGGCAGAAAAGACGGTACAAAAGAGTTAACAAAGATTACGCATAAAGCACCCATTGCAATTAGCCCAACAGATCAGCTTTACTTTTTTCCTACGTATTCTTATTCTAGAAAAGAATGTGCCTGGTTGTCTCATTTTCACATTGCAAACAATAAAGAGTCAGCAGATGGTAACTTAATTATTCGATTCATTAACGGTTTCGCAGTGAAACTAGAAATGTCAAGGAGCAGTTTTGAGAATCAGCAAAATCGCACTGCAAAGCTGCGAACAGAGTACGAGGATCGTAAGAATAAACAAGGAAAGCTTCATTTTAAGCAAGTGGATAAAGAAGATGAATCTAAATTAAAGCCTGCATATGAACAAGCGTATCTTGTGAAAGAAGAGGACATAAATGAATAATGACTGATAAGCAGAAAGGATGGGACAACCATCCTTTTTTATTTCTCAATATGTAGTATCCTGTCAAATATTGATAGATTATCATACAATAATAATGAAGGATTTTTACATAAAACTATGGAACTTTAATAAATACATCTCCATATGTCGTATCTACCATTTCCTCTTTACAATAAGCGATGATAAAGTAGAGGTAGGAATATAGTAAAGGGGTAATTTGTAGAATGGATTTTCAAACAATCAAAGAGTATTTTTCTGCGGAAAATATGAATCAACTTGTAGAAAGTTATCGGGCATTTGGGCCGCTCCTTGGTATTGGCCTGCCGATGGTGGAGGCACTGATCCCGGCATTGCCACTTATTGTGTTTGTGATGGCGAATGCAGTTGCCTTCGGGTTATGGTTTGGTTTTTTGTATTCATGGATTGGGTCGGTTCTTGGTGCATTAATTGTATTTTCGGTTATTCGACGTTTTGGAAGGAGTCGATTCTTCTCGTTTGTGAATAAACATCCGAAAGTACGCAAAGCGATGGGATGGATTGAAAGGAAAGGATTTGCACCTATTTTTATCTTATTTTGTTTTCCTTTTACACCGTCTGCACTGATTAATGTTGTGGCCGGTTTATCCCGCATTAGTATAAGACAGTTTGTGTTAGCGCTAGCGCTTGGAAAATTAGTTATGATTTTTATTTTAAGTTATATCGGATCTGATTTAACTTCTTTTATCCATAAGCCTGTAAAAACAATTATTGTCATAGGTGTCATTTTTACTTTATGGTATGTCGGTAAGAAAATTGAAGTAAAACTTGAACTACATTGAGACTAGTCTTCGCTGTGAGTAAGGCTCTATTATAGAGAAGGGTGAGGGGAGAGGCAGATGAAGCGTGCTTTGAAAAAAGAAGGCCTAGAATGGATGAGAACAATCTTTATAGGTGTGCTATTGGCAGTTTTTTTTCGAACGTTTTTCTTTTCCACGTATGTTGTAGAGGGGAAGTCAATGATGCCGACACTTCAAGATGGGAACATGCTTGTTGTGAATAAGGTTAGCTATCAAGTTGGGGATTTAAACCGATTTGATGTTGTCGTGTTTCATGCGAATAAAAAAGAAGACTATGTAAAGCGAATTATCGGTTTACCAGGAGATCACATCGAGTATAAGCATGACAAATTGTATATAAACGGTCAATTTATTGATGAGCCTTATTTAGAAACATATAAGAGGCAAGCGGAAGGAAGACAGCTGACGGGTGACTTTAAATTAGAAGAATTAACGAGAGAAAAGGTAGTTCCAAAGGGGCATATTTTTGTAATTGGTGATAATCGTCTCGGCAGCTGGGATAGTAGACATTTTGGCTTTGTGAAAGCAGATACTGTGGTCGGGAAAGTAGATTTACGCTATTGGCCAATTAAAGAAGTACAAACGAACTTTTCAAAGGGGTAATGGAAAGTTTTTATAAGAAAGGAATGTGAAAGACAAACAAAGGGTGTTTGTCTTTTTTTGTGCTATAATACAAGGATGATATCAAACTAACGTTCGTTATGTCAGTGGAAGGTGGGGATTACATGTCGCTACGATTTGTGATTGGACGGGCTGGAAGTGGAAAAAGTACATTTTGTTTACACGAAGTACAAGAAGAATTAAGACAGCGTCCAAGAGGCGAAACCATTTTATATCTTGTACCGGAACAAATGACGTTCCAAACGCAGCAAGCATTAATAGGAAATGAAGAAGTTAGCGGCTCGATCAGGGCGCAAGTGTTTAGTTTTTCAAGGTTAGCATGGAAGGTTCTGCAAGAAGTTGGTGGCGCAAGCCGTCTTCATATTGATGAGGCAGGCGTACATATGCTACTGCGCAAAATTGTAGAATCGCGTAAGGAAGGATTATATGTGTTTCAAAAAGCAGCAGAACAAAATGGCTTTTTTGAGCACTTAGGCAGTATGATTTCCGAGTTTAAACGCTATAATGTAACGCCATCGAATGTATATGAGATGTGGCAACAATTAGATACTCATTCAAGTGGTGATGAACAAAAATTATTAGCAAATAAAATGTACGATCTTCAGCTTTTATATGATGATTTTGAACGGGCTTTAATTGGTAAATATTTAGATTCAGAAGATTATTTACAGTTACTTGTAGAAAAGCTTCCTGGTTCGGACTATGTAAAAGGTGCAGAAATTTATATAGATGGGTTCCATTCCTTTTCACCTGGGGAATTAGAAATTATTAGAAGGCTTATGCTTTGCGGAGCAAGAATTACAGTTACGTTAACAGTAGATGAAAAAACGTTAGCACAGCCAGTAAGTGAATTAGATTTGTTTTATCAAACCGTGCTTACGTATGAAAAAGTGAAACAGTTAGCACGTGAGGAGAAAATTGCAATTGAAAATACGATTTCGCTGAGAGAACAGCCGCGTTTTTGCTCACCAGCACTAGCACATTTAGAAGCTGAGTTTGAATCTCGTCCTGCTAAGAAGTTTCAAGGTGAACCAGATATTACATTATATACAGCGGCAAATTTGCGAGCAGAAGTTGAAGGTGTAGCTAGAGAAATTCGCAGACTTGTTGCAGAAGGGGAGTATCGCTACAGAGATATTGCGGTTCTTCTTCGAAACGGAGAAAGCTATTATGATGTAATGAAAACATTGTTTACGGATTATGATATTCCGCATTTTATCGATGAGAAGCGCCCGATGTCACATCATCCATTAATTGAATGTATTCGTTCTGCGCTAGAAATTATTAGCGGAAATTGGCGTTATGATGCGATATTCCGCTGTATAAAAACGGAACTGCTATATCCGTTAGATGTAAGAAAAGAATCAATGCGTGAAGAAATGGACGCGTTTGAAAATTACTGTTTAGCATATGGCGTACAAGGAAAGAGATGGACGGCAGATGAACCGTGGACATATCGCCGTTATCGTTCGTTAGATGGGGCATTTGGAGCGCAAACAGATAGTGAACGTGAAATGGAAGAGAAAATAAACCGCCTTCGTGATGTGGTACGAACACCGATTATTCGTTTGCAGAAACGCTTAAAACGTTCCGGTTCAATTGTACAGATGTGTGAAGCGGTATATTTGTTTTTAGAAGAATTAGATGTTCCTAAAAAACTAGAAGATTTGCGTATGCGTGCTGAGGCAGAGGGGAATTTCTTATTTGCAAGTGACCATGATCAAGTTTGGGAAGAAGTCATGAACCTTCTTGATACATTTGTAGAGATGCTTGGTGAAGAAAAGATGTCTCTTTCGATGTTTATCGATGTAATGACAACTGGGCTTGAGGCACTTCAATTTGCAAATATCCCGCCTTCTTTAGACCAAGTGCTTATTGCAAATATTGATCGATCAAGGTTATCGAATGTTCGTGCAACTTTTGTAATTGGTGCGAATGAAGGAATCATTCCAGCAGCCCCTTCAAATGAAGGCATGTTATCAGATGAAGAAAGAGAGCTTCTCACCACAGCTGGTGTAGAATTAGCGCCGACAACAAGGCAGACTTTATTAGAAGAGCAATTTGTGATTTATCAAACCGTAACTCGTGCTTCTGAGAAGCTATACATTTCTTGTCCACTCGCGGATGAAGAAGGAAAAACGTTACTTTCATCTAGCTTTATTAAGAAAGTGAAAAGAATGTTCCCTTCTATTAAAGAAGTATTTGTAACGAATGATGTGAATGACTTGTCTCGTCAGGCGCAAATTTCGTATGTAGCAACGCCAGAAGTTACCTTGTCATATGTGACGCAACAATTACAAAACTGGAAACGATACGGTTTTGAAGGAAATCTTGATTTTTGGTGGGATGTATATAACTTCTATGTTACATCGCCCGAGTGGAAACAAAAAAGTAGTCGGGTATTATCTAGTTTATTTTATCGAAACCGTGCACAGAAACTCAGCCCAGTTGTAAGTAGAAATCTATACGGAGATACAATTAAAGGAAGCGTCTCTCGTATGGAACTATTTAATCGCTGCGCGTATGCTCATTTTGCACAGCATGGATTATCACTAAGAGAGCGTGATATTTTCAAATTAGATGCACCGGATATCGGTGAATTATTCCATGCGGCACTAAAGAAAATTGCAGATAAGTTACTTAGGGAAAATCGCACTTGGGCTGATTTATCGATTAAAGAGTGTGAGCATTTGTCTGCGGCAGTAATTGAAGAAATCGCACCGCTTCTGCAAAGGCAAATTTTATTAAGTTCAAATCGGAATCATTATTTAAAACAAAAACTGCAGCAAATTATTTTCCGTACGTCACTTATCCTTCGTGAACATGCGAAGTCTAGTGGATTCGTGCCAGTTGACTTAGAGGTTCCATTCGGTATGGGCGGGACAGGTTCACTTCCGCCGATGGAGTTTACACTCGCAAACGGTGTGAAAATGGAAGTTGTTGGCCGGATTGACCGCGTAGATAAAGCGGAAGATGAAAACGGTACGTTCCTGCGGATTATTGATTATAAATCAAGCACGAAAGCGTTAGATTTAACAGAAGTATATTATGGTTTAGCACTTCAAATGTTAACGTATTTAGACGTGGTCATTTCAAATGCAAATACGTGGATGAAAAAGGGACAGGCGGCATCACCTGCTGGTGTTCTATATTTCCATATTCATAACCCGATTGTGGAAATGAAAGGCGATGCTTCGGAAGAAGAAATTGAAAAAGAAATTTTAAAGAAATTTAAAATGAAAGGTCTCGTGTTAGGAGATGCGGATGTTGTTCGATTGATGGACAATAAGTTAAGTACGGGAAGTTCAGACATTATTTCTGCTGGTCTGAAAAAAGATGGTAGTTTTAGCGCGCGTTCTAGCATTGCAAGTGAACAAGAATTTACAACTTTACAGCAATATGTGCATCATACATTTGAAAACATCGGGAAAGACATTACAGAAGGTGTGATTGATATTGCACCGTATAAAATGGGGAATAAGGCTGCTTGTACGTTCTGTAATTTCCGCTCTGTTTGTCAGTTTGATGAATCGCTTGAAGATAATGAGTTCCGTACGTTAAAAGATATGAAAGATAGTGAAGCGATGGAGAAAATGAGAGAGGAGGTTGGCGAATGATAGAGAATTGGCCACAGAAACCTGATGGTAGTCAATGGACAGATGATCAATGGAAGGCAGTTGTCAGAGATGGCCGTGATATTTTAGTGGCGGCGGCAGCTGGGTCAGGAAAGACAGCTGTACTTGTAGAAAGAATGATTCGCAAAATTATTAATGCTGAGAATCCAGTTGATGTAGATCGTCTGCTTGTCGTAACATTTACAAATGCAGCAGCGCAAGAGATGAAGAACAGAATTGGCGAAGCGTTAGAAAAAGTATTAATTGATGATCCAGGATCAGGGCATATTCGTAAGCAGCTCAGCTTATTGAATAAAGCATCGATTTCAACGATTCACTCGTTCTGTTTACAAGTTATTCGAACGTACTACTATATGCTCGACGTTGATCCCCGTTTTCGCATTGCAAACCAGACAGAAAATGAATTATTAAAAGAAGAAGTATTAGATGACATATTAGAAGAGGAATATGGCACAGAGGGAAATGATATTTTCTTTGAGCTTGTTGATCGCTATACGAGTGACCGAAGTGATGATGACTTGCAGCGCATGATTTTAGCGCTTCATACAGAATCAAGAGCACATCCAGATCCAGAGAAATGGCTTGATAAGCTAGTGGAAGCATATGATGTGGAAGGAAAATCAATTGAGGATTTAACGTATGCTTCTTACTTATTAGAAGATGTGAAGTTTCAGCTAGAAACTGCCGAAAAGCATGTTCAAAAAGCAATTGAACTTACTATGCTTCCAGATGGGCCAGCCCCCCGCATGGAGACATTACAAGCAGATTTGGTGTTACTCGGAACGTTATCTAGTGCAGCACATCAGTCTTGGACAAGTGTCTATGAAGCGATGCAAAATGTTTCGTGGCAAACGCTAAAGCGTATTAAGAAGAGTGACTACAATGAAGAGATTGTAAAACAAGTAGATTCACTTCGAAATAAAGCAAAAGATGAAGTGAAGAAGTTACAAGAAGAGTTGTTTAGCCGAAAACCAGAAAGTTTTTTACGTGATTTTAAGGAAATGCATCCTGTACTAGAAAAGCTTGTTCAGATTGTAAAAGTATTTACGGAGCGATTCCAAGCGATCAAGCGTGATAAAGGAATGGTTGATTTCACAGATTTAGAGCATTTTTGCTTACAAATTTTAAGTGAACGTACAGAAAATGGTGAGCTTCGTCCGTCACCGGTTGCGCTTCAATATCGCAATAAATTTACTGAAGTACTTGTCGACGAATATCAAGATACAAACTTTGTCCAGGAGTCGATTATTAAGTTTGTAACGAAAGACTCTGAGCAAGAAGGCAATCTGTTTATGGTTGGCGACGTAAAACAATCGATTTATCGATTCCGACTAGCAGAACCGAGCCTTTTCCTAGGGAAATATAAACGTTTTACGGCTGAAGGAATAGACGGCGGTATGAAGATTGATTTAGCGAAAAACTTCCGTAGTCGTCACGAAGTGTTAGCCGGTACGAACTTTATTTTTAAACAAATTATGGGCGAAACGGTCGGGGAAATTGAGTATGACGCCGATGCTGAACTAAAGTTAGGTGCAAGGTATCCAGAAGGGGAAGATGTAGCGGCTGAGCTATTATGTATTCATCAGTCTGAGGGTGAAGAATCGGCAGAGGGAGAAGACGGTGTCGAAGTAGAAAAAGCACAGCTGGAAGCGCGTTTAATGGCCGGGAGAATTAAAGCGATGGTGGATTCGGGTTATGAAGTATACGATCGTAAAACAGATAGCATGCGCCCGGTGAAATATCGTGACTTTGTTATTTTACTTCGCTCGATGCCGTGGGCTCCTCAAATTATGGAAGAATTAAAGTTGCAAGGTATTCCTGTTTACGCTGAGCTTGCAACGGGTTATTTTGAAGCAACAGAAGTGACCGTTATGATGAATGTATTTCGCGTAATCGATAATCCGATGCAAGACATTCCGCTTGCCGCTGTACTACGTTCCCCAATTGTTGGGTTACATGATGAGGAGCTTGCGATGCTTCGTGCTCATGAAAAGAAAGGTTCGTTTTATGAAGTGATGCGTTCCTTCTTACAAGGAGCGCCACTTGAGGAAGAGGCGGAATTACACGGAAAACTACAATGGTTCTATAACCTTCTGCAAGGATGGCGTGAATTTGCACGCCAGCAATCACTTTCTGATTTGATTTGGAAAGTATATCGTGAGACAGGTTATTATGACTTTGTTGGTGGTCTTCCAGCAGGAAAACAGCGCCAGGCTAACTTACGCGTATTATACGACCGGGCAAGGCAGTATGAAGCAACATCTTTCCGCGGGTTATTCCGTTTCCTTCGCTTTATTGAGCGGATTTTAGAGCGCGGGGATGATATGGGAACAGCGAGAGCGCTTGGCGAGCAAGAAGATGTTGTGCGAATTATGACGATTCATAAAAGTAAGGGGTTAGAGTTCCCGGTTGTATTTGTAGCGGGACTTGGACGCCGTTTTAATACACAAGATTTAATGAAACGATTCTTATTACACAAGGATTTCGGTTTTGGATCACAGTTTATTGATCCTCGTAAGCGAATTAAATATACGACGCTATCGCAATTGGCCATTAAACGTAAAATGAAGATGGAACTTATTGCGGAAGAGATGCGCGTATTATATGTTGCTTTAACGCGTGCGAAAGAGAAGTTAATTTTAATTGGTACAGTGAAAGATAAAGCAAAAGAAATGGAAAAGTGGCTTGATGCAAGAGAGCATACAGATTGGTTATTACCAGATTATCTTCGTGCGGGTGCATCTTGTTACTTAGATTGGATTGCGCCGTCACTATATAGACATCGTGATAGTGAAATGCTTCTTGAACTTGGACAAGGAAATATACCAAATGAAATTTATGAATACGATGCGAGCTGGAAAGTGGAAGTCGTTGATGGTAGCACTTTACTTGCACCTGAACCAGTACAAGAAGAGAAGCAAGAATTGTTAGAAGCACTTCGTGAGAAAAAAACTGTTCCGCTAGAAAGTGAACGAAAAGAAGAAGTGTATGCTCGTTTAACATGGGAGTATGCGCATGAAGGTGCAACAATGCACCGGGCGAAGCAATCTGTTACGGAAATAAAGCGGAATTATCAGTCAGAAGATGGAAGTGATCATGCTTTTATTAAAAAACTTCGTGCTCCTATAAAAACGCGACCTCGCTTTATGGAGAAAAAGGGGTTGACCTACGCTGAACGAGGGACAGCTGTCCACGCCGTCATGCAGCATGTTAATTTACAAAAAACGATTACACCAGAAACAATCAAAGAACAAATTGCGGAAATGGTAAATAAAGAATTACTAACATTTGAGCAAGCAGAAGAAATTGCGATTGATCGAATTGTAGCATTTTTTGATACGGATCTTGGTAAACGTGTGTTAGCTGCGAAGAGTGTAGAGCGTGAAGTGCCCTTTACGATGATGCTTTCAGCAAAAGAGGCATATCAAGAGTGGGAAGGTCAGAGCAAAGAATCTATACTTGTCCAAGGGGTTATTGATTGTATGATAGAAGAGGAAGATGGGATTGTATTAATTGATTTTAAAACAGATACAATTGAAGGGCGTTTTCCGGGTGGATACGATCAAGCGCGACCTATTTTAGAAGACCGTTATAAAGTGCAAATTAATCTATATGCGAAAGCGCTAGAGAAAAGCTTACATCATCCTGTGAAGGGGAAATATTTATACTTCTTTGATGGGAATCACATAGTACATGTTGATTAAAAAAGTGAGTGAAATATACAGCAAAGTATAAATATGAAAAGAGGAAAGATGTAACTTTAGAAAGGAGCTATGTAAAATGGTAGCATCCAAAAAAAGTTTAAGGACTTGTGACAGTGGACATCAATACTATAAAAGTAGCGACTGTCCTTCTTGCCCAATCTGTGAGAAGGAACGAAAACCAGAAAGTGGATTTCTTTCACTTCTCTCGGCACCAGCGAGAAGAGCGCTCCAACACAAGGAAATAACTTCTTTGCAGCGGCTCTCAAAATATAGTGAGAAAGAGATTTTACAACTGCACGGTATGGGACCAGCATCTTTACCTAAACTTAGAACTGCTTTGAAGGAACAAGGATTATCATTCAAAGACTAAACAATAAGAATGATTACACTTAATGAAGTGAGAACATGAAAAGCAAAAGAACGAAAAAAGTAGGAGACTTTTCTCCTACTTTTTTTAAGCTGTTCCAATTTGATCTTGATCCGCAACATCTGAATCAAATGTATTCGTTGCACTGACACCGTTAAATGTATTGACTACAAAACCAACGTTTGATGCTCCTGACCCGTTATATGCCTTTGTATTTTCTTTTGGAGATACATTATAGAAATCACCTAAGTTAAAAGAGCCATTACTATTTTGAACAACGAGGTTGCCAACGACAGAGGGCATATTATTCACCTACTTCAGCAGTCTTCTTTAACATCACTATATGATTTATTTGTTGAAATGTTCATCTGAAATATATTGGCGCATTTGGTGAATACGTGAATTACTAAATACATAATCAACTGAACCGATTTGAAAGCAGCCAGAATTTAATAAAGTACGAATCGTAACAGCATTTACTTCAATAAAGGGGCATTCATTTATAATATTCATTTTGACATCTGTCGATCTTTTGGGAATTGTAATGTACTCATCTGTAAAGATTTTAAAATCCTCGAATCTTCCTTCGCTTTTTAAATAGTAAGGAATTTCACGGTGTACGATAAGAGCTCGGGTTTTTAATTCCATCTGGTTCGCATCACCAACTTGAAAAATACCAGCATTCCCCATAGAAATAACTTTTGGTTGATGAACAATTGAAATGTGTCGAAGCATGAAGCCCCTCCTTAACCTGGAGTAGAAGGTACGGCAGTTACGAGAGGTACAAATGGACCTTCAGTCACTGACTCGAAAGGTGTATCGAGAATAGAAGAGAGAATTAGGAGACTCGCATCACCGATTAAAAAAAGTGCAGCTGAAGATACCCCATTCGTTTTAACCTGCCCAACTTTTATTTCACGATTGACAACGGTAAAATTCATATGAATTTACTCCTTTCGAAAATTATTCGGTATGTGCTGAATAAAGGAAAGGAACGCTTTATCGATATCTTGCTTCATAGCCTGAATAATTACGTCTTTCATATACTCGGGGTTTGATGTAATGTCCTCATACGGCTGTACTTGTGATAAATAATAAGGAAGGCGATGTTCCATTTGCTTTTTTATATCATCAATCATCATTTGTCGATACATATCATCGAGCGGCGTCCGCTGTTCTTGTTCAAAATGAAGGATTCTGCTATATGCTTCTTCGTCTAAATAGCGATGCATCTCTTGAATAATGCCTTGATAAAAATCAGGGTTTGTTTGTGTCTCTGGATTTACTTTTAATGTTTCTGTATCTACCTCAAAATCTTCAATTTGTTGTCCTTTGGTTGAGAATGGATTTAAGCCGATATTTAACGTACCATTTAAGTTTTCTACTTTTAATTGATCGAATTTATATTCTACTTTTCCTATAGAAGAGGAGGGCCGGCTTTTTAGTTCATCAAGTTCTTCTGTTAGTCTACGTACTTGTTCTTCTAATGCATGGATTGTTTCTTGTTGTTTTTGAAGAACTTGTTGAAATTGTTGTAGGTAAATGTATATATCTTGATTCACTGTATGAAACCTCCTTTTCAATAGGGAGGGGTGTGTATGCTTGCTCTATATGTTTATGACATAAAGAGCCTAAGAAGAACCCATCATGGTTTAATAGAAAGAATTTGTCCTTTTGATTTCAAGGGACGAAGTGGCGCTGTAAATCCGCCGGTATTAGAAAATTTAGATAATGCTTTAATGCTACCGGAACTTCCAATTTGAAAAACGGATGATGTTGTAATACTATCAATTCTTATTTTGTTAATGATAATACTTTGTTGTACATAAAAGTTCACTTACGAATCGCCTCCTTTAGTTGGATCCGATTATAGCTTGATCAATCACGTCAGTATCATTGACGGTTGTTGTATTTTGATAATTGTATACAGAGATACTTTCTCCTACATTAAAAGAACCAGCTCCTGCAAAAGCACGAGAGTAACTAATCGGCCTGATTGCAAATACATCTCCAATGTGAAAAATACCACTCGATCCAATGTTAACGATATGAATATGTCCAACCATTGCTGGCATAGCAAACACCTTTCATAGATAATATTTTTCTTGCTGTTAAAGAAACGATAAAGTGAAACTTTAATCGGTGGAGGTTTTACTGCCCCTTAAGGCAGGATAAATATTCTTTTCTATTATTGTATGGGCGTTTTCATTAAAATGTGTCTTTTTTCAAACAAAAGACACACACTTTATTGTGTGTGTCTGTCTATAGTATGCGTTTGGACGAAATCTACTTTCATCAGCCAAACAACATTTAAGAGCCTGTCCAGTTCTTGGCTACAATCCACTGTTTTTTGAGAAGTTATTCCGTAGCGTTCAGCAAAGTATATCATTTTTTCACGTTTTTTTTCAATCGCTTGCTCAAACATAGAATCGGCTCCATCTCTTTATAAATTTTGACTATATATGTAGTACATATTATACAAAAATTCCATAAAAAAGAAACAACTTCGATAAAAAAGGTAAAAATTCTACATTTTATTCCAAAATAGCATTGAGCGGTGTGAAGAGTAGGGAGTTTTGTAAAAATTAAAATGTATTGGCAGGTTTTTTTTAAAGGAATGCGAATACAATTACATTGTATGAGTTTTAGGATGGAGAGTGGAAATAATGCGGTTTGTTACAGTGAAGAAGGAAGAGAAGGTATTTGTTGGTATTGTGGATGAGCATGAAGAAACAGTGCTGCATATTCGAGAAGTGCAACGGCAAAAAGGCGAAAAAATTACAATTCCTATTACAATGTTAGAGTGTATCGAAAAGGGAAATGCTTTTATTAAAAAAGTAAAAGAAATTGTAAACTGGGCAAAGGAGAATGAAACAACGGCGTATTACCCTCTACAAGATGTGAAGCTATTGGCACCTATTCCAAGGCCGAGAAAAAATATTCTTTGCGTCGGAAAAAATTACCGTGATCATGCGATAGAAATGGACGGAGAGGAATCTGTTCCAAAGGATATTATGATTTTTACCAAGGCACCGACGACGGTTATTGGGAATGAAGAGAAGATCCACAGTCATCCGCATGCAACGAATGAACTAGATTATGAAGGGGAACTAGCAATTGTAATTGGAAAACGTGGAAAGCAAATCGCAAAAGAGAAGGCGCTTGAACATGTTTTTGGTTATACAATTGTAAATGATGTAACTGCTCGAGATATTCAAAGAAAACATAAACAATTTTTCTTAGGGAAAAGTTTTGATACATTTTGCCCAATGGGGCCGTATCTAGTTCATAAGGATGCAATTGAAAATCCAAACAAATTAAACATTGAGACAAAAGTGAACGGGGAATTTCGCCAAATTTCAAATACAGTAAATATGATATTTACAATAGAAGATATTATTTCTATTGTAAGTAAAGGGATGACGTTAGAGCCTGGGGACATAATCGCGACTGGAACACCAGCGGGAGTTGGGAAGGGATTTACACCACCCAAGTTTTTACATGCTGGTGATGAAGTAACGGTTACAGTACAACATATTGGAACACTTCAAAACGAAGTTAAATAGCCGTTTATCCATTTGGCTCATCCCTATATTATTTGCATTTCATAATGCTGAGGAATATTATTTTTTCCCGGAAATGAAATATATCCAACCGATTCATATGGAAGAAAATATGATGCAGAAACAACATTTTTTGATAGCAGTATGTTTACTAACAAGTATTGTTTTTTTATGTGCATATGCTCATTTGATAGTTAGAAAGAAATTTACGCTTTATACATTGCTCGTTATACAAGCAATGATATTTATGAATGGATTGTTTCACATTGGCGGAACAATCTTGGCAGAAAGATATGTTCCAGGATTGGTAACGGCAGTAATATTCATTATACCGTTTTCATTGTTTTGGTTTCGGAAAGGGATAAGAAGTGATTGGTGGAAATTAAAACATGTGGTTGTCTCCTGTATAGCAGGTATGTTGCTTCTATTTCCAGTTATCGTTGGGATATTACTTTTCTCAAGAATGATTGTTTCATAAAACAAGCTGCCTCGTAAAAGGCAGCTTGTTTTGATTAAGATAATACCGCTTTAATTTTTTGGAATGCCCACTCTAAATCTTCTTCAGAGATTACAAGAGGTGGTGCAATACGGATTACATTTTCATGTGTTTCTTTACATAAAAGGCCAGCTGCTTTTAACTTTTCGCAATATGGACGAGCAGGCTCGTTCAATTCGATTCCGATAAATAATCCTCTGCCTCGAATTTCTGTGATCATCGGATTATCAATTTCTTTTAATTGTCCTACTAATTTTTCACCTAATTGAAGAGAACGCTCTGTTAGTTTCTCATCTAGTAATACATCAAGAGATGCGATAGAAACAGCACATGCAAGTGGATTACCACCGAACGTAGAACCGTGAGAACCTGGCTCGAATACGCCTAAAATGTCGCTGTTTGCAGCAACGCAAGAGATTGGGAATACACCGCCGCCAAGTGCTTTACCAAGTATGTACATGTCAGGAATTACGTTATCCCAATCACATGCAAATAATTTACCTGTACGACCTAAACCAGTTTGGATTTCATCAGCTACAAATAAAACGTTTTCTTTTTTACATACATTGTAAGCTTCTTCTAAGAATCCAGCTGGTGGAATGTTAATACCTGCTTCTCCTTGAATTGGCTCTAAAATAAATGCAGCTGTATTTGGTGTAATCGCTGCTTTTAATGCTTCTAAATCACCGTAAGGAATCACAACAATACCAGGAAGCATTGGTCCGAATCCACGTTTGTATTCTTCGTTGGATGACATAGAAACAGCACCCATTGTACGACCATGGAAGTTATCTTCACAAACGATAATTTCAGCTCTATTTTCTTCTACCTTTTTCACGTCATATGCCCAGCGACGAGCTGTTTTGATTGCAGTCTCAACAGCTTCCGCACCTGTATTCATTGGGAGTACCATATTTTTATGTGTTAATTTCGCAACTTTTTCGTACCAAGGACCTAATTGATCGCTATGGAAAGCACGAGAAGTTAACGTAACACGGTTTGCTTGATCGATTAACGCATTAATAATTTTCGGATGGCGATGTCCCTGGTTTACCGCAGAATATGCACTAAGTAAGTCCATATAGCGATTTCCTTCAGGATCTTCTACCCAAACACCTTCTGCTTTAGAAATAACGATTGGAAGTGGATGATAGTTATTTGCACCGTATGTGTCTGTTAGTTCGATAATATCTTTTGTTTGAATCATGATTGTTCCCCCTTTTGTTATTACAAGAAGTTTATAAATACTCTAAATATTATATCATTTAAATTGGGAAAAGCGAAACATTTCCTGAAAAGAAATAGACATGGTATCATATAAAGTGAAAAAGTGTGAAAAGAAGAGGGGGGATAATATGACAACACACATGCATATTACAGCGTGGGCACTAGGGCTCATTTTATTCTTTGTGGCGTATTCCATGTATACGGCAGGAAGAAAAGGTAAAGGCGTACATATGGGGCTTCGTCTTGTGTATATTATCATTATTGTAACAGGTTTCTTATTGTATCAAAGCATTATGAAAACTGCGACAGGAAACATTCACATGTGGTATGGCCTAAAAATGTTAGTTGGTGTTTGGGTTATTGCTGCAATGGAAATGGTTCTTGTAAAAACAAGCAAGAATAAACCAGCAGGGGCGTTTTGGGGTCAATTCATTATTGCGCTTGTTATTGTATTGTATCTTGGATTACGTTTACCGATGGGATTTGACCTATTTTAGTAAAGAGAAGCCACCTTATTTTTTTAGTAAAAATAAGGTGGCTTTTCTATTTGTATTCACATAGATTCTACATGTAATTCTTCGCCATTTGCTTTTATAAACTTAAATATATTTTTATTACAAGTAGAAAAACGAACATAATGATGGTGCAATGAGCAAATCATTTCTTCGTTATCAAATAATAGAAGGTTTACGCCTTCACAAGGCCCGTCTTTCGGCTGGAACGATAAGAAATTATGACAATAGATACAGTCATATAAAGAATAATTAAATGACTGCAATGTTTCCGCAAAGAATGCAAAAGCGGAATCAGGTAGTTCTTCTAACCATTCATGATAACTGAGTAGCAATTTTTTACGAATTCGTATTATCTCACCATTTTGAAGTGGATGATGTTCATCGGCAATTTGTAATATATTTTGTTCGTAGAATCTTGCCGGTAGCCAATTATTGTTATATAAAACTTCAAATCCGTCTTCAATGATATCCTCTAATAAAAATGCTTCATCATTTTCATCGTCAAAGAATACCCATTCACTGTTTATATATTCCACATTCCCAATTGTATGAGCACGTGGTTGATTATACAAAATATGTTTGCGTTGTTTCATTCGTGACCTCTCCTTTTATCAAAGTGGTTATTATTGTTATGGACAGTTCAGTCGTTCTTTATAACTATGGAACACCTAAAGAAAGTTGGGCATAGAATAAGCACATGCTTCATACAGTGAATTTTTTATCCCGAAGGAGAAAGACTGTCTGGATCGTTAGCGCTCACCAATTAGGATTTTACGCGCAGTTGTTTCAGCTCAGCCTTTTTGGTTCTATTTGGGTTTTGAACGGAGTAAAGTTATACGGATATAGGATAGGAAGGATGATTTGTATGTGCGGGATTACAGGATGGATTGATTATAAGCGGTCGTTAGAAAATGAAAGAGAAACGGTTACGAAGATGGCAGAAACGCTTGCAAAGAGGGGGCCAGATGATACAAATGTTTGGGTGAAAAGGCACGTTGCTTTCGGACATAAACGCTTAATTGTAGTTGATCCTGAAGGCGGGAAACAGCCAATGACATGTACATGTATGAAAGAGGAAGGGAACTACACCATTTGTTATAATGGGGAACTCTATAATACAGAAGATATTCGTAAAGAATTACTGCAAAGAGGTTATACATTTAAAGGACATTCTGATACGGAAGTACTGTTAGCGTCTTATATTGAATGGAAAGAAGAATGTGTCAATCATTTAAATGGGATATATGCTTTTGCGGTTTGGGATGAGAAAAAAGAACAAGTGTTTATTGCGCGAGATCGCTTAGGTGTAAAACCATTATTTTATAAATATGATAATGGAAGATTATTGTTTGCTTCAGAGTTAAAAGCTATTTTAGCCCATCCTGGTGTAAAGACAGAAGTAACAACAGAAGGTCTGTCAGAAGTATTTGGATTAGGCCCATCTCGAACGCCTGGGCATGGCATTTATGCGGGAATTCAAGAACTTCGCCCGGGGCATGCTCTTACATTTTCAAAAGATGGATTATGCATATGGCGCTATTGGAATGTTGAGAGTAAAAAACATGAACACTCATTTGAAGAAACAGTAGAACAAGTGCGTTTTTTGCTTAAGGATGCAATTACAAGACAATTGGTTTCGGATGTACCGTTATGTACATTTTTGTCGGGCGGGGTAGATTCAAGCGCGATTACCGCATTTGCAGCAAAAGCATATGAAAGAGAAGGAAAAGGGAAGCTACACACGTATTCGATTGATTACGAAGATAATGAAAAATATTTTAAAGCAAATGTATTTCAACCAAACTCAGATGCACCGTTTATTGATTTGATGACAGAAACATTTGGTACGATTCATCACCGTTGTATAATTTCCAATGAACAGTTAGCAGAATATTTAACAGAAGCGGTACTCGTTCGCGATTTACCTGGTATGGCTGATATCGACTCTTCATTATTATGGTTTTGCCGAGAAATTAAACAAGATTTCGTCGTTGGTTTGTCAGGCGAATGTGCTGATGAAATCTTTGGCGGCTATCCGTGGTTTTATCGAGAGGATGATTTGCAATCAAGTGCATTTCCGTGGATGCGTTCGACAGAGGCACGTGAACAACTTCTGAAGAAAGAATGGCGTAATAAGTTGAAACTAGGGGAATATGTACAGCAGCGCTATGAAGAGTCTATACAGGAAGTACCAATTTTAGAAGGAGAAAGTGCAATTGAAGCAAAAAGACGACAATTATTTTATCTGAATATGGTTTGGTTTATGACAACATTATTAGACAGAAAAGATCGGATGAGTATGGGAGCGAGCCTAGAAGTACGTGTTCCATTTGCAGATCACCGTCTTGTCGAATATGCGTGGAATATTCCTTGGGAAATGAAAATGTATAAAAACCGTGAAAAAGGTCTATTGCGTAAAGCGTTAGAGGGAGTCTTACCAAACGACATATTATATCGAAAGAAAAGTCCGTATCCGAAAACACATAACCCGTATTATACAAAAGCGATAACTGTGTGGCTGGAGGATTTACTAACAGATAGAAATTCTATTTTACATGAGTTATTTGATAAAGAACAACTGCAAGGATTAACTCAATCAGGAGGTAGTGCATTTCAAACACCATGGTTTGGCCAGCTGATGACGGGACCGCAGCTATTGGCACATTTAGCGCAAATTCATGTGTGGTTTAAGGAATATGGGGTAAATATTAAAGAATAGGGGAAAAGCGGCTTACAACTTGTGAGCCGCTTTTTAATAAATGTGTTTCTCTTTTTTGAAATGGATATGCACCTTATTACAGTCTATATGGACTAATTGTGTGGGATATTGTAATATGAGGAATTTTAAGTTTTGTCTACATTTTAACTCCCTTGTTTTTAAACTGTCTCGGTGTCATGCCTGTGAACTTTTTGAATACTTTTATAAAATAACTTTGATCATAAAAATGTAATAAGGTATAGATTTCGGACATGGAATGTTTTGTATAGAATATTAACTTTTTTGCTTCTTCAATCTTTTCACGCTGGATATATTCACGTAGTGATACTCCAACTTCTTTTTTAAAAAGGACGGATAAATAGTTGGGATGCATAGAGACGAACTCTGCTAATTGTGAGAGAGTAATTTCCTCATAAAGATGTGTGAAAATATAGTTTCGGCAAGCATTGATTGTTTTTGAGTACTTGAGCTCATTCCCTTTTTCGACTTCTTCTATTAGATCACATAAAGCTTGGATCATGAATTGATAAATAGCTTTGCTCTCTTTCAGCTCTTCAAGGTTTTGAATATATAACTTGCTGAGGGTGTAGGCAGTTTCAGGAGAAATGCCACCTTCTATAGCAGCTCTTGTTCCAAGTGTTATAGCTGCGATAGCATGGTTTTTTCGACTTCTTAATTGACTCGTTTTAGATAGTATTCTCAGTTCTCCAGTTTCAAATAATGCTTGTGCATGTTTTAGGAATTCATCCTTTTTTCCTTCCTTAATAAATTGCAGAAGTGTCTTTTCTAGTAAAAGAGGAGCAGGCGTTTCGTTATTTTCATCATTTTCTTGAGTTTCTGATATACGTATATCAGGTGATTCAAGTCTAATTTTTCTTTCCACAAGTAATATATTTTGTTGTAGGATATCGACTATGTCTAATTTTTGATGGTAAAGCATGTAATAAAAGATTGCACTCATATTTATCATCTTCACTCTACTTACTACAGGTAAAGAATGATAGTATTGAACGATTTTGTTTCGCCCTTTATAAATATTAAAGTCATTAAGAATTCCATGAATTGATTTATCTGTTAGTTCGAAATAAAGGAAAGGACCAACAATGATTACACCGCTAAATCCCTTATCTGTGTAAAGGTTTATTGAAAAGAAGTTTTCCAGAGAAGTTGTGGTTTGGAAAATTGGAAATTGGTGTGGAGCATGATCAGAGAAGAATTGATTCAATAATTCTTCTTTCCTAGAATAAAGCGGATGACTTAATGAATTTGTGGAGAATTCTAATTTTAGCTTTTTTTTGCTATCTATAAATAAAACGGATAATTCATATAGATTGAAAATAAGATTGCAAATATATTCTAAATCTACTAGATTTGTGAATGCCATATTGTAATGATCGCCTCTTTTATAAAAGTTAAAAAATAGAATTTTTTTCTAAAAATACTATTTTTCTTTAGAATATACCATAAATTTTATAGTAATAAAATATAATACTTACAGGAAAGTAATTTTCACGTGCTATTATATGGAAGTTTTATTATGTAAAAATAGCAAAAAGAACTAGAGTAATTTGGTGGGGCTTTGTAGTAGAAGATATGAGTAAGTTTCATGTAGTATATAACATAACAAATGAAACGATTCATGTTAATGCAATAGATGAAGGGGAGTAAGGAGGCTTTATTATGGATAAAGTAGTAACAGTAAAAAAAGGGGAGTTTGTTCATTTTTCGTATCGCGATGATGCTTCTTTAAAATTTACTGGATATGTAGTTAGTGTTCTGAACAATACAATTATTGTCGATATCTCAGAGGATTTGCAACTTAAAGGATATGAAGAAATAGAATCTCGTCAAGTTGTCAAGCATGGCTGCTATGAAAAAATCGACATGCATACAGATAAAAAATGATAACAAACATAATGATTTGTACAATAGATTGGAAAGGTCATTTTTTCGCATCTACTTTATATAAAATCAACTTTTCTAACATGTTATATAAGTTAAGAGTAAACAATAACTAAATACTAGTCGTTCATATTACTGGAAGATGATTTCTTCAAAAAGGGTACAGTAGACTATTTTAGTTAATTTCGGAGGTATGACAATGAAGAAAATATTGTTAATCATGTTTACTATTTTATTTGTTACTGGATGTTCAAAAACATCAAAACAAATTAATGCTTTCGATGCTGAAATGCAAGGACTTTTAAAAGAGGCTACTTCAATGTTTCCTGAATCTAATAGTATGAAAGCATACTATAAGAAAATGGAATCTATTAAACAAGAATTATACAGAAACAAAAACATAAAAGAAAAGGACCGCGAAGTATTAAAAGATCTAACTGTACAATCAAAACTCGTTATGCAATCAGCGGAATCTGGCTTGAGAGATCAATTAATAAATGATATAGAAAAACTAAATAAAATTGTTGAAGAATATAAGAGTGCGTGATTTTTATTGTAGGATTCATTACCACTTACTTTTTGATATATCCCTATAGAGTTATTTATATTCAAATTAATAGAGGCAGGCCCTCTAAAAGAAGAAGTCTATCCAAGGGGAAGTATAACGAATTGATCCGATTTTTAGTCGGGAATATGAAGGAATAGTGAAAAGCGGCTTACAATTTGTGAGCTGCTTTTCACTATTATTTCACTTGAATATAAACAAAATGAATCTTTTATCAGAAGCGTTCTTATAAAGGGGGATTTCATGTCAAACAATTTATACATTACTAAATTGTTTGTGTATAATTTATTATACAGTCTTAATAAAGGATTGTTTCTTAATCATAAGATACAACATTGGCACAGTTTTTGCTTGTATTAAATGTAAGGAAGGGGGAAGGGCTCTAAGAAATAAGTAGGGTGTATTATTAACAGTAAAAAAGTGACTTACCATTATCTCACTACTTTTACTAGTATTAATAGGAAACTGTTTAATATAGACAGATTGAATGATTCATCCTAAAAAAACTGAATTTTTAAAATATTAAAGGGGGCAATAGTATGGCGAAAAACTCGAAATTTTATAAACTGATGCTTGGGGTTGGGATTGTTACGATATCCTGTAATGGAATGCAAATTCAAGCAGAAACAAAAGAGAATAATATGAAGAATGTATTACAAATGGAGCCGGTAGGAATACAGAAATCCGTTGATGAGTTGGCACATCCTTCGAACATACAGGAAAATGCATCTTTCACAAAACGATTAAAGTCAGCAGACTTATCGCAGCGTCCGCCAGCGCCAAAAGAGAATGCTAAACAACTAGTTGAAGAAAAAAAATATTCAATGGCTGAATTGAATCAATTAAGCAACAAAGAATTAACGGACCTTCTTGTGACAATCAAATGGTATCAAATTCCGGAATTATTTCAGTTTAATAATGATAGTTTGAAATTCTATCAAGATGATAGCCGGATGCAAGCGATCATTGATAAACTAGCAGAACAAGGACAAGCTTATACGAAAGATGATTCAAAAGGAATTGAGACATTATCAGAAGCTCTACGTGCGGCATTTTATTTAGGTTTTTATAATGATGAATTAAGCAAACTAAACGAGCGCAGCTATCACGATAAATGTTTACCAGCTTTAAAAGCGATTGCAAAAAATCCGAATTTTAAACTTGGTACACCAGAACAAAACAAAGTTATTTCATCGTATGGAAA
This sequence comes from Bacillus sp. AFS023182, assembly GCF_002560575.1. Lineage (NCBI taxonomy): Bacteria > Bacillati > Bacillota > Bacilli > Caryophanales > Bacillaceae > Bacillus > Bacillus sp. AFS023182. Next base: position 32,012 of record NZ_NTRO01000057.1, on the reverse strand, counting down.
GCTGATTGGAAATGCATCAGCTGATGTTGAAGTTATTCAATATGCGGGTGAAATCTTCAAACAATATAACGATAATCTTACAACTTTCATTGAAGATAGAACAAAAGGCGATGCTGTATATGAGTTGATGAAAGGGATTGATTATGAAGTTCAGTCGTATATGTATGCTACGGGCAAGGAACCAAAAGATACGATGTGGTATCGAAACATCGATAACTTTATTAATGAAATCAATCGCTTTGCACTGATTGGTACGGTAACAGACAAAAACGGATGGTTAATTAATAATGGAATTTACTATGCTGGCCGGCTTGGAAAGTTTCATAGTACACAGGCAAAAGGACAGCAAGTTGTTACAGAAGCGATGCGGATTTATCCATATTTAGGGGAGCAATATTTTGTTGCGGCAGAACAAATTACTACAAATTACGGCGGAGTCGATGCGAACGGAAAAACAGTAAATTTAGATCAAATTCGAGAAGATGGCAAGAAGAAATATTTACCGAAAACGTATACGTTTGATGATGGGGCAATCGTTTTTAAGGCGGGAGATAAAGTTAGTGAAGAGAAAATTAAACGTTTATACTGGGCGGCAAAAGAAGTACGCTCTCAATTTTATCGTACAGTTGGTAGTGATAAGCCGCTTGAAAACGGACATGCTGATGATGTGTTAACGATGGTCATTTACAATAGTCCGGACGAATATCAATTTAACCGTCAATTGTACGGCTATGAAACGAATAATGGTGGAATTTACATTGAAGGAACAGGAACGTTCTTTACATATGAACGTACACCACAGCAAAGTATTTATAGTTTAGAAGAATTATTCCGTCATGAATTTACACACTATTTACAGGGAAGATACGAAGTTCCTGGATTATGGGGACAAGGTGATATGTATCAAAATGAACGCTTAACTTGGTTTGAAGAAGGAAATGCGGAGTTCTTTGCAGGCTCAACTCGATTAGATAGCGTTGTACCACGAAAAAGTATAATTGGCGGATTATCTAATGATCCAGCTAAGCGATACACAGCAGAGCAAACATTAAATGCGAAGTATGGAACATGGGATTTTTATAACTATTCATTTGCATTGCAATCTTATATGTACAATAATCGCCCTGAGATGTTCGATAAAGTGCATGATTTAATTCGTGCAAATGATGTAACAAATTACGATGCGTACCGCTCTGCATTAAGTAAAGATAGTAAATTAAATGAAGACTACCAATCTTATATGCAAATGCTGATTGATAATCGTGATAAGTATACAATTCCACAAGTATCAGATGATTATTTAGCGGAGCATAAAACGAAAGCGCTTTCTGATGTCACAGCGGATATCACAAATGAAGCGAAGTTAAAAGATGTGAAGGTAACAAAGAATAAATCACAATTCTTTAATACATTTACACTGCAAGGAACATATACAGGAAGTACGTCAAAAGGAGAAATAGAGGACTGGAAAACGATGAATCAAGCAACGAATGATATGCTGAAACATCTTTCTGAAAAAGAGTGGAGCGGATACAAAACATTGACTGCTTATTTCGTGAATTACCGCGTTAATAGCGCTGGACAATTTGAATATGACGTTGTGTTTAGCGGAGTGAATACAGAAGAAGATACTACTGTAGAAAAAGAACCGAATAATGAATTTAATACAGCGAATCCACTATCTTTGAACACAGTATTACGAGGTAGCCTAAGTGATCAAGATCAAGCGGATCGGTTTGTTATTGATGTAAAGGATCCGAAAGACTTGCAGATTACTGTTACGAATGAACAAAACATTGGGCTAAACTGGGTATTATATTCTGAGTCAGATCTTAATAATTATGCCGCTTATCCAACAAAACGTGACGGAAATAAATTGCTCGGGAATTATAATGCGAAGCCAGGAAAATATTATTTAAGTGTATATAAATATGGCGGTGGATCAGGGAATTATACAGTAGAGGTAAAATAATTTAACAGAAATCCAACAGAAATCCCCTTCCTAGGGCGCGTGCAGGACATAGTCCATGCGGTAGGAAGGGGATGAATGTTGGTCGTGCACAGCACGAAGTTTCTATTTCCTCTTTAAAATGATGTACTTGTTACGCCAAATCTAGAAAAACAAATTTCTTTATTTAGCAAACACATGATTACCGATTACTGCAACAGTTTGGCGTGTGGTAATCCATTTATCAGTAGAGGTTTTTGGATTATAAAAATAAAGCCAATCAGAATTAGTTCCTTTAGTAGAAATTGCTTCTTCAACCGCCATCTTCGCTTCGTGAGTTGCTGGTTGATTAATTCTTCCATCTGTAACAGGTGTAAATGCATAGCCATATTTAATTGGTTCATAAATAACATCTGTAATTGTATTTGGAAATCCTGTGGCACCAACACGATTTAATACAACTTTTGCTACTGCAACTTTTCCAGCGTAAGGTTCCCCTCCTGCTTCTGCAGTCACTAAACGAGCCATTAAGTCTACTTCTTGTTCTGAAATGCCCGTTGTAATGATTAAGTGTTGACCCGCATAAATTCGGTCACCGTTTGTATTGTTAGCTTGTCTAATTGATTGTACGGATACATTGTATCGTTTTGCGATAGCTTCTAATGTATCCCCCCGTTGAACCTGATAAACAGCTTGAGCTGAATGATTTGAAGCTGCTAACTCTTTTTGAGGTGTAGGCTCGCTTGATGGAGATGAGACTGGGATAGTTAAATGTTCACCAATATAAATTTGATCATTCATCTTATTATTAGCTTGTTTAATTGCTTGAACTGAAACTCCATAGCGGATGCTAATATCCGAGAGAGTGTCATTTTTTTTAACAGTATAAATCGTTGCGGCATCAGCCGTTCCTTGATTAGATACTAGTGTAATTGTTGCAGCAGATATAGGTAGCAAATTTTTCACCGTATGTAACTTCATTCGAAAAAACCTCCTGAAAATAGTTGAGATATACTTAGTTATGAATATAAATTCAAAAATGAGATTATTTATTATTTATCCATGGTTAAGTCCTCTATATACTAACAAATTGAATGAGTATCGTCATTAATTGTATATCAACATTTAAGCGGTCTTTGTGAAGTCGAATATTGCGATGAATTTATATAATACAAATTAGTTTTATTCATTTATTATTCATTTTATTGTGATTTTAGGATGCTAAATGAATTGAAAAAATATTTATAGTTGCATAATAGTTAGTCACAAATTCCTCGTCTAGTTTGATGTTAAGGAATTTTGCAACAGAACCTAAACAAGTAAAACAATGATTATATAAAATTAGATTGGTGGAAGATGAATTTTGTTAGGCGTGAGCATCAGTAAATTGGTATAATATAGTAATATGAGTGGGGGAGAGAAATGATGGTAGTAAATAGGGCATGTGAATTCTATATACATTCAAATAGGTATTAATAATTAAAGTAATTAGTTACAGTTGCGTTGTATTCAAGCTTTCCTTCATAGTTAGACTGATAAGTATAAGGAAATATATAATGTTATTTCTCTATCTGCAGATAAAACACTGCATATATTATAATGAATGACACATATAATAGCGCCCGAAAAGAATCAGATCAGGTTATGCGAAAAGAGGAGTGAAGATATAGATATGAACATAGGTGAACGTATTAGACAAATACGTATACATAAAAAATTCACGCAGGGAGAATTAGTATCAGGGATATGTTCTATAACTTATTTAAGTAGAATTGAAAATGGACAAATTAAACCTTCAACTTCTTTTTTAGAAAAGATTTCTCAAAAGCTAGATGTTGATTATAAATTTCTTGTAGATGCGGATCATGAGGATGTAGAACCTAAACTTCTTCATATATGTGAAAAGTATAAAAATGAAAAAATTATATCTGAAAAAGATTTATCATTATTAGAACTTTATGTTCGTGAAACAACCTCAATTCCCTTACTGCTTAAGGCTTATGGTACTTTAATATACTATCATGCTCGAAATAATAACTTAACATATATAGAATCTATTGTAGAACGGGCTTCACAATTAATTCCCAATCAAGTCGAAACCAAACATAATGATGATTTCATATACTACTTAATGGCCCGTGGTCTTTATTACTATAACAAACAAGATAATATTACAGCCCAAGAAATTTATGTTCAAATAGAGAGTTTACTAGGTGGAGAAGAAAGTGTACAACACGCTGATGTATATTATAATTTAAGTATAATAAAACAACGTCTTTATCAAGATCAAAATATTAGTCGTTTGTACTCTACCAAAGCATACAAATTGTATAAAAAATTAAATATGGAAGACCGAGTTATAGATGTTCTAATAATTCTGGCCTTGCAATATCATTTAGATAAGCTACATGATAAAGCACTTGAAACTTTGAAACAGGCAGAACTTGGAGCGGAAGCTATTAATAATTCCATGTATTTCCCTATAATTTTATATAATTATGCGAAAATATATCAAGGTTTAAAAGACTATACCAATGCCATAAAATATTATGAAAAAAGCTTACAACTTAGCGAGTTTCTTCCTAACGAAGCAGACAAAGTTTATACATTACGTAGCTTAATAGAAATTTACATAGAATTTAAAGACTGGGAAACGGTTAATAGACTTATGGATGACGCATTTAAAATCTTAGCAGTTCAAGATGTCCCTTACGCACATGTTCAGCTATATAGCTTCAAAGCGACTATATTCAAATTACGTGGTGATTATTATGGATATGAGAAAGAAATGCAAAAAGCTATTGAAATGGGGTTAGAAAAGAAACAATATACGTTAGTTCGAGAACTTTCTACTGAACTAGGGAACCATTTTTATGATAATCGTGCTTATAAAATGTCAGCAAAGTATTTAAAAATATCAGTTGAAAATTCTCTAAATTAAACTTGAAAATTTGTTATATAAACAGCCCATAATTTATTATCATTTCTATTAAATTACAAAAACTCAACCTGTAGCGCAGTTATCATTTTGCTGTTAATATAAATTTCTAGTCAGTAGTGTTTCTGTTTGGATAAGATTTTATAACCGGTATCCCAAATATCAATTTAACTACACTGATTATCTATAAAAATCAAAAGTTTAATGTGATTAGTTAAATTTTTGACTGTTTCTCTTTGGGAAATTGACTGATAAATTCGAATTTTTTACTTCTATTTTTTAACATTGAACCTCTAGTAGTATTTGAATTAACAAAACAACTATTAATGGAGGTTCAATGATGAACATTAAAAAATTCTTTTCAATTATGGTTATGGCTACTGTATTTTCTGGTTTCTCTTTATTTGGTAATGCAGTTCATGCAGATACTACTCCGCAATATTCAATCTCTCAATCTAATGCCGACGATACTCCAATCTTCTATAATGATATTCTACCTCCTGGAAAATAATAAAGTGTGCGCCTAAACTAGAATTAAAAAATACATATATAACAAAACAGGTGAATTTTATTATTCACCTGTTTTTATGTTAAGGTTTCATAACTGATACCTCAAATATCAATTTAACTACACTAACCATCTATAAAAATCAAAAGTTTAATGTGATTAGTTAAATTTTTGACTGTTTTTCTTCGGAAAATTGACTGATAAATTCGAATTTTTTACTTCTATTTTTTAACATTGAACCTCTAGTAGTATTTGAATTAACAAAACAACTATTAATGGAGGTTCAATGATGAACATTAAAAAATTCTTTTCAATTATGGTTATGGCTACGGCATTTTTTGGTTTCTCTTTATTTGGTAATGCAGTTCATGCAGATACTACTCCGCAATATTCAATCTCCCAATCTAATGCCGACGATACGCCGATCTTCTATAATGATATTCTACCTCCTGGAAAATAATAAAGTGTGCGCCTAAACTAGGATCAAAAACATACATATATAACAAAATAGGTGAACAACAAATGAACTGTCCCTATACAGTGAGACGGGTTATTAGATTACTGGCTATTCTATTAGTAAAAAAAGAAGAAAAAATAAACAATAATTCACGATATTTTTAATGGAATTTTACTGATTGTTATTAACATAAATTAACGAGTATATTTTAGGTACAGAAAGCCAAACCGCAAGGAGGGAGTTAGTCTGATGCTAGAGACAAAAAATTCTATAGATATGATAAACAATATAAATTATCATTTGGATCTTGGTAGGCACAACAATCATCATTTAAAAACCTTTTCAAATGAACATGGCGTATTACCATATCATGTTTACAAACACCCATTGAATAAACAAGCATCGCAAAAAGAATCGATGAGTCTAGCTCAACCATTTATTCATATTAATACCTTAGCGCAAATTCTATATGAAGCATTTCATGATCAAACATTTACAGCTTTGGTACCTATTTTATTTGTTTTTCAACCGAATATTGTAACCGGTATATCTAACCCGGGTGCTTATTCAATAGATTTGTACAATGATTATTTTGTTCATTTAAAAGACATCAATATTCAAGAATTTACAGCAGGAATAGGTGAAAAAAAAGGATCTATAGCTATTGGATATATGATAAACCAAAACGAAAGCATTCAGCATTCAAAAGAATTTATGCATCAAAAGTTACAGGACCAAACTACAGAGTGTATGTTAGCTTTACAAAAGCAATTGCACATACATGGAGAGTTAGAAGAGCAAATTCAGTTATCATTTGATTTCAAGAAAATAATGATACCTTTAATTATCTTACAATGGATTAAACAGACAACGATCCCGTTGTGAAGTTTTTTAAAGGTAACCTAAGCTTTTGGGAAAATAAGCATGTATATTTATCTTGGAAATTGGATGAGACTTATATCAAATTCAAAGGGGAATGATGTTACCTATATCGTGCAATCGATAAAGAAGGGTGCACATTTTACACAAACGGAACCGAAATCTGAACCCAGATTTCGGTTTTTTGATTTACGATGAATTACAAAATTTATTAACGATGGCATAAAAGGAAGCGCTTTTGGCGGAACTCTTTTATTCTTTAATCAATTTTGCAACAGAACCGCTGAATATAAAGCAATGGTAGAAAATAAATTATCAAATAAAATTAAAAATCATATTATAAATAGTACTTATTTATAATTATTATTTTGACGAACTTATTATCAATTGGTATACTGGAACCAAATATCCTTGAAAAAGATTCTCATTTTCAAAATTGAGATGCATATAGATGACTAAGAAGAAAATAGGTTTACTTGAGATGGTATACAGGACCCAGAGTCATTAACAGATGTGGAAGCATATCATACGCATATCCATCACTGACGTAAGCAATTTCAAGAAGCGCTTGATGATCTAATTGTCGGCTATAAAGTAATTAGTGGTATTTCGCCACTTGCGAAAATTCCAAATGAACAAGCTGATAAATTAACGTAGGAAGTGAATAGACGTTTTTTAGAATATGAATTTGTATGCTATCTAGGCTTAAAGCGCATCGCTCCATTTATTGAAGATGCGGTGGAAGAGAGGAACTAGGTGTACTCTATTTCGGAGCATCTATGCGGAATGCGCAAGATTCATTTATTGATTGCCTAGTAGAAATTGTTTCCAAAATAGCGAATAAAATAATTGACAAAAAAGTAAATTTGAATAATAATTAGATTATAGTAATTTTAAATAAGTAATTATTATCACGAAAAATAGGAGGTCCCCTTTGATGAATCCAAATAATCGCTTAACAACAAACCAAGGTGCTCCAGTAGGAGATAACCAAAATTCTCGTACAGCTGGTCGCCGTGGGCCGGTATTATTAGAAGATTATCATTTAGTAGAAAAGCTTGCTCATTTTGATCGTGAACGTATTCCGGAGCGTGTGGTACATGCGCGTGGCGCGGGTGCTCATGGTGTTTTCGTAACGAAAAATAGCATGAAAAAATATACAAAAGCAGCATTTTTGCAAAATGCGGGAACAGAAACACCTGTATTCGTTCGCTTCTCAACGGTTATTCATGGGCAAGGTTCTCCAGAAACAGCGCGTGATCCACGTGGGTTCGCTGTGAAATTTTATACAGAAGAAGGAAACTATGATATCGTTGGTAACCATTTACCTGTTTTCTTCATTCGTGATGCAATTAAATTCCCTGACATGGTACACTCTTTAAAACCAGCACCGGATACAAATATTCAAACACCAGATCGTTACTGGGATTTCATGACGTTATCACCAGAATCTACTCATATGTTAACTTGGGTATTCTCTGATTACGGTACTCCGGCAAACTACCGTCAAATGGAAGGGTTTGGTGTTCATTCGTTTAAGTGGATTAATGCAGAAGGCAAAATTGTTTATATTAAATATCACTGGAAACCACAGCAAGGCGTGCGTAACTTAAATACAAAAGAAGTAGAACAAGTGCAAGGAAAAGACTTCAACCATGCTACTCGTGATTTATTTGATGCAATCAAGCACGGAAATTATCCGAAATGGGATCTTCACGTACAAGTCATGCAACTTGATGAAATGGATTCTTTAGACTTTGATCCGTTAGATCCAACGAAAGTATGGCCAGAAGATAGCTTCCCGCTAATGGAAGTAGGGACAATGACGTTGAATCGTAACCCACAAAACTTCTTCGCAGAAGTAGAACAAGCAGCATTCTCACCAAGTGCAACTGTACCTGGTATTGAACCGTCTGAAGATAAATTATTACAAGGGCGTTTATTCTCTTACCCAGATACACAGCGCTATCGTCTTGGTGCGAACTACTTACAAATTCCTGTAAACTGTCCATATGCAGCTGTTCACAATCAACAACGCGATGGTGCAATGCAAATGAATCAACAACCTTCAACAATTAACTATGAGCCAAGTCGTCATGTGGAAAACCCAGTTGAGGATCCGGTATACCGTGATTCAACTATGAAGCTTGAAGGTTATGTATCTCGTGAAAAAATTGACAAACCAAACGACTTCCAGCAAGCGGGTGAGCGCTACCGTTCATTCTCTAAAGAAGAACAAGATAACTTACTTGCAAACTTAACAAATGATTTAAAAGATGTGCATGAACAAACGAAGTTACTTGCAATCTGTAACTTCTTCCGTGCAGACCGTGATTACGGTATGCGCTTAGCGCAAGCATTAAACGTTGATATTTCGGCGTATGTAGGAAAACCTGCGAAGTAATAAGATTCTTGATTGTATTCTCAAATTGAAACTGCTATATGTGTCTATAATAAATAGAAAAGGCGACTGATTTTTTTCGGTCGTCTTTTGTTTTGAAATAGTGAGAAGAATTTCTTGTTCTATGAATAGGAATTATATACATTAAATGTTAAAAATACATAGGCATCTCTACGGAGGAATATAATGCAAGGAATACTTTTGCAGAGGAGCGAAGAGATGCCTGAGAATGTGAACAATCCATTAACAACGGAGCAAATGATTCGTATTATTAGAAATGGTCTTGTAAATTCGCAATCTCCTAAACATATTCTTGTTGTTGGGGCGGGAATGGCTGGTCTTGTTGCTGCCTCTTTATTAAAAGGAACTGGGCATAAAGTCACAATTCTTGAAGCGAATGATAGGATAGGTGGGCGTGTTCATACCTTGCGCTCTCCCTTTAGTGATGGGTTATACTTTAACGCAGGACCAATGCGAATTCCTAATACACATACTTTAACTTTAGAGTATATTAAAAAGTTTATGTTGCCGACAAATGTATTTATTAATCGAACTCCAATGGATATCATTTACGTAAATGGCATTCAAACACGCCTCGGCATATTTGAACGCAGTCCAAGTATTTTAAAATATCCAGTTGCCCCTAATGAAAGAGGGAAGACAGCTGAGGAACTGTTGCTTTTAGTCATGCAACCCCTTATTGATTTTATTAAACAAAATCCGGAGAAAAATTGGTCTCTTTTAGAAAAACAATTTAGAACCTATTCGTTGGGTTTTGTGTTAAACACTTATTTTTCAGATGGTGCAATTGATATGATTGGTGTACTCCTTGATATGGAGGCGTATATGGGAATGTCCTTTATTGAAGTTTTACGGGAATCTATATTTTTCACATCAACAACTCATTTTTATGAGATAACGGGCGGCACGGATCAATTACCTCAAGCATTTCTACCGCAATTAAAAGAAAATATACTGTTCCATCAAAAAATGACACAAATCGTTCAGGAGAAAAACAGTGTAACCATCCATTCTATTCATAAACAAACCTCAGAGTATTTCACAATAACAGGTGATCTCGCCATCATAACCATTCCTTTTTCAGCTTTACGATTTGTGAAAGTCGAACCGTTTGATTCTTTTTCCTATAATAAGCGAAAAGCAATTCGGGAACTTAACTATATAGCCTCAACAAAAATTGCAATCGAGTTTAAGAGTAGGTTTTGGGAAAGAGAAGGCCAATATGGTGGTAAATCTATCACTGATCTACCCATTCGATTTACCTATTATCCAAGTTATGGGATTGGTACAAAAGGGCATGCGATGGTCTTGGTAAGTTATACATGGGCAGATGAGGCTTTAACATGGGACAGCTTATCCGAAAAAGAGCGAATTCAATACGCCTTGATGAATTTGGCAGAAATTTACGGGAATCAAGTCTATTTTGAATTCGTATCAGGTTCTTCCTTTAGTTGGGGACAAAATCCTTACTCTTGTGGAGCTTTCGCGGCTTTCGAACCGGGACAGGAATTAGAATTATACCCATATATGATTATGCCTGAAGGAAAAGTGCACTTTGCTGGTGAACATACTACACTTACCCACGGGTGGATGCAAGGGGCGATTGAATCGGGAATACGGGTTGCATATGAAGTGAATAACTTGCCAAACGTACCATAACCTGAATTATCGGTAGGTCGAAAAAAGAAAATTTTAAATTCCGTTTTCATAACTAAAAGAGTTTTTGTGAGTGATAAAGAAGTGAGAATAAACAAGGAAGAAAGTTCTATTCTTGTTTCTCTTCATAGACAAAAACTTATGTGTTAATTTTAATTACGAAAAAAGTATATTTGTTGGATCACCAATTGTTCAGTCTATGACAAACCAAAAGACGACTGTAAACCAGTCGTCTTTTGGTTTGTTCTCTAGTATTTTTCTTGCTTTTTGTAGTATTTTTTCTTGTGACAACGACATTTGAAGTAATAGTCGTCTTCGTACTTATCTTCGTACTTTTTCTCATACTTGTCTTCGTATTTGTCGTGGCACTTTTTCTTGTAATCGTCTTCGTATTTATCGTAGTATTTTTTACGGCATTTGCATTCAAACTCGAAATGTTTATGACACTCATCATCGTGTTTTTTATAATAGTATCCCATATTCATATCCCTCCTTTTCTTTTGTTACTATCAATCTATGTAAGAAGAGAAAATAAGGAAGTGTACTTGTCCAATGTTTTTGAAAAATCCGCAATCCATCTGGCTGGTTTGCTAATATTGGGGATATATGTAATTGGTAGGAAAAACTATATAAACTATTTAATTTAGAAGCAGGGAGGATGATAGATAAGTTTTTTAGAGGAATTAGAATGTTATAACTTATGTAGTTATAGCTGAAAAAGAGATATATCCTATTTTAAAAAAGATATATCTCTTTTTCGTATATTTATTACTGACTTACCGATTCTTCGGTATATTCATATGCCTTCTCTCCGTGCATCGAAATGTCTAGTCCCATTTGCTCTTCATGCTCATGCACGCGGACGGGAAGGAAGAAACTAATTCCTTTAATAATGGTGTACGTCATTACAATTGTAAAAGTATAAGTCGTTCCAATTGCGATCAGTTGTTTAAAGAGAAGTGCGGCATTTCCGTAAAATAATCCATCAGCACCACTGCTATTTACAGAAGTCGTTGCAAATAGTCCAGTTGCAATACCGCCCCATGTTCCGCCGATGCCGTGACAGCCGAATGCATCAAGTGCATCGTCATATCCAAGTTTATGTTTTAAAAAGAAAACGGCTGTGAAGCAAAGGACGCCCCCGATTGCTCCGATTAAAAGAGCGGAAAGTGGAGTGACGAATCCGCAAGCTGGTGTAATAGCAACGAGACCTGATACAGCACCGCAAGCTGCGCCCATTACAGTTGGTTTTGATTGAAAGCACCACTCTGCTAGGATCCATGTTAAGGCTGAAGCAGCAGCAGCTGTATTTGTATTAATGAATGCAGTCAGTGCTACATCGTTTAGTGTAAGGGCACTGCCAACGTTAAATCCGAACCATCCAAACCATAGTAAGCCTGCGCCTAAAAGTGTAAAGGGTAGATGGTGAGGAGAAGGTCCGTTTATGTCTTTTCTCTTGCCGAGAAAAATCGCTAGTACAAGCCCGGCAACGCCGGATGTGATATGAACAACGTTACCGCCAGCGAAATCTAATGCTCCAAGTTCGCGAAGCCATCCGCCAACGCCCCATACCCAGTGGGCAACAGGGTTGTAAACAATTGTAGTCCAAAGAAGAATGAAAATGAGAAAAGCGGAAAAACGCATTCGTTCAGCAAATGCTCCTGAAATTAATGCTGGTGTTAAGATTGCAAACATAAGTTGAAACATCATAAATAAATTGTGTGGAATAGTAGTGGAGTAGTCTGGATTTGGTGTGTAGGTGACGTTTTGTAAACCGAACCAATCGAGCGAACCGATGATGCCGTTCCAATCTGGGCCGAATGATAAAGAATAACCGATAAAAATCCATTGGATAGAAACGATTGCCATTGCGCTATAGCTATGCATCGTTGTGCTCAGTACGTTTTTGCTACGAACCATTCCGCCATAAAAAAGTGCTAGACCTGGCGTCATGATCATTACCATTACCGTCGCTAAAAATAAAAACACAGTATCTCCCATATTCATTCTTTGTCCCTCCTGTAATGTTATAAAATATTACGTATGATGTTATTTTTCATATCATATTCAATAATCAATAAAAAATCAACGTATTTTTCAGAAAATTTTAAATTATTATGTAAGAAAACCTAACATGTTATTTGTGTAAGTGCGGTTTGTTTGGAAAGTTGATATACTATTCTTACAATTAGAAAGAAGTTGGGGGATATTATGTGGAAAAGAGGAATGTTCATTTGTTTTTGTATGGTATTGGTCTTTTTAGCGCCTATGTACGCATTGGCGGAAGAAAAAAGAGAGTGGCAAGATGAAGTGATTTACTCTATTATGATTGATCGTTTTAATAATGGAGATGCAAAAAATGATAAAGAGCTTAATGTAGGGAATTTAGAAGGATATCAAGGGGGAGACATACAAGGAATAATAAAGCGAATGGATTATATAAAGGATATGGGATTTACCACGATTATGCTTTCGCCAATTTTTAAAAGCGAAACGTATGATGGGCGTGGTGCGGTTGATTTTCAAAAAGTGAATGAGCATTTTGGATCACTGCAAGATGTGAAACAGCTTATGCAAGAAGCGCATAAGCGAGATATGAAAGTGGTCTTTCAATTTGCTGTAGAAAAAGAGCAGGAAACGCTTATTGATTCGATAAAATGGTGGATGAAAGAAGCGAACATAGATGGAATTTATCTTATGCATAGTAAAGAAATATCTCGTACCTTTTTAAATGAAGTAGAACAAAGTGTTCGAGGAATGAAAAAAGATTTCCTCTTTATGACTGATGGGGAAGAGAATATACATAGTGGATACTATGAGTACATAACGGATATCTTTACGAAACCAGATACATCTATTAAACCACTTTATGATGCTAGTTTAATAGAAAATGGTAAAGTAACAGGTGCTTTTTTAGATAGTCAAGACACAAAGCGATTTATCAGAATCGCGAAAGAGAACGCATATTATCCGCCAACACGTTTAAAATTAGCTCTTGCTTATTTATATACATCACCAGGGGTGCCGATTGTTTACTACGGTACAGAGATTGCGCTTGATGGCGGGGGAGTACCAGATAATCATAGGTTAATGGATTTTAAAACTGATGAAAAATTTTTACAGTATATAACAAGATTAGGAGAGTTGCGTCAAAAGTTGCCATCTCTCCGTCATGGTACGTTTGAGTTGTTATATGATAAGGCTGGAATGAGTGTGCTGAAAAGGAAGTATAAAGATGAAGTAACACTTGTTGCAATTAACAACACAAAATGGACGCAAAAAGTCTCGCTTACGGCAAAGGAGATAGGAGAAAATCAAGAATTAAAGGGATTATTGGAAGATGAGATTATTAGAGAAGAAGATGGGAAGTATTATCTCGTATTGAAGCGAGAAGAAGCGAATGTATATCAAGTTAGAGAAAAAACAGGGGTCAATTGGCTTTTTATCTCTTTATTAGTTGGTGTAAATGTGTTGTTTCTTGCTTTTTTAATTGCTGTAAAGAAGAAAAAATCTTCTACGCTGTAAAGTGAAAGTGGATAGAGTGATGGCATATCTCTTCTATTCATGGATAATATATATTCTCTAGTGCACTACTAATTCATGAGTAGTGCACTTTTTCATTTATTCTATTACAAATGCGACAGTGGACATTATGACGAGAATATATGTTTTTTAGTAGTAATGTAGGATGAATGAAGGTGGAATTGTTTTAGCGTTTGCGGATCAGATTGATAGCGTATATAGAAGCAGGAAAGGTATTTGTAAGATTTCCTACAGCGAAAAAATATGTGGATGTATCTTTTTAAAGAATTGATTAATTCGTTTAAAACATTCTAATGTGACATTGAATAGTATGAATATGTAATCTGCATGTTACGAATCTTTTTAGTTAATAGGAGGTGGATTTAAAATGCCTTTCTCTACTGGGCCAATTGAAAACGTAGGAAATCAGCCTAATGATGCAAGGAAAGCTAGGGTTAAAATCCTCAATCGTACTGGAGGTACACTTACTGGGGTACTCCGATCTTTTAGGCTTAATGGTACAAGAGAATTAATCGAACAGAGAAACTTTTCTGTAGCTTCTAATGCTTCTACTCTTGTAGTTCTAAGTTTAGTTCACTTTGCTTCGGGACAAGCGGATCAATATGAAGTTGAAATTGTTCCTAATCAAAACGGTGGCTTATACAGTGTTTATGGAGTAACTCCTCAGGGTGTTATTATTACTGCGCAACGAGTTTTGAATACAGAATTAACGCAAATTCTGTAGTAACTATTCCTGATTAATAAAAATTTTCTGTAATCTGCAGGTTATGAATCTTTTTAGCTAATAGGAGGTGGATTTAAAATGCCTTTCACTACTGGGCCAATTGAAAACGTAGGAAATCAGCCTAATGATGCAAATGAAGCTAGGGTTAAAATCCTCAATCGTACTGGAGGTACACTTACTGGGGTAGTTCGATCTTTTAAGCTTAATGGTACAAGAGCATTAATTGAACAGAGAAACTTTTCTGTACCTGCTAATGCTTCTACTTTTATAAATCTAAGTTTAGTTCACTCTACTTCGGGGCGAGCAGCTCAATATGAAGTTGAAATTGTTCCTAATCAAAACGGTGGCTTATACAGTGTTTATGGAGTAACTCCTCAGGATGTTATTATTACTGCACAACGAGTTTTGAATACAGAATTAACGCAAATTCTATAGTAACTATTCCTGATTAATAAACACTCTCTGTAAGATTAAACTTAGATTCTTTTTCTGTGCTATTTATGAATGTATAAGAGAAATCGGCCGATGAAAGTAATGAATTTTATTTCATAAATGCAGTCTTCATCTATTGTAGTTGTTCTGGTTGGGATGTGTTTTTTATTTCCAACCAGAACCTATTGTTATTATTTCATGATGATCGCACTCTTATGGAGTTGTTTTGTTAGCGATAGTTAATGAATTGTACATCGATTGGTAAATCGGCACCGCGAATTGCTGCAATGACTGCTTGTAAGTCATCACGGCTTTTTCCAGTAACACGTACTTGATCATCTTGTACTTGTGTTTTTACTTTTAATTTTAAATCTTTAATAATGTTATTAATTTTTTTAGCGTTCTCTTTATCGATACCTTGTTGCAACGTTGCACGTTGACGTACTGTGTTACCAGCAGCGTTTTCTACTTTTCCGTAGTCTAAGTTTTTGATTGGTACTTCGCGTTTAACTAGTTTTGAAATAAGAACGTCTTTTACTTGCTCTAATTTAAATTCATCATCAGAAGTTAAAACGATTACTTCTTTTTCTAATTTAATATCACTTTTGCTTCCTTTAAAATCATATCGATTTTGAATTTCTTTTAATGCGATGTTAATAGCATTTGTTACTTCTGGTAATTCTACTTTTGAAACGATGTCAAAAGAACTATCTTTTGCCATAGTAAGCACCTCCAAATTAAATTCCATCTTCTATTATAGTGAATTTTGGTCAGTTGGACAAATAAAGGAAAAATCGTGTTATAATGAAGTTTCTTTGGAATGATAAAAATATAACTTTATATATAGAAGGGAATTAAAATATATGTATTTAGAGCCAGGAGCGATTGAACAGGTAACTGTTTTACGAGAAACGGAAATAGGATATATGGTCGGATTTGACGATGAGGATGGTTATGAAGAAGTATTCCTACATAAGAATGAAGTAGCAGGAGAAATCGAAGAAGGCGATACGATTGATGTATTTTTATACCTTGATCATAAAGAGCGAATTTCTGCAACAATGAAGACGCCGGTAATTACAGTACATGATTGGAACTGGGTAAAAGTTGTAGACGTAAAACCTGATTTAGGTGTGTTTGTTGATATCGGTGTTTCTAAAGATATCTTGATCCCAGCTGATGAGTTCCCGATTTATACACCAGTTTGGCCAGAAGAGGGCGACGAATTGTATTGTACATTAAAATTAACAAATCGTGGCCGCCTAATTGCTCTTCCAGCAAGAGACTCAGATATGCAAGAGATTATTGTAGATGCAACGCCATCTATGCGTAATAAAAATGTGAACGGACGTGTGTATCGCTCACTTCAAGTCGGTTCATTTGTATTAACAGATGAACATTTCCGCGCCTTTTTACATCATACAGAAAGAAAAGAGCAAGTTCGTATTGGTGAGCGCGTAACAGGCCGTATTATTGATGTGAAAGATGATGGTACGATTAATATTTCACTTCTTCCGCGTAAAGAAGAGGGAATGGAAGATGATGCAGCGGTGATTTATGAGTATATGGAGAGCCGCGGCGGGGCAATGCCGTTTTGGGATAAGAGTCATCCAGAAGACATTAAAGAACGTTTTAATATGAGTAAAGCAGCATTTAAACGTGCACTTGGTAAGTTGATGAAAGAAGAAAAAGTTTATCAAGAAGACGGTTGGACGTACTTTAAGAAATAAAAAAAATCCGAACAAGCGTGTAACTTGTTCGGATTTTCAGAGTGTTTGGAAACAGGAGTCAGTAGGCTCCTGTTTTTTGTCCTTGTGTTTTTCTATCAACTCACTCTATCGCCCTTTTTTATTGTTGTCCAAAAAGGCGAGAGAATGTATCTTTCAAATCACTATCTTTTACTTTAATATCAGCTTTTTTGAATTCGTCTAATAATATTTTTTGGCCAGTAGTTTGATCTGCTAACCGCTCTTCTTCTAGATTTTTACGGATGGAATCTTTTACTTCGTCATATGGTTTTAATTCTTTTTTATCGGTAAGCTTAATAATGTGGTAACCTTGTGATGATTTAATAGGTTTGCTAATTTCACCGACATTTAATTTGTAAGCAGCTTCTTCAAATTCAGATACCTTTTTACCTGGACCGAAGTATCCTAGATCTCCGCCATTATCTTTTGAACTAGGGTCTTGTGACTGTTGTTTTGCTAACTCTTCAAATGAAGCACCTTCATCCAGTTGTTTCTTAATGTCATTTGCTGTTTTTTCATCATTTACTAGAATTTGACTAGCTTTAATTTCAGGCTTATAGTTTGCTTTTACATCTTTCTCTGTAATGCTTTCCTTAATAGCTTTTTCCATCGCTAATTTGAATCTAATTTGATTTTTAAAGTCATCTTCATCTTTTAGACGGTTACTTTCTAGTACCGTTTTGAATTGATCACCAAACTGGTCTTTTGCTTTTTTAAATTCTTTATCGACTTCGTCATCGGATACTTTATATTTTTTTGTCATGATATCTTGTGCCATCATTTCATATAACATATCTTTTCCGTACCGTTCTTTTAACTGCTTGTCAAAATCACCTTTTGTAATGGTCGAGACTTTTGATGTTGCAATCGCCTCTGAGTTATCTTTTGGGCCGCAAGCAGACAGCATTAACGTTCCGAGCGCAGCTGTTGCTATCCATAGTTGTTTTCTTTTCATACTAACACCTCATCTAATTATGTTGTTATTATTGTAAAATAGAGAAGTGAACAAGAAGTGAAATTGAGATGTTTTTTTATGAAATGAAAAAGTACATCAACAAGATTGTTGATGTACAAAATAATTAAAGGTGATCTGTTTTTTTAGAATATGCACGCTTTCCTTGTGAGATGTTTTTTTGTTCTTGCTCGTTTTTTTCTGTGCGTTTTGCGTTGTTATCGCGTGCTTTTTTGTCATTATCGCTCGTATGTGGCATACATATCAACTCCATTTCTAAACAGTTGTATGTTTATCATTTCCATTTTCGTAAAGACTATGTATACAATGTAATCGTAAACGCATTATCTATAAAGGTGGGCTGGGAGATGGATTTCAAATTAAATTATGCTGAATTAACGAAAAAACTCATTGTTGTTATCATTGCCGGTTTATTAAATGCAATTGGAATGAACTTGTTCTTAACACCAGCAAAAGTATATGCGAGTGGTTTCGCGGGATTATCTCAATTACTTTCGCAAGTATTAGGTGATTTTGCATCGATTCACATATCAACAGGGGTACTTTTTGCTTTATTTAATATTCCAGTTGTTATTTTAGCGTGGAAAAAGGTTGGAAAAGCTTTTACGTTATTTAGTTTTCTATGCGTTGTATTTATGACACTGTTTTTAGAAATCATACCAGTAAAGGCAGTTTCTAATGATATTATATTGAATGCTATTTTTGGTGGTCTCATTTCGGCGATAGGAGTAGGAATTGCTTTGAAATGGGGAGCTTCCACAGGTGGTTTAGACATTATCGCAATGATTTTGTCGAAAATAAAAGATAAGCCTGTCGGAACATATTTCTTTTTCTTTAATGCGATTATCATTATTGCAGCTGGTTATTTGTATGGATGGGAAAAGGCGTTATACACGTTAGTAACATTGTATGTATCATCCAGAATTATTGATGCGATTCATACCCGTCATGTGAAAATTACAGCATTTATCGTTACAAAAAATGGTAAAGATGTACGACAAGCGATTCAATCTCGTTTAGTAAGGGGAATTACAACTGTACCAGCTACAGGAGCGTATACAAATGAAAATAAAGAAATGATAATGATTGTAATTACCCGTTATGAGCTATATGAACTAGAGCGAATTATTAAACAAGTAGATCCTGGTGCATTTACAAATGTAGTTCAAACAGTCGGCGTATTTGGATTGTTTCGGAAAGATTAAAGAGGACCGGGAATCGGTCCTCTTATTTTAATGTGCGTTAGTGATGTTTTGCAATTGCTGTTGCATCTCGCGCAATTGTACCTTCTCAGCAGTTGAAGAATTGGCGTAAGCGGATTGCAAAGCATTTTTTGCTTTATAAACGAGTTCCTGCTGTTCGGTGCTGCTTGAACAAGAAACAGCATCTGAAACAGCATCTCGCGCTTGCTGAAATAGTAGGTTGCCCATTTAAACCCCTCCGAGAGAAGAGTTGTTTCGTTCTTTTTCTGCATCAGCTAATGTACCGCGGTAAGGGAATCTTTCAGCGTGCTTCATAACAGCATCGGCCCCTTGTTGGGTGAAACGTTTTGACTTGTTCTTTTTACCCATTCGTAATTCCCCCTTATTTAGCAGAAAATAACTGACACATCGCTGTGTCTAGTTATAGTATGGGCGTTTTGCGGGAAACTATAAGTAGGGAATTTTTAGATTACAATCCAAGAACCTCTTCTAAATAAAGGGCAATTCCGTCTTCTTCATTTGTTAATGTTGTGTGATTGGCTAATGTTTTTAATTCAGGAATCGCATTGCCCATTGCAATTCCATGACCTGCGTATTCAATCATTTCAAAGTCATTATCTTCGTCACCAAAGGCAATAATACGTTCTCTTGGGATGTTATAATGACGGGAAATCTTTTGGAGCCCAACTGCTTTATTGAGGCCGCTTTTCACGATTTCAATAATCGGCCAAGGAGCACCCCATTTGCGGTGATCAATCACTTCAGCATGCATATCAGTTAAATGCCTGCGAATAGCAGTTGAATGTTCATCAAGTGCATCAATTAATAAGCAGGTTGGATGATCTTGTAAAATGTTTAGCAAGTCTCCTGTGAAAATATTGGGAGATCCGAATTCAAAGATATGTTTTTTATCTTCATCAATTTCGCGAACATATACATCATCCATCACTTCAGCGTAAATGTTTTTAACACCAAAATCGAAGCAAGCGCGAACGATTTCTTGTGCAGTGGAAAGTTCGAGAGGAGAATGGTGCGTTCCCCAATTTGCATCGAGCGGGTGATGAACGTAAGCACCGTTAAAGTTAACGATAGGCGTATTTAAACCAAGTTCTTTATAATAAGCGTGACTGGCACGAAATGGACGTCCTGTTGAAATGACAACAACATGTCCTTGTTCTTTCGCTTTTTCAATTGTCTTCTTTGTTCGTGCGGAAATGATTTTATTGTCTGTAAGTAAAGTGCCGTCTAAATCTAATGCGATTAAATGTTGTTTTTTCATGTTTTCACCTCTTATGAAAAATTTTTGTATCTATCTGTATTTCCGTTTTAATATGCAGAAATAAGAGGTTGGAAAGTGTATAGAGAAACAACCGTGAAAGGAAGTTTCTTTATATATTCATCTTACGTCGCAAAACAGGGTAGTGTCCACTATTTCCTATTAAAAACTAGAAAAGTCAATGATTTTTTCGAAAGTTCAAATAATGTTTCTTACATTTTGTACAATTTGTGAAAGGGGTTACATTGTCCGTGAAGCAAGACGTATAATGAAAACGTAATCTTCTCGTATATGTTTGACTCTCCTTTGGAACTGGCCTGGAATAGGTCGGTTTCTTTTTTTTCAACGAATGATGCTTGTTCTCCTGCGTTCATGTGTAAATTCATACATATGAACGGTAATCAAAAATATGACTCGTTTCCTAAACATAACAGAAAAGCTTTTCCGAAAATGGACATACTAACGGTGTAAGGATGTCATGGAAGGAGAATGAAGATGGGACAAAATCGTAGGTTTCGTTCTGGACAGAAGGCACCGAATGATGGGATTTATGTAGAAATTGGTGAAACAGGAAGTATGGTGAAAGATCCACAAATGGTAAAATTAACTGCTGGTGAAAGGTTTCCTGAGAATTCGAATCAAAATCGTCAGTGGACATATAAAAGAAAACCGTAAAGAAAACCGCAGTGATAAGCTGCGGTTTTTATATGTTTTTCAAAAAATGAAATATAGAGTTAAATTTATTGTATAAAAAAGGGAACAGGAGTATAATAAAGTTAAAGGTCAAATAAAGTCAAAAAATCAAAAAAGGTCAAACATCAAGAAGGTTGAAATGTTTGGAGGTTTGTGAAAATGGACTTAAATCAAATGACGACAAAAACACAAGAAGCGATTATGAGTGCCCAGTCTTTAGCGTTATCCCATCATCATCAAGAAGTAGATACTGTGCATCTATTACTTGCATTACTCAAACAACAAGATGGATTAGCGGTGCGTATCTTTCAAAAAATGAATGTTAATATAGAAGAGTTAACGAAAGGTGTAGAAAGTTTAATTAAGAAGAAGCCTTCTGTAACTGGAAGCGGAGCAGAAGCAGGGAAATTATATGTGACGAGCTTATTGCAGCAACTACTTGTAAGGGCGGAGTCTGAAGCGAAAAAACTGCAAGATGATTATATTTCAGTGGAACATGTATTGCTCGCATTTTGCGAGGAAAAAGGTGATATACATCAGCTATTTACAAAGTTCCATATTACAAAGGGTATATTGTTACAGTCTTTAATGGAAGTTAGGGGGAACCAAAGAGTGACTAGTCAAAATCCAGAAGTAACATATGAAGCATTAGAAAAGTATGGTCGTGATTTAGTAGCTGAAGTAAAACAGGGGAAAATTGATCCTGTCATTGGGCGTGATAGCGAAATCCGCCGCGTCATCCGTATCCTTTCTCGTAAAACGAAAAACAACCCTGTTTTAATTGGTGAACCTGGGGTTGGTAAAACAGCGATTGTTGAAGGATTGGCACAACGAATTGTGCGAAAAGATGTACCAGAAGGATTGAAAGATAGAACAATCTTTGCATTAGATATGAGTGCACTTGTGGCAGGTGCCAAGTTCCGCGGTGAATTTGAAGAGCGTTTGCAAGCTGTTTTAAATGAAATTAAAAAAAGTGAAGGACGCATTCTTTTATTCATTGATGAGCTTCATACAATTGTCGGTGCGGGTAAAACAGAAGGAGCCATGGATGCAGGGAATATGCTAAAACCAATGCTTGCCCGTGGTGAACTGCACTGTATTGGAGCGACTACTTTAGATGAGTACCGAAAATATATTGAGAAAGATCCGGCGTTAGAACGTCGCTTCCAACAAGTGTTAGCAGAAGAGCCAACAGTAGAAGATACGATTTCTATTTTACGTGGTTTAAAAGAGCGTTTTGAAATTTATCATGGTGTAAATATTCATGACCGTGCGATTGTAGCGGCGTCTGTATTGTCCGATCGATATATATCCGATCGCTTTTTACCAGATAAAGCAATTGATCTTGTCGATGAAGCGTGCGCAACAATTCGAACAGAAATTGATTCCATGCCAACAGAATTAGATGAAGTAACGCGCCGCATTATGCAGTTAGAAATTGAAGAAGCTGCTTTAGGAAAAGAAACAGACCGTGGTAGTCAAGAAAGATTAAAAACATTGCAACGTGAATTATCTGATTTAAAAGAAGTTGCAAATGGGATGCGAGCGCAGTGGCAAAAAGAAAAAGAAGAAATCCATAAGGTTCGTGACTTAAGAGAACACCTGGAACGTTTACGTCGTGAACTAGAAGAAGCAGAAGGGAATTATGATTTAAATAAAGCAGCAGAGCTTCGTCATGGTAAGATTCCAGCGGTGGAAAAAGAATTAAGAGAAGCGGAAGAAAATGGAGCAGGAAATGAACAAGAAAACCGACTGCTTCGTGAGGAAGTTAGTGAAGAAGAAATTGCAAATATTGTTTCACGCTGGACAGGAATTCCAGTTGCCAAGCTTGTAGAAGGGGAACGTGAAAAACTGCTGCGCTTAGAGCAAATTTTATCAGAACGCGTGATTGGACAGGAGGAAGCAGTGAGTCTTGTGGCAGATGCAGTTCTTCGTGCTCGCGCGGGTATTAAAGATCCAAATCGTCCAATCGGTTCATTTATCTTCTTAGGCCCTACAGGTGTAGGGAAAACAGAGCTTGCCAAAACATTAGCACAATCTTTATTTGATAGTGAAGAACAAATGATTCGTATTGATATGTCTGAGTATATGGAGAAACATGCTGTGTCTCGCTTGATTGGGGCTCCTCCTGGATATGTAGGTTATGAGGAAGGTGGACAATTAACAGAGGCAGTGCGTCGTAAACCGTATTCCGTTATTTTATTAGATGAAATTGAAAAAGCGCATCCAGAAGTATTCAACATTTTATTACAAATGTTAGATGATGGGCGTATTACAGATTCACAAGGACGAACTGTAGATTTCAAAAATACAGTTATTATTATGACATCAAATATTGGTTCAGGCTATTTACTAGAAGGTTTACAAGAAGATGGTGCGATTAAAGAAGAATCGAGAGAGCTTGTTATGGGGCAGCTTAGAGGACATTTCCGCCCTGAATTTTTAAACCGTGTGGATGAAATTATTTTATTTAAACCACTTACAACAAATGAAATTAAAGGCATCGTTGATAAAATTGTGAAAGAATTGCAAGGACGTTTAGTAGATCGTCATATCACGGTGGAATTGACAGAAGCTGCAAAAGAATTTGTTGTAGAATCTGGATTTGATCCAATGTATGGCGCACGCCCGTTAAAACGATATGTACAGCGTCAAATTGAAACGAAATTAGCAAGAGAATTAATTGCAGGAACGATTACAGATAATAGTCATGTCGTTGTTGATGTAGGGAACAATGAATTAGTTATTCATGTAGAGTAAAAAAAGAGTTCGGATGTAATCCGGACTCTCTTTTTATTAGTGTTGTTCTACTGGTTCGTTTGGAATTGCAGCAGCAATTGCCATTACAAGTACAGCAAGAACAATTGAGAATTTAGACGCTAGCGCGAAATCGTATACACCGCCAGTCATAGAGCTAATTACGTAGCTCATCATATGTACAAGCATAAACGACCAAATAAAGGCCCAAATTACACGCATCTTTTCACACCCCTATTCGTTCAATCTGTCCTTATTGTAACACAATTGAAAACAGAATATAGAAAAATATTTGTGGATTTTTCAACGCAAATTCGGATTCTGTTCATACATTATAAAAGAGTAGTTTTTTATGTTTAGAAAATAAGGCGGGAGAATAATGAGTGTTACGGAACGTTTTTTTTACTTAGAGCAAGAACCGTGTGTAATTTATTTGCCAGAGAAGCCAAATGGATTCGGTGTCATGCTACTTGGTGATTACAATTATTTTATTGAGAATGGTACAAGTTTATGGATGCAGCATGCGGGGCGCGCTCATTTTTTAAATGGGCTCATAGAGAATGGATATACGGTTTTTTCATCTAATTTATACGGAAGACATTGGGGGAATGATCAATCGGTTCGTTTAGCGAAGCGATTGTATCATGTTGTGATGAAGAAAGAAACACTAAACGAACAAATTCATATCATTGCAGATGGAATGGGAGCACTTGTGGCTCTTGAAATGATGAATCGGTACCCAGAGTGTATCCGATCTGTGGTGATGCTTACTCCATGCTTAGATTTGCCTGCACATGTGGAATTTGAGAAAGAGCACAAATTTTTCTATAAAAGGCTAGTGAGAGAGTTATCACTTGCGTATGATGTGAAGGAAGCTTTGTTAGAAGCGAAAATTTCCAAGAAGTCCTTTTCTTATTTACCTTCTTGTGTACCTGTAAAAATATTTGTACCGACCCAAGAAAAAAAAGCGCGTAAGCAGTTGGTACGAGAATATGAAAAAAAGCGAATAAATGAAAATTGTGAGACATCATTATCGTTTCATTTACAAGATGTAAAATATAAAATGGTTCAACATACATGTCGTTTCTTTAAAAAGTATGAGGAAGATTTATGAAGCTCCAATATACATAGATGAGGAGCTATTTGTTTAGAGAGGGAAAGGATTGGTGACATGAAGCGCGTACTGATTATAGGGGCACTTTCGTTTGTAGGCTTTCATCTTGTAAATAAAATGCTTGCGGAAGAAGTGGAAGTGTATGGCCTTGATTTTGCTGATCTAGAAAGTATGTCAAAGGTAAGTGAAGAAAAGTTATATTTAATTGGGCGGAATGCTCTGTTTGTGTATTCGTCTATAAGAGGTGAAAATGGATGGAAGACGATAGAAACCGACCATTTTGATGCGGCTTACTTTTGCTTATGTGAACCGAATCAGCAAAATGGATTTCGGAATGAACGAATCATTTTACAATATTTGAAACGTGTTATCCATATGTGCGAGAGAAAGAAAGTGAAGCTAAATCTACTTTCTTCTATTGAAGTAGCAAATATGGAAGATGAATCTGAAAATAAACGGTTATTTATGAAAGTAGAGGAAGAGGTAGAAAAGGGAAATATCCATTATAGTATTCTACGTGTTCCAGTTTTATATGGCCCATGGCAACCTTCTTTTATGACGTACCATAGGCTCATTCTTTCTGAAATTATGGAAAAGGAATATCAACTTGCCCAAAATGAAAATGGAGCGGATCTTCTTTATGTAGAAGATGTGTGTGAATATTTATGGGAAAAAGGCAAAAGTGTAGAAAATTTAGGGGTATATAATATGGTCAGTGGTAAAAAGAATTTATGGGAAAAAGGAATTATGCTTTTAAATGCCGAGGATAAAGTGAAGAAAACTGTTAAAGAGGAAAGTAGAGAAGCGATAAAGAGTATTTGTATTGAGAAAAACACACCGTTAGAATTCGGTTTAAATAAACAACTGGCACATTTAAAACGATATAAAGAGTTATACGAAGGACAAAACACATGGTAAACTAGTGTAGAAATAAGGAGTTTGTTACTCCTTTATGGAAAGGATGAAGAACTATGAATGAAAAAAATATGCAGTTTTTACAAATCGCTATGAAACACCTGCCAGAAGCAAAGGCAATTTTAGATGATAATGGGATTGCACTTGATATGGAAAAAGCACAACCAGTACTAGAGCTATTAATGAAAGTAATGGATGAAGCATATGAACTTGGAAAAGCGGGAAAATAAGGTCGACAATATGTCGGCCTTATTTTTTTACTTAGAAATATATTCTAGACAAATAAACATTTATGTTTTAGAATTAGTACCAAGTCATAATAATTGATATAAAGCGGAGGGCTGCGATGTGAACGTAGGCATTTTAGGAATTGGGAGATATGTGCCAGAAAAAGTAGTCACTAATCAGGATTTAGAGAAAATAATGGATACATCAGATGAATGGATTCGTACGAGAACGGGAATTGCAGAAAGACGCATTGCCGATGATACAATAGATACTTCATATATGGCGGTAGAAGCTGCCAAGAAAGCACTTGAAGATGCAGGAATTAGTGGAGAACAAATTGATCTTATTTTGGTGGCAACGGTAACGCCAGATCAATCTTTCCCAGCAGTTGCTTGCGTGATTCAAGAACAAATTGGTGCTAAGCATGCAGCGGCGATGGATTTAAGTGCGGCATGTGCTGGATTTATGTACGGAATGATTACAGCGCAGCAATTTATTCAAACGGGAACTTACAAAAATATATTAGTAGTTGGTAGTGATAAACTATCTAAAATTGTTGACTGGAACGACCGCAATACAGCCGTATTATTTGGAGATGGAGCAGGTGCTGTTGTCATGGGAGCTGTTTCAGAAGGGAAAGGTGTTCTTTCATTTGAATTAGGAGCAGATGGAAGTGGTGGCAAGCATCTTTATCAAGATGAATATGTTATGATGAATGGTAGAGAAGTCTTTAAATTTGCTGTTCGTCAACTTGGTGACTCTTGTCTTCGCGTTATTGAAAAAGCCGGTCTTACGAAAGAAGATGTGGACTTTTTAGTTCCGCACCAAGCGAATATTCGCATTATGGAATCGGCAAGGGAACGATTAAATTTACCACAAGAGAAAATGAGTACAACGATTGAAAAGTTCGGAAATACGTCAGCTTCTTCAATTCCAATTGCGATCGTAGAGGAATTGCAAAATGGACGTATTCAAGATGGTGATTTAATCATATTAGTTGGCTTTGGTGGCGGATTAACATGGGGAGCAGTTGCTCTTCGTTGGGGTAAATAAGGACTGAGAGAAAAAAGGAGTGTATTTTGTATGGAAAAGAAGCGTGTTGTAATTACAGGATTAGGAGCTGTTACGCCGATTGGAACAGATGTTGAGACAGCTTGGAATAACATTAAAAAGGGTGTATCTGGAATCGGACGTATTACACGCTTAGATCCTGAACAATTTCCTGCAAAAGTAGCAGCGGAAATTAACGACTTTGAAGTCGAGAAATATATAGATAAAAAAGAAGCACGCCGTATGGATCGCTTTACACAATATGCTGTGGCAGCAGCAAAAATGGCTGTTGCAGATGCGAAATTAGAAATTACAGAAGAAAACGGCCCGCGCATCGGGGTATGGATTGGTTCTGGAATCGGTGGTATGGAAACATACGAGGAGCAATTTAAAATCTATACAGAAAAAGGGGCACGCCGCGTTAGTCCTTTCTTCGTACCAATGATGATCCCTGATATGGCTGCTGGTCAAGTATCGATTGCAACAGGTGCAAAAGGAATTAATACTTGCTCTGTAACAGCTTGTGCATCAGGTGCAAACTCAATTGGTGATGCTTTTAAAGTGATTCAGCGTGGTGATGCAGATGCGATGATTACAGGTGGAGCAGAAGCGCCGTTAACAACTATGGCGTTTGCTGGATTCAGTTCAGCTAAAGCATTAACATTTAATGAAGACCCAGCAACAGCATGTCGTCCATTTGATAAAAACAGAAGTGGATTTGTAATGGGAGAAGGATCAGGTATTCTTATCCTTGAAGAGTTAGAACATGCATTAGCACGTGGTGCGCATATTTATGCTGAAATTGCTGGATATGGTGCAACAGGTGATGCGTTCCATATTACAATGCCTGCCCCTGGCGGTGAGGGCGGTGTTCGTGCGATGCGTCAAGCACTAGCAGATGCAGGTCTTCAGCCGGAGGATATCGATTATATTAATGCCCATGGCACAAGTACAGATGCGAATGAGAAATACGAAACGATGGCAATTAAAGAAACATTTGGTGACCATGCATATAAAGTAGCAATTAGCTCTACAAAATCAATGACTGGACACTTATTAGGAGCAGCTGGTGCTGTTGAAGCGATTTTCTCTGTTAAATCGATTACAGATGGCGTAATTCCGCCAACAATTAACTATGAAACACCAGATCCAGAATGTGATTTAGATTACGTACCAAACAAAGCGAGACATCAAGAAGTACGTACGGTTTTAAGTAACTCATTAGGATTCGGTGGCCATAACGCAGTATTAGTATTTAAAAAGTATCAATAATATATTGTAGTAAGAGGGTGTTTTGAGAAGCAGCAAAGGGGTTGTTTCTTAAAACACCCTTTTTTAGGTGGGAAAGATCGTCCGATCATACGTAGAATCGATCGGCTTTTTTTCATTTATCTTATTCTTCTCTTTTTTTATAATGAACGGTATGATGGAAGTAAACAACAAGATACCTATGTTACATATAACAGAAGTCATTCTAAATTTTATAAAAATGTCAAAAACATGATGCTCCTTTTAGTTATCAGGTTGGGGTATAAAGAAAAAGCACACGATGAAAAGGAAGTGAAACTCACATGGTGAACACATTGCATACCTTTTGGGAGGACTCTGATGAGTTCGTAAACCCAAATCCAGTTACAGATGAAATGATTCGGATTGCAGAAGAAAAATTAGGTTATAAATTACCAGATTCCTACATTTGCTTAATCAAATCGCAAAATGGTGGTACACCTGTACAGAATTGTTTTCCTACTACCGTACCTACCTCTTGGGCTGAGGATCATATTTACGTAGCAGGATTCTATGGCATTGGTGGAGAGCATGGAATTGATACGGAGGGAATTTACATGATAGAGGAATTTGAATATCCACCTTCTTGTATATATGTAGGAGAATCGCCTACAGCTGGACACGATGCTGTTTTGTTAGACTATAGCGATTGCGGAAAACAAGGCGAACCAAGAGTAATTCATGTGAATGTAGAAAATTATCAAGATCCAATCATTACGTTCTTAGCGGACGATTTCCAAACTTTTTTAGAAGGGTTACTCCCGTACTCTCATTTTGACAAGGATTAAATGTTTGATTGTCGACAAACAGGCTCTTTTTTGAAGGGCCTGCTTGTATGAACAAAAACCAAATTATAATTCTTATACCCGCCTTTTCCCTTCAGTTTAACAGTGCTCCAACAGAAGTTCCCTTCAGCAAGCACATGCAGGAAAGATGAAGCTGTGCAATTCGAAACAAATCAAAGCCAATCAAAAGTTTCACTTCATCACTTCGCGTTCGCTCCTTTTCTTGCATATGTATAGAAGAGAGGGGAGAGGTGAAGATGGGGATTATTCAAACTGCAGATTGGTTGCATCTTTATTATGGACGCCCAGAAAAACTTTGTGAGAAGTTTACAAAATATATTCCATTGCCAAAAGAAAGATTATATCGTTTTTTAATTTCTAAAGGTATGTATCGACCAGTGATGGAAGGAAAAAAGGAAATTGAGCAGTTAGAGGAAAAACAGATTTGGAAAGAGCTTGCCAAGGAGTATGAAGAACTTAAGAACTGGTTGCAAGGCCCGGATGTCCCTGTCTTTATTTTATTATCAGATTCATATAATCGCACTGTGCAAACGGAATATAATGGAAAATCTGGCTTAACAATGCGTCACGTGATTTTCTTATTCGTATGTGGGCGAAATACGGTAGAGGAATTAAAAGCTTTACTTACACATGAATATCATCACATATGCCGGTTACACCAAATTGAAAAGACAGAAAAGGATTATACATTACTTGATACGATGATAATGGAAGGGCTTGCAGAGCAAGCGGTGTATGAAAGGCACTCAGAAAAGAGTTATGCACCATGGACATCGTACTTTACAAAAGAAGAAGCGATTCATTATTGGGAGAAGATTGTAAAAAACAGAAAAGATATTCAGAGAGGAACAAGGGAGCATGATTATTTATTAAATGGAGTGCAACTGTACCCAAAGATGCTGGGATATGGCGTCGGATTTCATATTGTAAAAGATTGTGTGGAACTTGAAAAAGATAATACGCTTTCTTTATTGTCTTTAGATGCAGTCCGCATATTAAATAAAGCGAAAACATTTACTTCTTGATAAGGAATAAATAAGAAACTTGGCGCTGCCAAGTTTTTTTGCATGATGAAAATGGAAGTAAGGAGCAGTGGAGAAATAATATAAAACGAAAGAAAGCCTTTCTTTCTAGGTGGAAGAGAGTGTCCGATCATGCGTAGAAGCGGTTAAGGCCTTGTTTCTCTTCGTGCCGAGTGAAACAAAAGGAGATAAAAGTACAATTTCACTTCTGGTGGCTTCGCGCCTTCCAGCGAGGCAAAAATCGCCTCTAGGTCAGGAGCTCCATCCTCCTCACATTCTAAGCGAGCCGCTGCCGCTTTTTGTTATTATAGCCACGGCTTATATGTCGAAAAAACAAAATGGATATATGAATAGAATATATTTCCTTTAGTGGAATAAATTTTTTAAAAACTGAACATAATGAGATGTACAAACAGTAATAAAGTGAGGGGTAGAAAATGTTATATCTACATGATGTATGGGTAAATTGGTTTGAAGGTGAAGAAAATGGGTATAACGTTTGTAATTTTTACGAATGGCGGAAGGATGATACGATCGAATTATTAGATCAAGTGCCATTATTAAAAGTAGATTCTACATTATATCATTACATCGAGAACGAATTATTGGAACTTCCGCAAAAATTATTGGAAGACGTACATCATAAGGCGTATATTCGTAAAAATCATGAGCGTTTGCAACAGGAGTATTGTTTTGTTGTAACAGATGGAAAAGGAATTATTGCAGTGGATTCAATTGGCTACAATGTGCCGATTCGAAAAAGTAGGCTTATTCCACGTCAAGAGCAGATGGTATATGAGATGGTAGAAAATGTACAAGCAGAAAACTATGAGTTTCAAATGGAAGAATCACAAAAAGAACATCATATTTTATCGCCATCGCCATATATTATGAATGGCTTAACGCGTAAAGAAAGACAATTAAAACAATTGCTTTTTATGGCGCTAGATCAACTACATACAACGAAAAATCCAGCTGAGATTCGCTATTGGTATACAGAATGGGATCCATCTGCATATGGAACTGTTCAACATATGAAATTTGAAGATGTTTGGGAGCGCCTTTATGAAGAAGCGCAATATGGCTGGTCAGAGAAGCATGAACAGCTATGTGAACGCCTTGTAAAAGGGCAACCATTCTTTGAAAAGCTATGGGAAATGGAAAATGAGCAAAAGGTAAATTAAAAAAACCGCCAAATTTGGCGGTTTTTTTAATTTAGTCGAGCTCCAGTGGGAAGAATGTTCAGTGGCTTCGCGCCTTCCTGCGAGGTAAAAAGCGCCCCTGCGTCAGGAGCTCCATCCTCCTCACATTTTAAACGAGCCACTTCCGCTTTTTGTAGTAATCTAGCTCCGGCTCCTAGCCCTTCGCGTCTAAGAACCTTCCCCACGAGAAGGTAAAAAGCACCCTCTGTGGGAATGAAGTGAACCCTGAAAA
>NZ_NTRO01000056.1:0-60273 GCF_002560575.1 Bacillus sp. AFS023182 | reverse complement strand
TGACTCGTGCTTTTTTTGTATTACTATGTAATGAAACTGGGAAATTTATCTTGTTATATAAAATGTGAACTCAGTGATTAAAGAACTAAAATTTTGGCTAGGATAGTGAAGAAGCAAAAGAGTTGCAAATTTCTTTAATACGTATATAATTAAAGTCAAAGATAGTCAAAGTCAATAAAGGTGGCGGATAAATGAGAAATATATCTGATATCATTGAGCAATATCTAAAGCAAGTTATTGACTTAAGCAATAATAATGTGATTGAGATTAAGAGAAATGAGATTGCGGACCGATTTGATTGTGTCCCATCTCAAATTAATTATGTAATCAATACTCGCTTTACGTTAGAAAGAGGGTTTGTCGTTGAAAGTAAACGAGGCGGCGGTGGTTACATTCGCATTATCAAAGTCAAATTGCATGACGATGTAGACATTATTGATCAAATGCTTCATATGATTGAGCATAGCATTGCGCAGGGAAATGCGGAAAGTATCATCATACGATTAGTAGAAGAAGATATTGTGACAAATCGGGAAGCAAAACTTATGCTGAGCGTATTAGATCGATCCGTATTATTAATGGATTTGCCTTCGCGGGATCAACTTAGGGCTCGAATATTATGCGCAATGTTGAGGACACTGAAATATAAATAAATACAGCTTTTGTTAAAAATGTTTTTAGCGGTATATCATTTTATCGTGAGGCTTTTTATAGGCGAGATTAAGTGAACAAAATAATCTAGTCACGTATAAAAAGTATCATGAAGTAGATTGTTCCTATTGTGAAGGTGGGGATATAAGATGACTTGTCAAAATTGCAATGTAAGACCAGCAGCTTTACATTATACAAAAGTAATAAACGGACAAAAGACGGAAGTTCATCTTTGTGAGCAATGTGCAGAACAAAATGGCTATACGTCTTTCTTTCAATCACCACAACCTAGTTTTTCCTTTCATGACTTACTAGCTGGATTGCTACATGGAGAATCATCAATGTTTGAAAACCAAGAGGATAATTTTTTAGATACAAGGGTGTTACGGTGTTCAACTTGCAATATGACATATGAACAGTTTGCAAAAGTGGGACGCTTTGGATGCGCTTCGTGTTATGAGACATTTAAGGAACAACTAAAGCCCATGTTGAAGCGGCTTCATGGTGGTTATACACAACATTGTGGGAAAATTCCAGAGCGTATGGGAGGAAATATTCATCTAAAGAAAGAATTAGATGAACTAAAATTAAAATTAAAGCAATGTGTACAGAAAGAAGAATTTGAGGAAGCAGCTCAAATTCGTGATCAAATTCGAAGTATTATAAATCAACTTAGTGGACATAGAAAGGGGGAATAATTCTATGTCACTAGATCGTATTATGAATGAAGCAATTAGTCCATGGATGAAGGGAGATGGCCCTGATTCTGATATTGTTTTAAGTAGTCGCATTCGCTTGGCTCGTAATTTAAAAGATTATCATTTCCCTACTATGCAGACAAACGAAGAAGCTAAGCAGATTACTAATTTATTTCAAAAGAAACTGGCAAATCGGAAAGTGAAATCTTTTGGGAGTTTTGAACTGTTAAAGATGAACGAACTAAATCCACTTCAGCGAAGAGTTTTAGTAGAAAAACATTTAATCAGTCCTAATCTTGCTGGAACAGAATTTGGTGCTTGTTTACTATCAGAAGATGAACATATAAGTGTGATGCTTAATGAAGAAGATCATGTGCGAATTCAATGTTTGCTCTCAGGATTGCAATTATCAGAGGCGCTACAATGCGCAAACAAAATGGATAATTGGATTGAAGAAGCAGTTGAATATGCTTTTGATGAAGCGCTTGGCTATATGACAAGTTGCCCCACAAATGTTGGAACGGGGTTACGGGCTTCGGTGATGATACATTTACCAGCACTTGTTTTGACGAAACGAATGAGTCGTATTATACAAGCAATTCAACAATTGGGTTTAGTCGTAAGAGGAATATACGGTGAAGGTAGCGAAGCCTTAGGTAATATATTTCAAATTTCTAATCAAATGACATTAGGAAAATCAGAAGAAGATATTCTAGCAGACTTAGAGAGTGTCGTTCATCAGCTTATACAACAAGAAAGAGTAGCTCGAGAATTGATTATGAAAAATTCAAGTATTGAACTTGAAGACCGAGTATATCGTTCTTACGGTATACTGGCCAATAGTCGATTAATTCAATCGGCAGAGGCGGCTACTTGTCTGTCAGATATGCGGCTAGGCATTGATCTTGGTTATATAAAAAATATATCAAGAAATATTTTAACCGAGTTGATGGTACTAACTCAGCCTGGAATTTTACAGCAATACGCGGGTGGCCCTTTGAGTCCAGAAGAAAGGGATTATCGAAGAGCAACATTAATACGTGAACGACTACGAATTGAACAAAATTGAGCGCAAGTAGGAGGCGATTTCTATGATGTTTGGAAGATTTACAGAACGAGCACAGAAAGTATTAGCTTTATCTCAAGAAGAGGCAATTCGCATTGGGCATAATAATATTGGAACAGAACATATTTTACTTGGGCTTGTACGCGAAGGTGAAGGAATTGCAGCTAAAGCGTTAATCGCCCTTGGATTAAGCCCAGAGAAGGTACAAAAAGAGGTAGAGGCATTGATTGGTCGTGGAACAGAGATGTCTCAAACGGTTCATTATACACCGCGTGCAAAAAAAGTAATTGAATTATCAATGGATGAGGCACGTAAACTTGGTCATTCTTATGTCGGAACAGAACATATTTTATTAGGATTGATTCGTGAAGGTGAAGGCGTTGCGGCGCGAGTATTAAATAACTTAGGCGTAAGTTTAAATAAAGCAAGACAGCAAGTATTACAGCTCCTTGGAAGCAATGAAGCTACATCAGGTCATCAAGGTGGTGCATCAGCAAATGCAAATACACCAACGCTTGATAGTCTAGCACGTGATTTAACGGTTGTGGCACGTGAAGGGCGCCTAGATCCTGTTATTGGCCGTAGTAAAGAGATTCAACGTGTTATTGAAGTACTGAGCCGCAGAACTAAGAATAACCCAGTATTGATCGGAGAACCTGGGGTAGGTAAAACGGCAATAGCTGAGGGCCTAGCACAGCAAATTGTAAATAATGAAGTTCCAGAAACATTACGTGATAAGCGTGTTATGACGTTAGATATGGGTACAGTTGTTGCTGGTACGAAGTATCGTGGTGAATTTGAAGACCGCTTAAAGAAAGTGATGGATGAAATTCGACAAGCGGGTAATATTATCTTGTTTATTGACGAACTTCATACATTAATTGGTGCAGGTGGTGCAGAAGGTGCGATTGACGCATCCAATATTTTAAAACCATCATTAGCACGTGGTGAATTGCAATGCATTGGAGCGACAACGTTAGATGAGTATCGTAAATACATTGAAAAAGATGCAGCGCTAGAAAGACGTTTCCAACCAATTCATGTTGATGAACCGAGCTTAGAAGAATCGATTCAAATTTTAAAAGGATTACGTGACCGTTACGAAGCGCATCATCGTGTTTCCATTACGGATGATGCAATTGATGCATCTGTAAAACTTTCAGATCGTTATATTACAGATCGCTTTTTGCCTGATAAAGCAATTGACTTAATCGATGAAGCAGCTTCAAAAGTACGCTTACGTTCTTATACAACACCACCAAATTTAAAAGAACTTGAAGTGAAGCTTGAAGAAATTCGAAAAGAAAAAGATGCGGCTGTACAGAGCCAAGAGTTTGAAAAGGCAGCTTCTTTACGCGATATGGAACAACGTTTACGTGAAAAGTTAGAAGATACAAAACGTCAGTGGAAAGAGCAGCAAGGAAAAGAAAACTCTGAAGTAACAGTAGAGGATATTGCAAATGTTGTTTCTACGTGGACGCGTATTCCAGTTTCTAAACTTGCACAAACAGAAACAAACAAATTATTGAATCTAGAATCCATTTTACATGACCGTGTAATTGGTCAAGATGAAGCTGTTGTTGCGGTAGCGAAAGCAGTGCGCCGTGCACGAGCAGGTTTAAAAGATCCAAAACGTCCAATTGGTTCATTTATTTTCTTAGGACCTACTGGGGTAGGTAAAACCGAATTAGCAAGAGCGCTGGCGGAATCCATGTTTGGTGATGAAGATGCGATGATTCGGATTGATATGTCTGAGTACATGGAGAAACATTCTACTTCTCGCTTAGTTGGATCTCCTCCAGGGTATGTTGGGTACGAAGAGGGCGGTCAATTGACGGAAAAAGTTCGTCGTAAACCATATTCCGTCGTTCTATTAGATGAAGTAGAGAAGGCACATCCAGATGTATTTAACATCTTACTGCAGGTGTTAGAAGATGGCCGTTTAACAGATTCTAAAGGACGCACAGTGGATTTCCGTAATACAATTGTTATTATGACTTCTAACGTTGGTGCTGAGGCATTAAAACGTAATAAACATCTTGGTTTTAACGTACAAGATGAGAGCCGTGATTATTCGGATATGAAGGGTAAAGTAATGGATGAATTGAAAAAAGCATTTCGTCCAGAATTCTTAAACCGTATCGATGAAATCATTGTGTTCCATATGCTTGAGAAAAAACATATTCAGGAAATTGTAACGCTCATGGTGAATCAATTAGTGAGCCGTTTAAAAGAACAAGAAATTGAATTAGAGTTAACAAGCGCAGCGATTGAAGCGATTGCTGATCAAGGATTTGATCGTGAGTATGGTGCTCGGCCACTACGCCGAGCAATTCAAAAACATGTGGAAGATCGATTATCAGAAGAGCTTCTAAAAGGAGCAATTGAGAAAGGTCAAAAAGTTGTCTTCGATGCTGAAGGAGAATCATTTGTCATTCGTAGTGCAGAAAAGGTAAAATAAGTATAGACAAACGAAGAGGGCTAAATAATAGCCCTCTTTCTTGTACAAGAAGGATATATGTTTACATATGAAAGTGAAGTGAAGTAAAAAACAAGATGGCTAAAAAGAAAACGAAATTTATATGTCAAGAATGTGGTTATCAGTCACCAAAATATATGGGGAAGTGTCCTGGATGTGGGCAATGGAATACGCTTGTTGAAGAGATGGAACAAGTTGTATCCTCCCGTCGTATCAACTATGCAAATGCGATTCAAACGGAAGTAACGAAGCCAAGGCGTCTTACAGAGGTAGAAACAAAGTCAGAGGCACGCATTGAAACGAAATTTCAAGAATTTAATCGTGTGCTCGGTGGAGGAATTGTTGATGGTTCTCTCGTACTTATTGGAGGAGACCCTGGAATTGGGAAATCAACTTTATTACTACAAATATCATCGCAATTAGCAGATTCTGCGTATGATGTATTGTATATATCTGGTGAAGAATCAGCAAAACAAATTAAACTTCGTGCAGACCGTCTACATGTAAATGGAAATAACTTATTTGTTGTTTCAGAAACAGATTTACAGAGAATTGCAGCACATATCGACGAAATGAATCCTTCCTTTGTTGTCATTGATTCCATTCAAACTATTTATTTACCAGAAGTAACTTCAGCGCCAGGAAGTGTTTCACAAGTACGTGAATGTACAGCAGAACTGATGAAACTTGCAAAAACGAAAGGAATCCCGATTTTTATCGTAGGGCATGTGACCAAAGAAGGCGCGATTGCAGGACCACGTATGTTAGAACATATGGTGGATGCGGTTCTTTATTTTGAAGGAGACCGTCATCACACATATCGTATATTGCGGGCGGTTAAAAATCGTTTTGGTTCTACAAATGAGATGGGTATATTTGAAATGAAGGAATTAGGTCTTGCAGAAGTATTAAATCCTTCAGAAATTTTTCTAGAAGAAAGACCAGTTGGAGTTGCTGGTTCTACAGTTGTTGCTTCCATGGAAGGGACAAGGCCAGTTTTAGTAGAAATACAAGCATTAATTTCTCCTACTAGTTTTGGAAATCCAAGAAGAATGGCTACAGGGATTGATCATAATCGTGTATCGCTTATTATGGCGGTACTAGAAAAAAGAGTAGGTTTATTATTACAAAACCAAGATGCGTATTTAAAGGTTGCTGGAGGGTTGAGATTGGATGAACCAGCAATTGATTTGGCGGTCGCTTTAAGTATTGCATCGAGTTTTCGAGATAAGTCAACTGCACCAACCGATGCGGTAATAGGAGAAGTTGGGTTAACTGGCGAAATAAGAAGGGTATCGAGAATTGAACA
The DNA here is from genome assembly GCF_002560575.1 of Bacillus sp. AFS023182. Classification (NCBI taxonomy): domain Bacteria; kingdom Bacillati; phylum Bacillota; class Bacilli; order Caryophanales; family Bacillaceae; genus Bacillus; species Bacillus sp. AFS023182. Next base: position 54,070 of record NZ_NTRO01000056.1, on the reverse strand, counting down.
ACGAGTACAAGAAGCGGCTAAACTAGGGTTTCAACGTGCCATTATCCCACGAAAAAATTTAGGGGGTTGGACAATTCCGGATGGGATTGAAGTAGTTGGTGTTTCTAATTTAGGAGAGGCGCTTCGTTTGACATTAGGAGGCTAGGCTATGGAAGAAAACAAGCAACGTGTCAAAAAAAGTATGATTAATATTTTACAGCTTGTTGCACCAGGGACACCTTTGCGAGAAGGTATTGATAATGTACTTCGCGCGCAAACAGGTGGTTTAATTGTCCTTGGATATAATGATCAGATTAAAAGCATTGTTGATGGAGGATTTCACATTAATTGTGCATTCTCTCCCGCTAGTTTATACGAATTAGCAAAAATGGATGGAGCTCTTATTTTAAATGAGACAGGAAGTAAAATTTTGATTGCAAATGCACAACTGGTTCCCGAGTCATCTATTGATTCTATTGAAACAGGGATGCGCCATCGTACAGCAGAGCGCGTAGCGAAGCAAACAGGAAGTCTTGTAGTTGCTATTTCACAAAGACGTAACGTAATTACGCTATATCAGGGAAGTTTACGTTATACATTAAAAGATATAGGTGTTATTTTAACAAAGGCAAATCAGGCTATTCAAACTTTAGAAAAATATAAGGCAGTATGGAATGATGGTATTACGAACTTGGGTATTCTAGAATTTGAGGAAGTTGTTACAATGTCTGAAGTAGTCCATGTCCTACATAGCGTTGAGATGGTACTCCGTATTAAGAATGAAATTCTAAGTTATATTCATGAATTAGGAACAGAAGGCAGACTTATTCGTTTGCAGCTTACGGAGCTATTGGCAGATTTAGAAGCAGAAGCAGCACTATTAATTAAAGACTATTATCAAGAAAAGACGCAGGATCACTATCAAATTTTAAAAAAATTACAGGAACTTGCAAACGCGCAGCTTTTAGAAGATAGTGATTTAGTGAAATTACTTGGTTACCCGGGGCAAATGAGTTTAGAGGAAAGTGTTACACCGAGAGGATATAGGATTACAAGTAAAATTTCTAGGGTACCACCTCTTATTATTGAAAACTTGATCAATCGATTTAAAACATTGCAAGGTGTTTGTCGTGCGAGTATTAATGAGTTAGATGATGTAGAAGGAATTGGAGAAGTTCGGGCGAAAAAAATACGAGAAGGTTTAAAACGAATACAAGAGCATTTGTATATGAGTAGACACAATTAAGAATATTACATTGATTTCATAATATAACGACACTAACACATTTTTGGTATATGATATGTTATATTGGTAAATAAAACAATTTATGAAAAGACACGTCCGCTTTTGCATTCGGCGTTTTGATTAGCAAAACAATGGTTAATAATGAGTAGGAGGTGGTTGGATGTTAAGACGGATCGTACAGCTCTTCTTTTTAGTAATTGGAGGGGCGCTCGGGATTTATTTAATCCCGAAAGTTATTAATGTATTGGACATTGGTGCAGTACCTTTGCTTGAAGGTTCATATGTTCGTGCAATTATTGGTGCAATTATTTTATTTTTAACAACATTTTGGCTCGTAGATTATATTGTTCAGCTTATTAAACATATTGAAGAAGCCCTTGTAAAGGCGCCTGTAACAGATGTTTTATTTGGTACGCTTGGATTAATTTCGGGTCTTATTGTTGCATATTTAATTTTGATACCAATTCGGGAATTTACAATCCCGGTCATTAGCACTGTATTACAAATCTTCTTTACACTTTTACTTGGTTACTTAGGATTCCAAGTAGGATTTAAAAAGAGAAATGAATTGTTAGGGTTATTTACATTACCACAGCGCGGTGGTAAGAAGAAAAATAACAATAGTGGGAATGAAGAGGCTGAAGCAGAAACAGGAGTCGAAGAATCTTCTTCTCATTGGAAAATTCTTGATACAAGTGTAATTATCGATGGACGTATTGCGGATATTTGTCAAACAAAGTTTCTAGAAGGAACAATTGTGATTCCTCAATTTGTATTAGAAGAGTTACAACATATTGCCGATTCTTCTGATGCATTAAAGCGTAATCGAGGACGTAGAGGATTAGATATCTTAAATCGTATTCAAAAAGAGATGCCAATTCCAGTAGAGATTTATGAAGGTGATTTCGAAGACATTCAAGAAGTGGATAGCAAACTTGTGAAATTAGCGAAGATAACTGGTGGTACTGTTGTCACAAATGATTTTAATTTAAATAAAGTTTCTGAACTACAAGGAGTAACCGTTCTGAACATTAATGATTTAGCAAATGCAATCAAACCGGTTGTACTTCCAGGTGAAGAACTAAGCGTTTATGTTGTTAAAGATGGAAAAGAACAAAATCAAGGTGTTGCTTATTTAGATGATGGTACAATGATTGTAGTAGAAGATGGACGAGAATATGTTGGTTCACAACTTGATGTACTCGTTACGAGTGTACTACAAACATCTGCTGGTCGAATGATTTTTGCAAAGCGTAAGTTATTAGAAAAAGCATTATAAGTAGAGGATTATTAGCATGTATACATTAATTATTCCGGCTGCGGGCCAAGGAAAGCGAATGGGTGCTGGTAAAAATAAATTATTTTTGCTTATTAATGAAGTGCCTATTATTGTGCATACATTACGTGCCTTTGAAAAAGATGAGGCATGTAAAAATATTATTATGGCAATTAATAAAGAAGAACGCCCTTATTTTGAAGAGCTAATGCAGAGATATCCGATTCAGAAACGCGTACAGTTTATTCAAGGCGGGGCTGAAAGACAAGATAGTGTGTATAATGCACTTCAATATGTAGAAGAGGTCAAATATGTTCTTGTTCATGATGGAGCACGTCCGTTTGTAACAGAACAAATGATTCATGATGTATTGACTGAGGCAAAAGAGAAAGGTGCTTCCATTTGTGCAGTGCCTGTTAAGGATACAGTAAAGAGAGTAGAACAAGATAGCGTTGTTGAAACGGTTGACCGTTCTCAGCTTAGAGCAGTTCAAACACCACAAGGATTTGCTGTTCCACTTTTACTAGAAGCGCATCAAAGTGCAAAGCAAGGATGTTTTCTTGGTACCGACGATGCAAGTCTTGTAGAACGCATAGGAAAAGAAGTAGGCGTAGTAGAGGGGAGTTATTACAATATTAAAGTGACAACTCCAGAAGATTTATTAATTGCTGAAAGTTTCTTGCGTGTTCAGAAGGAACGATAGTGATGGTATAATATTAAGAAAAGCTCGGTAGCTACCGGGCTTTTCTTAATAGATTCATCGACATATGGTCATGAATTTCAGTAGTTTAGTTTGAGGAGGATGTAAAATGTTTCGAATTGGACAAGGCTTTGATGTACACGAATTTGCAGAAGGTAGACCGTTAATTATCGGTGGAATTACGATTCCTCATGAAAAAGGATTATTAGGTCACTCAGATGCAGATGTACTTTTACATACAATTGCTGATGCATGTTTAGGAGCAATTGCTGCAGGTGATATTGGGAAACATTTCCCAGATACAGATCCTGCTTTTAAAGATGCAGATTCAGCTGTGTTATTGCAAAAGGTTTGGGAGTTTGTGCGTGAGCAAGGGTATGAATTAGGTAATTTAGATTGTACAATTATCGCTCAGAAGCCAAAAATGGCACCATATATTGAAAGTATGCGGAAGCGTATTAGTGAATTGTTAGAAACTTCTATAGACAATGTTAATGTGAAGGCGACAACAACTGAAAAATTAGGATTCACAGGAAGAGAAGAAGGGATTGCTTCTCAAGCAGTTGTACTATTACAGAAAAAATAGTTGTTTTTAATTCGTAAGATGGATAATCATATTTTTTTGGTGTACAATTATAGAATGTGTTGACATTAGGAATGGAAGGTGTACCAATTATGGAAAAGCAAGTGAGAGTGCGCTATGCGCCAAGTCCAACAGGACACTTACATATCGGAAATGCGCGTACGGCATTATTTAATTATTTATTTGCTCGTCATCAAGATGGCAAGTTTATCATTCGTATTGAGGATACTGATGTAAAACGTAATGTTGCTGGCGGTGAAGAAAGCCAATTAAAATACTTGAAATGGCTCGGTATGGACTGGGATGAAGGTGTTGATGTTGGTGGTGAATATGGACCATATCGTCAAACAGAACGTTTAGATATTTATAAAAAGTTATATGAAGATTTACTAGAGCGTGGTTTGGCTTATAAATGCTATATGACAGAAGAAGAATTGGAAGCAGAGCGTGAAGGACAAATTGCTCGTGGTGAAACACCTCGTTATGCAGGTAATCACCGTGATTTAACAGAAGAACAAATTAAACAATTTGAAGCAGAAGGTCGTATTCCAAGTATTCGTTTCCGTGTACCAGCTGACCGCGACTACACATTTAAGGATATCGTAAAAGATGAAGTTGCTTTCCACTCAAATGACTTTGGTGATTTCGTTATCGTGAAAAAAGATGGAATTCCAACTTATAATTTTGCGGTAGCAGTAGACGATCATTTAATGGAGATTACACACGTACTTCGTGGTGATGACCATATTTCTAACACACCAAAGCAAATGATGATCTATGAAGCTTTCGGTTGGGATGTCCCTCAGTTCGGTCATATGACTTTAATTGTAAATGAAAGTCGTAAAAAGTTAAGTAAACGCGATGAATCTATTATTCAATTTATTGAGCAATATAAAGAGCTGGGATATCTTCCAGAAGCAATCTTTAACTTTATCGCATTGTTAGGTTGGTCACCAGTTGGTGAAGAGGAAATCTTCTCTAAAGATGAATTTATTGAAATGTTTGATGCAGCTCGTTTATCAAAATCACCTGCATTATTTGATTCTCAGAAACTAAAATGGATGAACAACCAGTACATGAAAAAGCAAGATTTAGATACTGTTGTTGCATTAAGTTTACCTCATTTAGTAAAAGCTGGTCGCGTAAGTGAAAACTTAAGTGAGCAAGAGCAAGCTTGGATTCGTGATGTAATTGCTTTATATCATGAGCAAATGAGTTTTGGTGCTGAAATTGTAGAGCTGTCTGAGATGTTCTTTAAAGATCATGTAGATTATGAGGAAGAAGGACAAGAAGTGTTGAAAGGCGAACAAGTGCCTGAAGTACTTCGTGCTTTCGCTGCGGAATTAGAAGCTTTAGATGAAATGGAGCCAGCGGCGATTAAGAAGGCTATTAAAGCGGTCCAAAAAGAAACAGGACATAAAGGTAAAAACTTATTTATGCCAATTCGTGTTGCGACTACTGGTCAAACACATGGTCCAGAACTTCCAAATGCAATTGCACTTCTTGGGAAAGAAAAAGTTTTAAACCGTATTCTTAAAGTAATTGGTTAACATTTGACGAATTTAGAAATATAATAAGAATACATTAAAACCTAATATGGAAAAGCGACGAGAAGGAGAAGTAGACAATCAGGCTTTTTACAGAGAGAACCACCTTTTGGCTGGAAGTGGTTTATAAGCGGATTTTTGAAATGCCCCTTCGAGTCTTCTGCTGAACAACGAATAGTTTCGGGAAACGTAAGTAAGCAGGAGCGGTATAAACCGTTATCATGGATGAGTTTGAGGTTATATTTTAGCCTAAACAGAGTGGAACCGCGCTTATAAGGCGTCTCTGTCAATTTGACAGAGGCGTCTTTTTTATACCATGTAAATAGGTATGGTATAAGTTTTTGTAGAGATGGATAAAGACTAGATAACAAGTAAGGGAATTCGTGGTAAATCGGTTCACTCGGAAAAGTAGCCCATAAAGGGGAGGGGACATCGATGTTTAAGAGGCTTCGAGAAGATATTGAAGTCGTTTTTGAACAAGATCCAGCGGCACGAAGTTATTTCGAAGTCATTTTAACTTACTCTGGATTACATGCAGTTTGGGCACACCGAATTGCACATGCTTTTTATAAGCGGAATTTTTTCTTCCTTGCACGTTGGATTTCACAAGTTAGTCGTTTTTTTACTGGGATTGAGATTCATCCAGGAGCCACAATTGGTCGCCGCTTTTTCATTGATCACGGTATGGGAGTTGTAATTGGGGAGACATGTGAAATTGGAGACAATGTAACAATTTATCAAGGAGTTACATTAGGGGGTACAGGGAAAGAAAAAGGAAAAAGGCATCCAACAATTCAAGATAATGTACTGATTGCAACTGGTGCAAAAGTACTCGGATCTATTACAGTTGGAGAGAATTCTAAAATTGGTGCAGGGTCTGTTGTATTGAAAGAAGTTCCTGCACATTCGACAGTTGTAGGTATACCTGGTCGTGTCGTAATTCAGAATGGAGTAAAGATAGGCCAGGAATTAAATCATTCAGATCTTCCGGATCCGATTTTCGATAAATTGAAAGTAATGGAAGCTGAACTCGAGAAATTAAAAAAGCAACTTGAAGTGAAAGTGGAAAGGAAGGATGAAAATGACTATTCACATTTATAATACGTTAACGCGTGAGAAAGAAGAGTTTGTTCCTTTAGAAGAAAATAAAGTGAAGATGTATGTATGCGGACCGACAGTATACAACTATATTCATATTGGAAATGCAAGACCACCTATGGTATTTGATACAGTGCGCCGCTACTTAGAGTACAAAGGGTATGATGTACAATATGTTTCTAACTTTACAGATGTAGATGATAAATTAATTAAAGCAGCAAATGAACTAGGAGAGGACGTTCCAACAATTGCAGATCGCTTTGTTGAAGCGTACTTTGAAGATGTAACTGCATTAGGTTGCAAACATGCTACGGTTCATCCTCGTGTAACAGAAAATATGGATATCATTATTGAATTTATTGAGGAACTTGTGAAAAAAGGATATGCATATGAATCTGAAGGCGATGTTTATTACAAAACGAAAGAATTTGAAGGTTACGGCAAATTGTCTCATCAACCAATTGCAGATTTACGTCATGGTGCACGTATTGAAGTTGGAGAAAAGAAACAAGATCCACTTGACTTTGCATTATGGAAAGCTGCGAAAGAAGGAGAAATCTTCTGGGAGAGCCCTTGGGGGAAAGGTCGTCCGGGATGGCACATTGAATGCTCTGCGATGGCAAGAAAATATTTAGGTGATACAATCGATATTCATGCTGGTGGTCAAGATTTAGCGTTCCCACACCATGAAAATGAGATTGCACAATCAGAAGCGTTGACGGGAAAAACATTTGCACGTTACTGGATGCATAATGGATATATTAATATTAACAATGAAAAAATGTCTAAATCATTAGGGAACTTCATTTTAGTTCATGACATTATTAAGCAATACGACCCGCAGTTAATTCGTTTCTTTATGCTATCTGTACATTATCGTCATCCAATCAACTTTAGTGAAGAGTTATTACACAGTACAAATAATGGATTAGAGCGAATTAAAACAGCATATGGTAACTTAAAGCACCGTATGGAAAGTAGCACAGATTTAACAGACCATAATGAAAAATGGTTAGTTGAAATAGAGAAATTCCAGTTAACGTTTGAAGAAGCAATGAAAGATGATTTTAATACAGCAAATGCAATAACTGAATTGTATAATTTAGCAAATCATGCAAATCAATATCTATTGGAAGAACATACATCAAAAGCTGTAATTGAGGCGTATGTAAAACAGTTCGAAACGTTATTTGGTATTTTAGGATTAGAGTTAACAAAAGAAGAATTGCTTGATGAAGAGATTGAAGCATTAATTCAAAAACGTATTGAGGCTCGTCAAAACCGCGATTTTGCACTGTCTGATCAAATTCGTGATGATTTAAAAGAGCGTAATATTATTTTAGAAGATACCGCTCAAGGTACAAGATGGAAAAGAGGATAAACATGATTGATGCAAAGCAATTAAACAGCTTAGCGTTAGCATATATGGGTGATGCGGTATATGAACAATATATCCGCTATCACCTCCTTCAAAAAGGAACGGTTCGTCCTAACCAATTACATCGTTTAGGGACAAGCTTTGTTTCGGCGAAAGCACAAGCGAAAGTTGTTTATCATTTACTAGAAACAGCATTTTTGACAGATGAAGAAGAAGCGGTCTTAAGAAGAGGACGTAATGCAAATTCGGGTTCTGTTCCTAAAAATACAGATGTGCAAACATATCGCTATAGCACTGCTTTTGAGGCATTGCTTGGATACCATTACTTATTGAACAATAGCGAAAGATTAGAAGAACTTGTATATAAAGCAATTGATGTTTTAGAAGCGAAGGAAGGGGGCGCATCAATATGAGTAGTGAATATATTATCGGACGTAACCCTGTAATTGAAGCGTTACGATCAGGAAGAGATATTAATAAGATTTGGATTGCAGAAGGTGCAGCTAAAGGACAAGTGCAAATTGTATTAGCATTAGCGAAAGAAAATAAAATTATTTTGCAACATGCACCAAAGAAAAAGTTAGACCAACTTGTTGAAGGGAATCATCAGGGAGTAATTGCACAAGTAGCGGCATATCAATATGCAGAATTAGAGGATTTATTTGAAGCAGCTGCTAAGCGTAATGAAGATCCGTTCTTCTTAATCCTAGATGAAATTGAAGATCCGCATAATTTAGGTTCTATTATGCGTACGGCAGATGCAACAGGTGCTCACGGCATTATTATTCCGAAAAGAAGAGCTGTTGGGCTTACAGCATCAGTTGCGAAAGCTTCAACAGGAGCAATTGAATATATTCCTGTTGCTCGCGTGACAAACTTATCTCGAACAATTGATGATTTAAAAGAGCGCGGTCTTTGGATTGCGGGTACAGATGCAAGAGGGAAAACGGATTATCGTAATTTAGATGGTAATATGCCGATTGGATTGGTAATTGGTAGTGAAGGAAAAGGGATGAGCCGTATTATTGGTGAGAAATGTGATTTCTTAATCAACTTGCCGATGGTTGGTAAAGTTACATCCTTAAATGCTTCAGTAGCTGCTAGTCTGTTAATGTACGAGGTATATCGCAAACGTCACCAAATTGGTGAGTAAAAATGAACGAGATTTTAATCGTCGATGGATACAACATTATTGGGGCTTGGGGAGATTTAAAACAATTACGGGATGTAGATTTGCAAGCATCAAGAGACGCGCTTATCGATAAGATGGCAGACTATCAGGGGTATACAGGAACAAGAGTGATGATCGTATTTGATGCTTATACGGTTCAAGGTATTGAGAAGAAGATGAAGCAATCACGTGTTGAAGTCATTTTCACAAGAAAAAATCAAACCGCGGATGAAAAAATCGAACAGCTTGCGATTGAACTTCGCAATATTAATACACAAATTTATGTTGCGACTTCTGATTATACAGAGCAGTGGGTTATTTTTGGACAAGGTGCACTGCGGAAATCAGCGCGTGAGCTGGAGTTAGAAGTAAAGATGATGGAACAACAAGTGCGCCATCAAACGCAAAAGGTAAAAGAGAAACAACCAGCTATGCGAACGATATTTAGTAAGGATATTACAGAAAAGTTAGAAAAATTAAGGCGAGGAGAGCGTTGAAGCATTGACGCTCTTCAAACGCTTACTGTATAATATTTCTAAATAAATAGCGGTCGGAGGGATCAGAGTGGAAACAGGCTTCGTAAGTACCAACAACGTTACGTTTCGCGATTTAGAGGATGAGGCAATAGTTGAGTTAGTTCGAAAAGGTAATATTGATGCTCTTGAGTATTTAATTCACAAGTACAAGAACTTTGTTCGTGCAAAATCAAGATCTTATTTTTTAGTAGGTGCCGATCGGGAAGATATTGTTCAAGAAGGTATGATCGGTTTATTTAAAGCTATTCGTGATTACAAAGAGGACAAGCTATCTTCTTTTAAAGCATTTGCTGAATTATGTATTACTCGTCAAATTATTACTGCTATTAAGACAGCAACGAGACAAAAGCATATTCCTTTAAATTCGTATGTTTCTTTGGATAAACCGATTTACGATGAGGAATCTGATCGTACGCTATTAGATGTTATTTCAGAAGCAAAGGTGACTGATCCTGAAGAGATGATTATTAGTCAGGAAGAATATACCGACATAGAACTGAAAATATCTGAATTATTAAGCGATTTAGAAAGAAAAGTTCTTTCTTTATACTTAGATGGTCGTTCTTATCAGGAAATTTCAGAGCAGTTAAATAGGCATGTAAAGTCTATTGATAATGCTCTACAGCGCGTGAAAAGAAAACTTGAACGATATATGGAGATGAGAGAAAATACAACTCTAAATTCGTAGTGTATGTTGCAGGAGTAAAATCATTCTCCTGCTTTCTTTTTGTGAGGTAGTAAGCGGCATGTCATTGACATTGTCTTTTATTGTATGATACATTTTTAGGGACATAATGTTACAAGGTTGGTGTAACAAATGAGGAAAAAAGTTGTACTCTCATGTGAAGAGTGTAAGAACCGAAACTACTCTACAATGAAAGATACGAGCTCAGTAGAGCGGCTTGAGATAAAGAAATTTTGTAAAACATGCAATATGCATACAGTTCATAAGGAAACAAAATAAATAATCGAAATAATAAACTGGAGGTCCCGTAAATGCGTTTGACGAACTTTTTCGGCGATGTAGGTCGCGAAATGAAAAAAGTAAGTTGGCCTAAGAAAGATGAATTACTCCGTTCAACAGCTACTGTTATTGCGACAGTTGTCTTTTTTGCAGTTTTCTTCGCAGTAGTTGACATGGGTATTTCTTCTTTAATTCGGTTAATTCTTGAATAAGAAGCACTTATCCATGATATAATGTTATTTATACGAACTGTGTAAAAGCCCGATGAACGGGTTTTTTCATTTGCGCAAAAAAATGTACGTCAGGGAGGGAAGGACGCTCGTCCTAAATGAATGGAAAAAAGTTGGTATGTTGTCCATACTTATTCTGGATATGAAAATAAAGTAAAAGCAAACCTAGAAAAACGTGTAGAATCAATGGGAATGCAGGATAAAATTTTCCGTGTTGTTGTTCCGGAAGAAGTAGAAGTAGAAATGAAAAACGGAAAAGAAAAATTAACAAAACGAAAAGTATTCCCGGGTTATGTATTAGTTGAACTAATTATGACTGATGATTCTTGGTATGTTGTTCGTAATACGCCAGGTGTAACAGGTTTTGTTGGATCTTCTGGATCAGGTTCAAAACCATCTCCTTTGTTAGAAGAGGAAGTTGTTACCATTATGAAGCATATGGGAATGGACAATGAAGTGGTTGATTTCGACTTTGAACTTCATGAAACAGTACGGGTTAATGAAGGACCATTCGCGAATTATACAGGTGCAATCGAAGAGATTGATATGGAAAAACAAAAAGTGAGAGTGCTTGTAGATATGTTTGGTCGTGAAACACCGGTCGAGCTCGATTTCCATCAAATTGAAAAATTATAAAATGAAACTTGAAATGAACTGTAAAAAGTGATAATATCTTTTAAGTCAGTACGTCTTCGGCAACGGAGACGTTTTTTGAAAAGATTTTATCGTTACAGATAAAATAGAAGTGGGAGGGCAAATCACTGCCCAATTGACCACATCACGGACTTAAGGAGGTGTGTCTCGTGGCTAAAAAGGTAATTAAAATGGTAAAACTTCAAATTCCTGCAGGTAAAGCTAACCCAGCTCCACCAGTTGGTCCAGCATTAGGACAAGCGGGTGTTAACATCATGGGCTTCTGTAAAGAGTTCAACGCTCGTACAGCAGATCAAGCTGGTCTTATCATTCCTGTTGAAATTACGGTATTCGAAGACCGTTCATTCACTTTCATTACTAAAACTCCTCCTGCTGCTGTTCTTCTTAAGAAAGTAGCTGGTATTGAGTCTGGTTCTGGTGAACCAAACCGTAATAAAGTGGCAACTGTTAAGCGTGATAAAGTACGCGAAATCGCTGAAACTAAAATGCCTGACTTAAACGCTGCTAGCGTAGAAGCTGCAATGCGTATGGTTGAAGGTACTGCACGCAGTATGGGTATCGTTATCGAAGACTAATTCGATTTGTTTTTTTGTAAAAAAGGTTGCGGGTCTGGAATTCCAATTCGCAACCTTTATTATCGTAAATGAGTATCGTTTTTAAATAAATGGATGGGCGCACATCCTCAGGGGATTCCCGAAACGAAGGCGTAAACGTGGGAGGTTATTCCGCTAAAACCACATTCAAGGAGGAAATAAACATGGCTAAAAGAGGTAAAAAGTACGTAGAAGCTGCAAAGCTTGTTGATCGTGCAACTGCTTACTCTGCAACAGAAGCAGTAGAATTAGTAAAGAAAACAAACACAGCTAAATTTGATGCAACTGTAGAAGCTGCATTCCGTTTAGGTGTTGACCCTAAGAAAGCTGACCAACAAATCCGTGGCGCAGTTGTTCTTCCACACGGTACTGGTAAAGTACAACGTGTATTAGTATTCGCTAAAGGCGAAAAAGCAAAAGAAGCTGAAGCTGCTGGCGCTGACTTCGTAGGCGATACTGATTACATCGGTAAAATCCAACAAGGTTGGTTCGATTTCGATGTAGTAGTAGCAACTCCTGACATGATGGGTGAAGTTGGTAAACTTGGTCGCGTATTAGGACCTAAAGGTTTAATGCCAAACCCTAAAACTGGAACAGTTACTTTCGATGTAACTAAAGCTGTTAACGAAATCAAAGCTGGTAAAGTTGAATACCGCGTTGATAAAGCTGGTAACATCCACGTTCCAATCGGTAAAGTATCTTTCGAAGATGCTAAATTAGTAGAAAACTTCAAAACAATTGCTGATACGCTAGTAAAAGCTAAACCAGCTGCTGCAAAAGGTACTTACATGAAGAATGCAACTGTTGCTTCTACAATGGGACCTGGCGTACGTGTAGACGTTTCTACAATCGCGTAAAAATTGGAAGTTGACTTCATAAAGAAGTTTTAATATAATCATTTATGTTGTGAATTTAAATAGTGTACCGTAGACAGTAGGTGCCAATTTGGCTTAATTTCCTACCTAGGTGTTAATATACGAAACGGAATTTTTTTCTGTGACTATATGCCTCCATGTCTACAACTGGGCATGGAGGTTTTTAGTGCACTTTCGGTACATCTTCTATATAATCTACAGGAGGTGTAATAACATGAGCAAAGCAATCGAAACTAAACAACAAGTTGTAACTGAAATCGCTGATAAACTTCGCGAAAGTAAATCTACAATCGTTGTTGACTACCGTGGTTTAACAGTAGCTGAAGCAACTGAATTACGTAAAAACTTACGTGAAGCTGGCGTTGAGTTCAAAGTTTACAAAAACTCTTTAACTCGTCGTGCTGCAGAATCTGTTGAAATGGCTGAGTTAAACGAATTCTTAACAGGACCAAACGCAATCGCGTTCAGTAACGAGGATGTAGTTGCTCCTGCAAAAGTATTAAACGACTTCGCTAAAGATCATGAAGCTTTAGAAATTAAAGCGGGTGTAATCGAAGGTAAACTTGTATCACTTGATGAGGTTAAAGCTATCGCTACTCTTCCATCACGTGAAGGCTTACTTTCTATGCTTCTTAGCGTTCTTCAAGCTCCAATCCGTAACCTTGCACTTGCTACTAAAGCAGTTGCAGATCAAAAGGAAGAGCAAGGCGCTTAATTTTTTAAAAGATAATTACGTGTTATCGATAAAACAATACAAACCTATTTAAGGGAGGATATTTACAATGACTAAAGAACAAATCATTGAAGCAGTTAAATCTATGACTGTATTAGAACTTAACGACTTAGTAAAAGCTATCGAGGAAGAATTCGGCGTAACTGCTGCTGCTCCTGTAGCTGTTGTTGGTGGCGCTGGTGAAGCTGCTGCTGAGAAAACTGAATTTGACGTAGTACTTGAAAGTGCTGGAGCTCAAAAAATCAAAGTTATCAAAGTTGTTCGTGAAATCACTGGTCTTGGCTTAAAAGAAGCTAAAGAATTAGTTGACAACACTCCAAAAGCAATCAAAGAAGGCGCTTCTAAAGAAGAAGCTGAAGAAATGAAAGCTAAACTTGAAGAAGTTGGCGCTGCTGTAGAAGTTAAGTAATTAACTTTTGAAGCTTAAAAAAAGCTCGCTCTTATGCGGGCTTTTTTTTTAACTGTAAAGAAAAGAGGTGGCCATATGGCAGACCATTATTTTTCTAACGACCCTTCGAGCAAAAGTGATCGTAAACGATGGGAATATACATTGCGAGGATCTCGATTTGTTTTTTTATCTGACCATGGGGTGTTTTCGAAAAACGAGGTAGACTTTGGTTCTCGTCTTTTAATTGAAGCGTTTCAAATGCCAGATGTTCAAGGTGATGTGTTGGATGTTGGGTGTGGATACGGTCCAATCGGTTTATCATTAGCGAAAGAGTGGCAAGGTCGTAACGTTCATATGGTGGATGTGAATGAAAGGGCGCTTGGGCTTGCGGAAGAAAACGCCGCTAATAACAAAATTGAAAATGTTCATATTTTCCAAAGTAGCGTCTATGAAAATGTGAACGGACAGTATGCTGCTATTCTATCTAATCCTCCGATTCGTGCTGGTAAGCATATCGTGCATGAAATTTTAGAAAAAGCTGTGGATCATCTAGTACCAGGTGGGGAGCTTTGGATTGTTATTCAAAAGAAACAAGGAGCACCATCTGCGCTAAAAAAACTAGAAGAATCATTTTCTGAAGTTGAGGTTGTAGAAAAGAAAAAAGGATATTATATCATAAAATCAAAAAAACGTTGACGGTTATTTTTGGCTATGTTAACATTATACAATGCCAATATATGATTTTCTGCGTTGAGAAAAATGTATATTTTTGTTTCTCTTGGAAAAGATAGTAAAATCAGCAGATTATGAAACAGAATGATGGTTTTCTTATAGAAGCCATTTTTCTTTTTTGAGCAGGTAGAAAGACTCAACGTATCTATCTTTGAGAGAAAAAGCTACGCTAATGGCGTTAGCTGTATTTATTTGTGATTTTGCACAAATTTTTTTGTGCATTTATAATACTCATGATTTGAGGGGTGAAGCAGTTGACAGGTCAACTAGTTCAATACGGACGCCACCGCCAACGAAGAAGTTATGCCCGTATTAGTGAAGTATTAGAGTTACCAAATCTTATCGAAATTCAAACCTCTTCTTATCAGTGGTTTCTTGATGAGGGTTTGCGAGAAATGTTCCAAGACATTTCTCCGATTGAAGACTTTACGGGAAATCTATCGCTTGAATTTATCGACTACAGCTTAGGTGAACCTAAATACTCTGTAGAAGAGTGTAAAGAGCGTGATGTGACGTATGCAGCACCACTTCGTGTGAAAGTTCGTCTAATCAATAAGGAAACTGGTGAAGTAAAAGAACAGGATGTGTTCATGGGAGATTTCCCACTCATGACAGAGACAGGAACATTCGTAATTAACGGTGCAGAACGTGTTATCGTTTCCCAGTTAGTTCGCTCTCCAAGCGTATACTATAGTGGCAAAGTGGATAAAAACGGAAAACGTGGTTTTACTGCTACTGTAATTCCAAACCGCGGAGCTTGGTTAGAGTATGAAACAGATGCTAAGGATGTTGTATATGTACGTATTGACCGTACGCGTAAACTTCCTGTAACTGTTTTGTTACGCGCATTAGGGTTTGGCTCTGATCAAGAAATCACCGAGCTTTTAGGTGATAACGAATACTTAAGCAATACGCTAGAAAAAGACAACACAGATAGCACAGAAAAAGCATTGCTTGAAATTTATGAGCGTCTACGTCCAGGTGAACCACCGACAGTAGAAAATGCGAAAAGCTTGCTTGTTTCTCGCTTCTTTGATCCAAAGCGCTACGATTTAGCAAATGTAGGCCGCTACAAGATCAACAAAAAGTTACACATTAAAAATAGATTGTTTAACCAACGTTTAGCTGAAACATTAGTGGATCCAGAAACTGGTGAAATTTTAGCGGCTGAAGGAACAATCTTAGATCGTCGTACATTAGATCGCATTTTACCTTACTTAGAGAAAAACATTGGATTCAAAACAGCGAAACCAATGGGTGGAGTGGTAGAAGGCGATGTTGAGCTGCAATCTATTAAGATTTATGCTCCAGAGTCAGATGGCGAACGTTCTATCAACGTAATTGGAAATGCAAATATCACTCGTGACGTAAAACATATCACACCAGGTGATATCCTTGCTTCTATTAGCTACTTCTTTAACCTACTATACAAAGTAGGAGATACAGATGATATTGACCATTTAGGAAATCGTCGTCTGCGTTCTGTAGGGGAGTTATTACAAAACCAATTCCGTATCGGTCTTTCTCGTATGGAACGTGTTGTTCGTGAGAGAATGTCGATTCAAGATACAAATGCAATTACACCGCAGGCGTTAATTAACATTCGTCCAGTTATTGCATCTATTAAAGAGTTCTTCGGAAGTTCTCAGTTATCTCAGTTCATGGACCAAACAAACCCATTAGCAGAGTTAACGCACAAACGAAGACTATCAGCATTAGGACCTGGTGGTTTAACACGTGAGCGTGCAGGCTTTGAAGTACGTGACGTTCACTACTCTCACTATGGTCGTATGTGTCCAATTGAAACACCAGAGGGACCAAACATCGGTTTGATCAACTCATTATCTTCATTCGCGAAAGTAAATGAGTTTGGTTTCATTGAAACTCCATACCGTCGTGTTGATCCGGAAACTGGTCGTGTAACGGGTCATGTTGATTACTTAACAGCAGACGAAGAAGATAACTATGTTGTAGCCCAAGCGAATATGAAATTATCTGAAGAAGGGGAATTCCTTGATGAAGATATCGTAGCTCGTTTCCGTGGTGAAAACATTGTCACAAATAGAGAACGCATCGACTACATGGATGTATCTCCAAAACAAGTAGTGTCGGCAGCGACAGCTTGTATTCCGTTCTTAGAAAACGATGACTCCAACCGTGCACTTATGGGTGCGAACATGCAACGTCAGGCGGTTCCGTTAATGAATCCGGAATCTCCGATTGTAGGTACAGGTATGGAGTACGTATCAGCAAAAGACTCAGGTGCTGCAGTAATCTGTAAACACCCAGGTGTTGTTGAACGCGTAGAAGCACGTGAAGTTTGGGTACGCCGTTATGTAGAAGTTGACGGTCAAAAGGTAAAAGGCGACTTAGATCGCTACAAAATGTTGAAATTCATTCGTTCTAACCAAGGAACTTGCTATAACCAACGTCCAATCGTAAGTGTTGGCGATCAAGTTGTAAAAGGTGAAATCCTTGCGGATGGTCCTTCTATGGAAAAAGGTGAACTAGCACTTGGACGTAACGTGCTTGTTGGCTTCATGACATGGGACGGTTATAACTACGAGGATGCGATCATTATGAGTGAGCGCCTTGTAAAAGACGATGTGTACACTTCGATCCATATTGAAGAATATGAATCAGAAGCTCGTGATACGAAGCTTGGACCAGAAGAAATTACACGTGATATCCCGAACGTTGGGGAAGATGCGCTTCGCAACCTTGACGAACGTGGTATTATTCGCATCGGTGCTGAAGTAAAAGACGGAGATCTACTTGTTGGTAAAGTAACACCAAAAGGTGTAACAGAATTAACAGCAGAGGAACGCTTATTACATGCAATCTTCGGTGAGAAAGCACGTGAAGTACGTGATACATCACTTCGTGTACCACACGGTGGTGGCGGTATTATCTTAGACGTAAAAGTATTTAACCGTGAAGATGGCGATGAATTGCCACCAGGTGTAAACCAACTTGTACGTGCATATATCGTTCAAAAACGTAAGATTTCTGAAGGTGACAAGATGGCCGGCCGTCACGGTAACAAAGGTGTTATCTCCCGTATTTTACCGGAAGAAGATATGCCATATTTACCAGACGGTACACCAATCGATATCATGTTGAACCCATTAGGGGTACCATCTCGTATGAATATCGGTCAGGTATTAGAGCTTCATCTTGGTATGGCAGCAAGATACCTTGGTATCCACGTTGCAACACCAGTATTCGATGGTGCTCGTGAGGAAGATGTATGGGGTACAATCGAAGAAGCTGGTATGGCAAATGACGCGAAAACAATCCTGTATGACGGACGTACTGGTGAACCATTCGACAACCGCGTATCTGTTGGTGTCATGTATATGATTAAACTTGCGCACATGGTTGACGATAAACTTCATGCTCGTTCTACTGGACCATACTCACTTGTAACGCAGCAACCTCTTGGAGGTAAAGCTCAGTTCGGTGGACAGCGTTTCGGTGAGATGGAGGTTTGGGCACTTGAAGCTTACGGTGCTGCTTATACTCTTCAAGAAATCTTAACAGTGAAGTCTGATGATGTTGTCGGCCGCGTTAAGACATATGAAGCAATTGTTAAAGGTGAAAATGTTCCAGAACCAGGCGTTCCAGAATCATTCAAAGTATTGATTAAAGAACTGCAAAGTTTAGGTATGGACGTTAAAATGATGTCTAGTGACGATACAGAAATTGAAATGCGTGATACGGAAGATGATGATGATCATCAATCAGCAGACAAATTGAATATCGAAGTTGAGACAACTAAGGAATAATTGGGATAACCTGTAGACTAAAAGGGAGGTAGGCCCCTTGATAGATGTAAATAACTTTGAATATATGAAGATTGGACTTGCTTCACCTGACAAGATTCGTTCTTGGTCATACGGTGAAGTTAAGAAACCAGAAACAATTAACTATCGTACGTTAAAGCCAGAAAAAGACGGCTTGTTCTGTGAGCGTATTTTCGGACCACAAAAGGACTGGGAATGTCATTGCGGAAAATATAAGCGTGTACGTTATAAAGGTGTAGTTTGTGATCGATGTGGCGTTGAAGTGACGCGTGCGAAAGTACGTCGTGAACGTATGGGTCATATTGAATTGGCTGCTCCTGTATCTCATATTTGGTATTTCAAAGGTATCCCGAGCCGCATGGGACTTGTCTTAGACATGTCCCCTCGCGCGCTTGAAGAAGTAATTTATTTCGCTTCTTATGTTGTAACAGAAAGTGGAGATACACCACTTGATAAGAAGCAATTGCTTTCTGAAAAAGAATACCGTGCATATCGTGATCGATATGGCAGCACATTCCAAGCTGCTATGGGTGCAGAAGCGATTAAGAAGCTATTACAAGACATCGATTTGGATAAAGAAGTAGACTTCTTAAAAGAAGAATTAAAAACAGCACAAGGACAACGTCGTACTCGTGCTATTAAACGTCTAGAAGTATTAGAAGCATTCCGTAACTCTGGCAATGAACCTTCTTGGATGATCTTAGATGTTCTGCCAGTTATCCCACCAGAACTACGCCCAATGGTACAGTTAGATGGTGGACGTTTTGCAACTTCTGACTTAAATGATTTATACCGCCGTGTAATTAACCGTAACAACCGTTTAAAACGTCTATTGGACTTAGGTGCACCAAGCATCATCGTTCAAAACGAAAAACGTATGTTACAAGAAGCTGTAGACGCATTAATCGATAATGGTCGTCGTGGCCGTCCAGTTACTGGTCCGGGTAACCGTCCATTAAAATCGCTATCTCACATGCTAAAAGGTAAACAAGGACGTTTCCGTCAAAACTTATTAGGTAAACGTGTTGATTACTCTGGTCGTTCCGTTATCGTTGTAGGACCGAACTTAAAAATGTATCAATGTGGATTACCGAAAGAGATGGCACTTGAATTGTTCAAACCTTTCGTTATGAAAGATTTAGTGGAAAAAGGATTAGCACACAACATTAAGAGTGCTAAACGTAAAATCGAGCGTGTACAACCTGAAGTTTGGGACGTTTTAGAATCTGTGATCAAAGAGCATCCAGTACTTCTAAACCGCGCACCAACACTTCACCGTCTTGGTATCCAGGCGTTTGAACCTACACTAGTAGAAGGTCGCGCAATCCGTCTTCACCCACTTGTATGTACTGCATACAACGCGGACTTTGACGGTGACCAAATGGCGGTTCACGTTCCGTTATCATCAGAAGCACAAGCGGAAGCTCGTCTTCTTATGTTAGCGGCACAAAACATCTTGAATCCAAAAGACGGAAAACCAGTTGTTACTCCATCTCAGGATATGGTATTAGGTAACTACTACTTAACACTTGAGCGTGAGGGTGCAATCGGTGAAGGTATGGTCTTCAAAGATGCAAACGAAGCAATACTTGCATACCAAAATGGATATGTACATCTGCACACACGTGTTGCAGTTGCTGCAAGTTCAGTAAATAACGTAACATTTACTGAAGAGCAAAAAGGTAAGCTTCTATTAACAACAGTTGGTAAATTAATATTTAACGAAATCTTACCAGAGTCGTTCCCTTATATTAATGAACCAACAAACTCAAACCTTGAAAAAGAAACACCAGCGAAATATTTCGTTGAAAAAGGTGCGAACATTAAAGAAATTATTGCTAGTCGCGAAGAAGTGGCGCCATTTAGTAAGAAAATCCTTGGTAATATTATTGCGGAAGTGTTCAAACGTTTCCACATTACGGAAACATCTCGTATGCTTGACCGTATGAAAAACTTAGGATTTAAATACTCTACAAAAGCTGGTATTACAGTTGGGGTATCAGACATTCTTGTATTAGGCGAAAAAGATGAAATTCTCCATGAAGCACAAGCAAAAGTAGATAATGTAATTAAACAATTCCGTCGCGGTTTAATCACGGAAGAAGAACGTTACGATCGCGTTATCTCTATTTGGAGTAATGCGAAAGATGTTATCCAAGGAAAGCTGATGAAATCCTTGAATAAACGCAACCCAATCTTCATGATGAGTGATTCCGGTGCCCGTGGTAACGCATCGAACTTTACTCAGCTTGCTGGTATGCGTGGTCTGATGGCCAATCCATCTGGTCGTATCATTGAGCTTCCGATCAAATCAAGTTTCCGTGAAGGTTTAACAGTACTTGAGTACTTCATCTCTACGCATGGTGCGCGTAAAGGTCTTGCCGATACAGCACTTAAAACTGCCGATTCTGGTTACTTAACACGTCGTCTTGTAGACGTTGCACAAGATGTAATCGTTCGTGAAGATGATTGTGGAACAGATCGTGGTTTATTAATTGGTGCGATTAAAGAGGGTAATGAAGTTATTGAGTCACTATATGATCGTCTTGTTGGACGTTTTGCAAGAAAAACTGTAAAACATCCTGAAACAGGTGAAGTATTAGTTGGTGAAAACCAATTAATTACTGAAGATATCGCTCATATCGTTGAAAATTCGGGTGTTGAAACTGTACACATCCGTTCAGCGTTTACGTGTAATACTCGCCACGGTGTATGTAAGAAGTGTTACGGTCGTAACTTAGCAACTGGTACAGACGTAGAAGTAGGAGAGGCGGTAGGTATTATCGCAGCTCAATCTATCGGTGAGCCAGGTACACAGTTAACAATGCGTACGTTCCATACAGGTGGGGTTGCCGGAGATGATATCACACAAGGTTTACCTCGTATCCAAGAGATCTTCGAAGCTCGTAATCCGAAAGGTCAGGCAGTTATCAGTGAAATCGACGGTGTTATCGCAGCGATCAACGATGTTAAAGATCGCCAAGAAGTAGTTGTACAGGGTGAAGTTGAAGCTCGTACGTATGCTATTCCTTACGGTGCTCGTCTGAAAGTAGCTCCAGGACAGCCGATTGCTCACGGAAAAGAGTTAACAGAAGGTTCTATTGATCCGAAAGAATTACTAAAAGTAACGGACATTACGGCAGTTCAAGAATACTTATTACGTGAAGTTCAAAAAGTATACCGTATGCAAGGGGTAGAAATTGGTGACAAGCACGTAGAGGTAATGGTTCGCCAAATGCTTCGTAAAGTCCGTGTCATCGATGCGGGTGAAACAGATGTATTACCAGGAACATTACTGGATATCCACCAGTTTACTGATGCGAATGCAAAAGTGTTGTTAGAAGGTAAACAGCCAGCTACAGCACGACCAGTACTTCTTGGTATTACAAAAGCATCACTTGAAACAGATTCATTCTTATCTGCAGCGTCGTTCCAAGAAACAACTCGCGTTCTAACAGATGCAGCAATTAAAGGCAAACGCGATGAACTTCTAGGATTGAAAGAGAATGTTATCATCGGTAAACTTGTTCCAGCTGGAACTGGTATGAATCGTTATCGTAAAGTGGATCTTGTTAAAACAACACAAGAAGACATGAATGTAGAAAACGATGAAGTTTACGTGGAACAGTAAAATTTTCCGTCGTAAATTTTGTATAAAAACAGATAATCCTAGTTGACATTGTATGAGTCAAAATGTTACTATAAGCAAGGTTGCTCCTGAACGATGCTTTGGAGGATATGTATATGTCTTATCAAAAAGTATCAAATGCGGAAAATGTAATCGTTGGTCATAAACGAACATTGGAAGCAATTAAAAATGGTACAGTTAAAGAAGTTGTTATTGCAGAAGATGCTGACATGCGTTTAACCCATGTTATCGCTCGTACTGCACTGCAACATAACGTGCCCATAACCAAAGTTGAATCGGTTCGTAAGCTTGGTAAAGCTTCGGGGATTCAAGTGGGAGCTTCAGCAATAGGAATAATAAGTTAAAACTGTTTTTGTGAGGAGAGAGCATTTGCTCTCCCTTGCAAAAACTTTGTTTTCAACTAATAATGAACCACCTGGATATGTGGTCATACAAACATGCGAAGGGAGGATAAATCAAATGCCTACTATTAACCAATTAGTGAGAAATGGTCGTACTGATAAAGTATGGAAATCTAAATCACCTGCGTTAAACAAAGGTTTCAACTCTTTAAAGAAAAAATCAACTGATATCTCTGCACCTCAAAAACGTGGTGTATGTACTCGTGTTGGTACAATGACTCCAAAGAAACCGAACTCAGCGTTACGTAAATACGCTCGTGTACGTTTAACAAACGGTATCGAGGTTACTGCTTACATCCCAGGTATCGGTCATAACCTACAAGAGCATAGCGTAGTATTAATTCGCGGTGGTCGTGTAAAGGATTTACCGGGGGTACGTTACCACATCGTTCGTGGTGCGCTTGACACAGCTGGTGTTGACAAACGTATGCAAGGACGTTCTAAATATGGTACTAAGAGACCAAAACCTGCTAAAAAATAATAAATTTACAATGAAAGGAGGAACTCAATATGCCTCGTAAAGGACCTGTTGCGAAACGTGATGTGTTACCAGATCCAATGTACAATTCTAAACTAGTAACACGCCTAATCAACAAAATGATGGTTGACGGTAAAAAAGGTAAATCTCAAACAATTCTTTATAATGCGTTCGATATCGTTAGTGAACGTACTGGTAAAGAGCCAATGGAAGTATTCGAGCAAGCTCTTAAGAACATTATGCCTGTTCTTGAAGTACGCGCTCGTCGTGTTGGTGGTGCTAACTACCAAGTTCCAGTTGAGGTTCGTCCAGAACGCCGTACAACTTTAGGTCTTCGTTGGTTAGTAAACTACGCTCGTCTTCGTGGTGAAAAAACTATGGAAGAGCGTCTTGCTAACGAAATCTTAGATGCAGCTAACAACGCTGGTGCATCTGTTAAGAAACGTGAAGACACTCATAAAATGGCAGAAGCTAACAAAGCATTTGCTCATTACCGTTGGTAGGATTCAACGTAAAATAAATGTAAGCATAGACCGCTTTATTTGTCGCTTATGGAAGTGTGGAGAGGGAGAATGCCTCTCCCTTTCAATGGCGCTCGTTTTACATAATGAGAGCACTGGACATACTGACATGTGTAACAAAATAAAGTGGCTTTTTTTGCTACTTAAAATAAAAAATCCAATCCATATATGGAAGGAGCAAGACACCAAATGGGAAGAGAGTTCTCTTTAGAAAACACTCGTAATATTGGTATCATGGCTCACATCGATGCTGGTAAAACAACAGCAACTGAACGTATCCTGTACTACACAGGTCGTATTCATAAAATCGGTGAAACTCACGAAGGTGCATCTCAGATGGACTGGATGGAGCAAGAGCAAGAGCGTGGTATCACAATTACTTCTGCTGCAACTACAGCTCAATGGAAAGGTCACCGTGTAAACATCATTGACACTCCAGGACACGTAGACTTCACAGTAGAAGTAGAACGTTCTTTACGCGTACTTGATGGCGCAGTAGCAGTACTTGATGCACAATCTGGTGTAGAACCACAAACAGAAACTGTTTGGCGTCAGGCTACTACTTACGGCGTACCTCGTATCGTATTCGTTAACAAAATGGATAAAATCGGTGCTGATTTCTTATACTCTGTAGGAACAATCCATGATCGTTTACAAGCAAACGCACATCCAATTCAGTTACCAATCGGTGCTGAAGATGAGTTCAATGGTATCATTGACCTTGTTGAAGAGTGTGCTTACATGTACGGTAACGATTTAGGAACAGACATTCAACGTGTTGAAATTCCTGAAGAGCACAAAGAATTAGCTGAAGAATACCGCGGAAGACTTATTGAAGCGGTAGCTGAGCTTGATGAAGAAATGATGATGAAGTACCTAGAAGGTGAAGAAATCACTGTAGAAGAGCTTAAAGCTGGTATCCGTAAGGCTACAACTTCTGTAGAATTCTTCCCAGTAATCTGTGGTTCTGCATTCAAAAACAAAGGTGTTCAAATTCTGTTAGACGCAGTTATTGACTACTTACCATCTCCATTAGATGTACCTGCTATTAAAGGTATTCTTCCGGATACAGATGAAGAAGTAGAACGT
Organism: Bacillus sp. AFS023182; assembly: GCF_002560575.1. Lineage (NCBI taxonomy): Bacteria > Bacillati > Bacillota > Bacilli > Caryophanales > Bacillaceae > Bacillus > Bacillus sp. AFS023182. The sequence goes on along the minus strand of NZ_NTRO01000056.1, from coordinate 29,443 downwards.
AAGTCTAGCGATGAAGAACCATTCGCAGCTCTAGCATTCAAAATCATGACTGACCCTTATGTTGGTAAGTTAACGTTCTTCCGTGTGTACTCTGGTGTGTTAAACTCTGGATCATACGTGAAAAACTCAACTAAAGGTAAGCGTGAGCGTGTAGGTCGTATCCTACAAATGCACGCTAACAGCCGTGAAGAGATCTCAACAGTTTACGCTGGTGACATCGCTGCTGCTGTAGGTTTAAAAGATACTACTACTGGTGATACTCTTTGTGACGAGAAGAGCCTTGTTATCCTTGAGTCTATGGAATTCCCAGAGCCAGTTATCTCTGTAGCTATCGAACCAAAATCTAAAGCTGACCAAGATAAAATGGGTACAGCATTAGCTAAGCTTTCTGAAGAAGATCCAACATTCCGTGCTCACACTGACCAAGAAACTGGCCAAACAATCATCGCTGGTATGGGTGAACTTCACCTTGATATCATCGTTGACCGTATGCGCCGTGAATTCAAAGTTGAAGCAAACGTTGGTGCTCCTCAGGTAGCATACCGTGAAACTTTCCGCGCTGCTGCGAAAGTTGAAGGTAAGTTCGCTCGTCAATCTGGTGGTCGTGGACAATTCGGTCACGTTTGGATTGAGTTTGAACCTAACGAAGAAGGTAAAGGATTCGAATTCGAAAACAAGATCGTCGGTGGTGTTGTTCCACGTGAATACATCCCAGCTGTAGGAGCAGGTCTTGAAGATGCACTTAAAAATGGTGTACTTGCTGGATATCCACTAGTAGACATTAAAGCTGCATTAGTTGACGGATCTTACCATGATGTTGACTCCTCTGAGATGGCGTTCAAAATCGCTGCATCTATGGCACTTAAAGCTGCGGTTTCTAAATGTAGCCCAGTAATTCTTGAGCCAATGATGAAAGTTGAAGTTGTAATTCCTGAAGAGTACATGGGAGACATCATGGGTGACGTAACATCTCGTCGTGGACGTGTAGAAGGTATGGAAGCTCGCGGTAACGCACAAGTTGTTCGCGCTATGGTTCCACTTTCTGAAATGTTCGGTTATGCAACGTCATTACGTTCTAACACTCAAGGACGTGGAACATTCTCAATGGTATTTGACCATTATGAAGAAGTGCCAAAGTCTGTTTCAGAAGAAATTATCAAAAAAAATAAAGGTGAATAATTGATTTTTATCGATTGTTCAAGTATAACTACTTATGTAAGCTTAGAAAGTGGGACGTAAGTTTCACTTTCTAGTCTAAATATAAAATAACCTATATAAACTAAGGAGGAATTTAGAATGGCTAAAGCTAAATTCGAACGTTCTAAACCCCATGTTAACATCGGTACAATCGGCCACGTTGACCATGGTAAAACTACATTAACTGCTGCAATCACTACAGTTCTTGCAAAAGCTGGTGGTGCTGAAGCACGCGGATACGATCAAATCGATGCTGCTCCAGAAGAAAGAGAGCGCGGTATCACAATCTCAACTGCACACGTTGAGTACGAAACTGAAACTCGTCACTATGCACACGTTGACTGCCCAGGTCACGCTGACTATGTTAAAAACATGATCACTGGTGCTGCTCAAATGGACGGCGGTATCTTAGTAGTATCTGCTGCTGATGGTCCAATGCCACAAACTCGTGAGCACATCCTTCTTTCTCGTCAAGTAGGTGTACCTTACATCGTTGTATTCTTAAACAAATGCGACATGGTAGACGACGAAGAATTATTAGAATTAGTAGAAATGGAAGTTCGCGATCTATTATCTGAATACGACTTCCCAGGCGATGATATCCCTGTAGTTAAAGGTTCTGCTCTTAAAGCTCTTGAAGGAGAAGCTGAGTGGGAAGCTAAAATCGTTGAGTTAATGGCTGAAGTTGATGCTTACATCCCAACTCCAGAACGTGACACTGACAAACCATTCTTAATGCCTATCGAGGACGTATTCTCTATCACAGGTCGTGGTACAGTTGCTACTGGTCGTGTAGAGCGTGGAGTAGTTAAAGTTGGTGACGTAGTAGAAATCATCGGTCTTGCTGAAGAGAACGCTTCTACAACTGTAACTGGTGTTGAAATGTTCCGTAAGCTTCTTGACCAAGCTCAAGCTGGTGACAACATCGGTGCTCTACTTCGTGGGGTTGCTCGTGAAGAAATCCAACGTGGACAAGTTCTTGCTAAAACTGGCTCTGTAAAAGCTCACGCTAAATTCAAAGCTGAAGTTTACGTTTTATCTAAAGAAGAAGGTGGACGTCACACTCCATTCTTCGCTAACTACCGTCCACAATTCTACTTCCGTACAACTGACGTAACTGGAATCATCCAATTACCAGAAGGTACTGAAATGGTAATGCCTGGCGACAACATCGAAATGACTGTTGAACTTATCGCTCCAATCGCAGTTGAAGAGGGAACTAAGTTCTCTATCCGTGAAGGCGGACGTACTGTAGGTGCTGGTGTAGTTGCTACAATCATCGCTGAGTAATCTTTAAATAGATTCGAAAAAACCCGAGGGATTCTCCCTTGGGTTTTTTTTATATTATTTATAATAGAAGAAAGAGTGTTTTCTAGTTTTTGACGAGTTTCTTCTATAGTATATAAATTAGAAAATAAAGAATCCAAAAACTGTAAAAGTATTTACCGCAGATGAAAACTTGAAATTCTTTAAAGTGCCATGTATAATAGCAAAAGTAGAGAAAAGCAGATGCAAACAAAAATATGCTTGCATCTAGACGAATAACATTGTATAATAGACAATGTTGGTCTTTGACTGCGATGAAGTGGAAGGTTGCTGACACACCCGGCCGCTTTGCCATGGCATGGTGTGAGGAAATTTCCATGGAGAAGGTCTATTTTAGAAATAGGCGAACGAAGGAGGGAAAATAATGGCAAAAGAAAAAATTCGTATCCGTTTAAAAGCTTACGATCACCGTATTCTTGATCAGTCAGCTGAGAAAATTGTAGAAACAGCTAAACGTTCTGGGGCAACAGTTTCTGGTCCGATCCCATTACCAACTGAAAAAACTGTTTACACAATTCTTCGTGCTGTTCATAAGTACAAAGATTCTCGTGAGCAATTCGAAATGCGCACGCACAAACGTCTAATTGACATCGTGAGCCCTACTCCACAAACAGTAGACTCATTAATGCGTTTAGACTTACCATCTGGTGTAGATATCGAAATCAAACTATAATTTATATAACTTAAAAATGTAGGAGGTGTAACTCATGACCAAAGGAATCTTAGGAAGAAAGATCGGTATGACTCAAGTATTTGCTGAAAACGGTGAGCTAATTCCTGTAACAGTAATCGCTGCGACTCCAAACGTTGTTCTTCAAAAGAAAACAACTGAAACTGATGGCTATAACGCAATTCAGTTAGGATTCGACGACAAACGTGAAAAATTAGCTAACAAACCTGAACAAGGTCACGTTGCTAAAGCATCTACTGCTCCTAAGCGCTTCATTCGCGAAATCCGCGATGCAGACGTGGACGGATTAGAGGTTGGTCAAGAGGTAAAAGTTGAAGTTTTCACTACAGGTGAAATCGTAGACGTAACAGGAATTTCTAAAGGTAAAGGTTTCCAAGGTGCTATTAAACGCCACGGACAATCTCGCGGACCAATGTCTCACGGTTCTCGTTATCACCGTCGTCCAGGTTCAATGGGCCCAGTTGCTCCGAACCGTGTATTCAAAGGCAAAAAACTTGCTGGACGTATGGGTGGAGACCAAGTTACGGTTCAAAACTTAGAAATCGTTCAAGTTGACGTTGAACGCAACTTATTATTAGTTAAAGGTAACGTTCCAGGTGCTAAGAAATCTCTTGTAGTTGTTCAAGGCGCTGTGAAGGCTAGTAAATAATTCACAATAGGAAGGAGGAATTCCAATGCCAAAAGTTACTGTATATAACCAAACTGGTTCACAGGTTGGTGAAATCGAATTAGCAGAAGCTATTTTCGGTATCGAACCAAATGAAGCTGTACTTTTCGAAGCTGTAATGATGCAACGTGCATCTTTACGTCAAGGTACACACAAAGTAAAAACTCGCTCTGAAGTACGTGGTGGTGGTCGTAAACCATGGCGTCAAAAAGGAACTGGACGTGCTCGTCAAGGTTCTATCCGCTCTCCTCAATGGCGCGGTGGTGGTACGGTATTCGGACCTACACCAAGAAGCTATGCTTACAAACTTCCTAAGAAAGTTCGTCGCTTAGCAATCAAATCTGCATTAGCTACTAAAGTAGTTGAGAACAACATTGTAGTTCTTGAAGACCTAGTGTTAAATGCACCGAAAACAAAAGACATGGTAGCAGTACTTAAAGGATTAGCTGTAGAGAAGAAAGCTCTTATCGTAACTGCTGATGCAAACGAAGCTGTAGAGTTATCTGCTCGCAACATTCCTGGAGTAACAGTAATCACTGCTGATGGCGTAAACGTTTTAGACGTGCTTCATCATGATAAGCTAATCATGACAAAAGCGGCAGTGGAAAAAGTAGAGGAGGTGCTTGCATAATGAGAGATCCTCGTGATATCATTAAGCGCCCAGTTATCACTGAACGTTCTATGGAAATGATGGCTGAAAAAAAATACACGTTCGATGTGGACGTTAAATCTAATAAAACAGAAGTTAAAGATGCTGTAGAAGCGATCTTTGGTGTTAAAGTAGAAAAAGTGAACATCATGAACTACAAGCCGAAAGCAAAACGCGTTGGTCGTCACGCTGGTTTTACTAGCCGTCGTCGTAAAGCAATCGTTAAGCTAACTGCTGACAGCAAAGAAATCGAAATCTTCCAAGGTGTTTAATTCTTACTAAAGAAGGAGGGAAATTGAGATGGCAATTAAAAAGTATAATCCAACTACTAACGGTCGTCGTAACATGACTACGAATGATTTCGCAGAAATCACGACTGACAGACCGGAAAAGTCTTTACTTGCTCCTTTAAGCAAAAAGGCTGGTCGTAATAACCAAGGTAAAATTACTGTACGTCACCAAGGTGGCGGACATAAGCGTCAATACCGTATCATCGACTTTAAGCGTAACAAAGATGGAATTCCAGGACGCGTTGCTACGATCGAATACGATCCAAACCGCTCTGCGAATATCGCATTAATTAACTACGTTGACGGTGAAAAACGTTACATTCTTGCTCCTAAAAACTTAGAAGTAGGTATGGAAATTATGTCTGGCGCTGATGCTGACATTAAAATCGGTAACGCATTACCATTAATCAACATTCCAGTAGGTACTGTTGTTCATAACATCGAGCTTAAACCAGGCCGTGGTGGACAATTAGTTCGTTCTGCTGGTACATCTGCACAAGTACTTGGTAAAGAAGGTAAATACGTTCTTGTACGTTTAACTTCTGGTGAAGTACGCCTAGTATTATCTGCTTGTCGTGCTACTGTAGGTCAAGTAGGTAACGAATCACATGAACTTATCAAAATCGGTAAAGCAGGTCGCTCTCGCTGGTTAGGTAAGCGCCCAACTGTTCGTGGTTCTGTAATGAACCCAGTTGATCACCCACACGGTGGTGGTGAAGGTCGCTCTCCAATCGGACGTAAGTCTCCAATGTCTCCATGGGGTAAACCAACTCTTGGATTCAAGACTCGTAAGAAAAATAAAGCGTCTGATAAATTCATCGTTCGTCGTCGTAAAAAATAATGGGGTTGTAGTACGGTTCACTTTTGGAACCGTACGGCAATCACGAAGGGAGGCACCACAATGGCTCGTAGCTTAAAAAAAGGACCATTTGTTGATGATCACTTAATGAATAAAGTTGCAAAGTTAAACGAAACTGAGCAAAAGCAAGTTGTTAAAACTTGGTCTCGTCGTTCAACAATCTTCCCTCAGTTCATTGGTCACACAATCGCTGTATATGACGGTCGCAAACACGTACCTGTATACATCACTGAGGACATGGTTGGCCACAAGTTAGGTGAATTCGCACCAACTCGTACGTACAAAGGTCATGATGCTGACGATAAGAAAACTAGAAGATAATGAGAGGAGGCACTTCAATGCAAGCTAAAGCAGTAGCGAGAACAGTTCGTATTGCTCCTCGTAAAGTTCGTTTAGTAGTAGACTTAATCCGAGGCAAGCAAGTGGGTGAAGCGATCGCTATCCTTAACCACACACCAAAAACTGCTTCTCCAGTTGTAGAGAAAGTTTTAAAATCTGCAATCGCAAACGCAGAGCATAACTACGAAATGGATGTAAACAACTTAGTTGTTGAAAAAGTTTTCGTTGACGAAGGTCCAACGTTAAAACGTTTCCGTCCACGTGCAATGGGTCGTGCAAGCCAAATTAACAAACGCACAAGCCACATCACAGTTGTGGTATCAGAAAAGAAGGAGGGATAATCGATGGGTCAAAAGGTTAATCCAGTCGGTCTTCGTGTCGGTGTTATTCGTGATTGGGAATCTCGCTGGTTCGCTGAGAAAGATTACGCTACACTTCTTCATGAAGACATCAAAATTCGTGAATACATCGCAGCTCGTTTAAAAGATTCTTCTGTTTCTAAAGTAGAAATCGAGCGTGCAGCAAATCGTGTAAATGTTACAATTCACACTGCAAAACCTGGTATGGTAATTGGTAAAGGTGGTACTGAAGTTGAAGCACTTCGTAAAGCTCTTAACCAATTAACAGGCAAGCGTGTACACATCAACATCTTAGAAGTTAAGAGAGCTGATCTTGACGCTAAATTAGTAGCGGAAAATATCGCTCGTCAATTAGAAAACCGTGTATCTTTCCGTCGTGCACAAAAGCAAGTTATTCAACGTGCTATGCGCGCAGGTGCTAAAGGTATTAAAACACAGGTTTCTGGTCGTCTTGGCGGAGCAGATATCGCTCGTGCAGAATCTTACAGTGAAGGAACTGTTCCACTTCATACACTTCGCGCTGATATTGACTATGCAACAGCTGAAGCTGATACAACATACGGTAAATTAGGCGTAAAAGTATGGATCTACCGTGGAGAAGTCCTTCCTACAAAAAAGAAAGCTTCTGAGGAAGGAGGAAAATAATATGTTAATGCCAAAACGCGTAAAATATCGTAGAGAGCATCGTGGTAAAATGCGTGGTCGTGCTAAAGGTGGTACAGAAATCGCATTTGGTGAGTTCGGTCTTCAAGCACAAGATGCTTCATGGATCACTAACCGTCAAATCGAAGCTGCTCGTCGTGCAATGACTCGTTACATGAAACGTGGCGGTAAAGTTTGGATTAAAATTTTCCCTTCTAAACCTTACACTGCAAAACCTCTTGAAGTACGTATGGGTTCCGGTAAAGGGGCACCAGAAGGCTGGGTAGCAGTAGTAAAACCTGGGAAAATTATGTTTGAAATCGCGGGTGTATCTGAAGAGGTAGCACGCGAAGCATTACGTCTTGCAGCTCACAAATTACCAGTGAAATGTAAATTCGTAAAACGTGAAGAAAATGGTGGTGAATCTAATGAAAACTAATGATATTCGTGAATTAACCACTGCCGAAATCGAAACAAAAGTTAAAGCGTTAAAGGAAGAGTTGTTTAACCTTCGCTTCCAACTTGCTACAGGACAATTAGAGAATCCAACACGCATCCGTGAAGTGCGTAAAGCGATCGCTCGTATGAAAACTGTAGTTCGTGAAAGAGAGATCGGAATTAATCGATAAATTGAGGGGAGGTTTGCAAAGTGAGCGAACGTAACCAACGCAAAGTTTATACTGGTCGTGTTGTATCTGACAAAATGGACAAAACGATTACAGTTTTAGTTGAAACTTACAAAACTCATTCCTTGTACGGAAAGCGCGTTAAGTATTCTAAGAAGTACAAAGCCCATGATGAGCAAAACCAAGCAAAAGTTGGCGATATCGTTAAAATCATGGAAACTCGCCCGCTTTCTGCTACTAAGCGTTTCCGTTTAGTTGAAATCGTTGAAGAAGCGGTTATTATCTAAATAGACGAATCGGAATTTTAAGTCCGAAGGGAGGTTTCATAACATGATCCAACAAGAATCTCGTTTGAAAGTTGCTGACAACTCTGGTGCACGTGAACTTTTAACAATTAAGGTATTAGGCGGCTCTGGTCGTAAATATGCTAACATCGGTGATATTATCGTTGCTACGGTAAAACAAGCAACACCAGGTGGCGTTGTTAAAAAAGGTGACGTTGTTAAAGCAGTAGTAGTACGTACGAAGAGCGGTGCTCGTCGTCCAGATGGTTCTTACATCCGTTTTGATGAAAACGCAGCTGTTATCATTAAAGATGACAAGAGCCCACGCGGTACTCGTATCTTCGGACCAGTAGCTCGTGAACTACGTGATAGCAACTTCATGAAGATCGTTTCTTTAGCTCCAGAAGTTCTATAATTTGAGGTATTGCCTTGCTAAGGAGGTGCAGAATTAAGATGCATGTAAAAAAAGGTGATAAAGTACAGGTAATCACTGGTAAAGACAAAGGAAAACAAGGTGTTATCCTTGTTGCTTTCCCAAAGCAAAACCGTGTTATCGTTGAGGGTGTTAACATCGTTAAGAAGCACTCTAAGCCATCTCAATTAAATCCACAAGGTGGAATCATCACGAAAGAAGCACCTATTCACGTGTCTAATGTTATGCCATTAGATCCGAAAACAGGTGAACCTACTCGTGTAGGTTACAAAGTGGAAGATGGTAAAAAAGTTCGTATTGCAAAAAAATCTGGTGAATTATTAGATAAATAATTTTCTTAAGAAAGGAGGTCACTTCATTGAATCGCCTTAAAGAGAAGTTCCAAAAGGAAATTACTCCTGCTCTAATGAGCAAGTTTAACTATAAATCTGTAATGCAAGTACCGAAGATCGAAAAGATCGTTATCAACACTGGTGTTGGTGATGCGGTAGCAAACTCTAAAGCATTAGACAATGCTGTAGAAGAATTAACTCAAATCGCAGGTCAAAAGCCTGTAATCACTCGTGCTAAGAAATCTATCGCTGGTTTCCGTCTACGTGAAGGTATGCCAATCGGAGCGAAAGTTACTTTACGCGGTGAGCAAATGTATGAGTTCTTCGACAAATTAGTATCTGTTTCTTTACCACGTGTACGTGATTTCCGTGGTGTATCTAAGAAATCTTTCGATGGTCGTGGTAACTATACATTAGGTGTTAAAGAGCAACTTATTTTCCCTGAGATCGATTATGATAAAGTAAGCAAAGTCCGCGGTATGGACATCGTAATCGTTACTACAGCGAACACTGACGAAGAAGCTCGTGAACTTTTAACACAATTCGGTATGCCATTCCAAAAATAATGGAAGCCAACGCTAAGTAGAGGAGGCGAAAACGTGGCTAAAAAATCTATGATTGCGAAACAAAAGCGTACTCCTAAGTTTAAAGTACAAGAGTATACACGTTGCGAGCGCTGCGGTCGTCCGCATTCTGTATACCGCAAATTTAAACTTTGCCGTATTTGTTTCCGTGAACTTGCATATAAAGGTCAAATTCCTGGTGTTAAAAAAGCTAGTTGGTAAAACCCACAAATGGGAAGGAGGTAAAACACATGGTGATGACAGATCCAATTGCAGATATGCTTACTCGCATCCGTAATGCGAACATGGTACGTCATGAGAAATTAGAGGTTCCTGCTTCTAAAATCAAAAAAGAGATCGCTGAACTTTTAAAACGTGAAGGTTTCATTCGTGATGTAGAATACATCGAGGATAACAAACAAGGTATCCTTCGTATTTTCCTGAAATATGGTGCAAACAATGAACGTGTAATCACTGGATTAAAACGTATCAGTAAGCCTGGCTTACGCGTTTACGCTAAAGCTGACGAAGTACCACGTGTACTTAACGGATTAGGTATCGCTCTTGTTTCTACATCTAAGGGAGTAATGACGGACAAAGACGCTCGTCAGTTACAAACAGGTGGAGAAGTAGTAGCATACGTTTGGTAATTAATATTGAAACGAACGGAGGTGTGACAACATGTCTCGTATTGGTAAAAAGATTCTTGAAATCCCTGCAGGTGTTACTATCACAGTAACAGAAAACAATACTGTAACAGTAAAAGGACCTAAAGGTGAATTAACTCGTACATTCAATGCTGATATGTCTATCAAAATTGAAGAAAACATCCTAACAGTAGAGCGTCCATCTGAACAGAAGGAACACCGTGCATTACATGGTACAACTCGTGCTTTACTAGGAAACATGGTTGAAGGTGTAACTACAGGTTTCACTCGTGGACTTGAATTAATCGGGGTTGGTTACCGTGCTCAAAAACAAGGTAACAAACTTGTATTAAGCGTAGGTTACTCTCATCCAGTTGAAATGACTCCTGAAGCGGGTCTTGAAGTTGAAGTTCCTGCTCCAACTAAGATCGTGATTAAAGGTATCGACAAGCAACGTGTTGGCGAATTCGCTGCTAACGTTCGTGCTGTACGTGCTCCAGAACCTTACAAAGGTAAAGGAATTCGTTACGAAGGCGAAGTTGTTCGTCGTAAAGAAGGTAAAACTGCTAAGTAAGCCCGTTAGGTGAAAGAAAGGAGTGACAAGAATGATCACTAAAGCTGATAAAAATGCGACTCGTAAGAAAAGACATGCACGTGTACGTGCTAAACTTACTGGTACTGCAGAACGTCCACGTTTAAACGTATTCCGTTCTAATCAACACATTTACGCTCAAGTTATTGATGATGTGAATGGTGTAACATTAGTAAGTGCATCTACTCTTGATAAAGACCTTGCTCTTAACGGTACAGGCAACACTGAAGCTGCTACGAAAGTTGGCGAATTAGTTGCTAAGCGTGCTGTAGAGAAGGGTGTTAAAGAAGTAGTATTTGATCGCGGTGGTTATTTATACCATGGCCGTGTTAAAGCTCTAGCTGAAGCTGCTCGTGAGGCTGGATTACAATTTTAATGGTCAAAGGAGGGAAAATTGATGCGTCGCATTGACCCAAGTAAATTAGAACTTGAAGAACGTGTAGTTACGATAAACCGTGTTGCGAAAGTTGTTAAGGGTGGTCGTCGTTTCCGCTTTGCTGCACTAGTTGTAGTTGGTGATAAAAACGGTCATGTTGGATTCGGTACTGGTAAAGCTCAAGAGGTACCTGATGCTATTCGCAAAGCTATCGAAGATGCTAAGAAAAACTTAATCGAAGTACCATTAGTTGGTACATCAATTCCACACGAAATCATCGGACATTTCGGAGCTGGTGAAGTATTCCTAAAACCTGCTGCTGAAGGTACTGGAGTAATCGCTGGTGGACCTGTTCGTGCGGTTCTTGAATTAGCTGGTGTACAAGATATTCTTTCGAAATCTCTTGGTTCTAACACACCAATTAACATGATTCGCGCTACTGTGAACGGATTAAGCGAACTTAAGCGTGCTGAAGATGTTGCAAAATTACGCGGTAAATCTGTAGAAGAGCTACTAGGTTAAGAAGGAGGGAAAACAAATGGCGAAAAAGTTAGAAATTACCCTCACTCGTAGTGTAATTGGTCGTCCGCAAGATCAACGTGCGACTGTAGAAGCTTTAGGTCTTAAAAAGTTGAATTCAACTGTAGTTAAGGAAGAAACTCCTGCTATTCTTGGTATGATCAACAAAGTTTCTCACCTTGTAACTGTAAAAGAAGCTTAAGGATAACTCATTAATATAAGGAGGTGCCTGGGAATGAAACTTCATGAATTAAAACCTGCAGAAGGTTCTCGTAAAGTACGTAACCGTGTCGGTCGCGGTATCGGTTCTGGTAACGGTAAAACTGCTGGTAAAGGTCATAAAGGACAAAACGCACGTTCTGGCGGCGGTGTTCGTCTTGGCTTTGAAGGTGGTCAAACTCCATTATTCCGTCGTTTACCAAAACGCGGCTTCACAAACATTAACCGCAAAGAGTTTGCTATCGTAAACTTAGCGACGTTAAATCGTTTTGAAGATGGTACAGAAGTAACACCTGAATTATTGCTGGAAACTGGCGTTATCAGCAAATTAAACGACGGTGTTAAAGTTCTTGCAAGCGGAGCAGTTGAGAAAAAACTAACTGTTAAAGCGCACAAGTTCTCTTCAAGTGCTAAAGAAGCAATTGAAGCAGCTGGCGGAACAGTTGAGGTGATCTAATGTTTCGTACAATCTCCAACTTTATGCGCGTTGCTGAGATAAGACGTAAAATATTATTCACTTTAGCGATGTTAATCGTATTCAGGATTGGCACGTTTATCCCAGTGCCATTTACAAATGGAGACGTACTGAAAGCACAAGATCAGTTAAATGCATTAGGAATCCTTAATACATTTGGCGGTGGCGCTTTGAAAAACTTCTCCATCTTTGCGATGGGAATCATGCCGTATATTACAGCATCCATCATCGTGCAATTATTGCAGATGGATGTTGTTCCTAAATTTTCGGAATGGTCGAAGCAAGGCGAAATGGGCCGTCGTAAATTAACACAATTCACGCGTTACTTTACAATTGTTCTTGCGTTTATTCAGGGGTTTGGTATGTCAATCGGTTTTAACGGTATGGTAGGTGGGCAGTTAATTTTGAATCCAGGTTGGAGCACTTATTTATACATTGCTACGGTACTGACTGCTGGTACTGCATTTTTAATGTGGTTAGGTGAACAGATTACAGCTAAAGGTGTAGGGAATGGTATTTCCATCCTCATCTTTGCTGGTATTGCCGCAGCTATCCCAAGTGTAATATCTCAAGTGTATCAACAACAGTTTCAAAATGTCGGAGATCAACTGTTCATGAGTATCGTTAAAGTTGTATTGATATTACTAGCTGTGCTAGCAGTTGTTGTTGGAGTTATCTTCATTCAACAGGCTGTTAGAAAGATTCCAATTCAATATGCGAAGCGTGTAACAGGAGGAAATGGTAGTTATACTGGAGCACAAAACACACATTTACCTCTTAAGGTAAATAGTGCGGGTGTTATTCCAGTAATTTTTGCTGTTTCATTCTTGATTACACCTCCAACTATTGCACAGTTCTTCCCGAAACATGATATATCGCAGTGGATTATCCAAAACTTTAACTATTCTCATCCAGTGGGAATGATTATATATGTTGCGCTCATTGTAGCCTTCACATATTTCTATGCATTTGTTCAGGTTAATCCAGAACAAATGTCAGAGAATCTAAACAAACAAGGTGGATATGTTCCTGGTATTCGTCCGGGTAAGAATACAGAGCAATATCTAACAAAAATCTTGTATCGTTTGACCTTTGTAGGATCTATTTTCCTAGCAGCGATTGCAATTCTACCAGTTATCTTTACGAAGCTGGGAAATCTTCCTCCATCTGCACAGATCGGTGGAACGAGTATGTTAATCGTTGTCGGCGTTGCTTTAGAAACAATGAAGCAGCTAGAAAGCCAACTGGTAAAACGCCATTACAAAGGGTTTATCAAGCAGTGAGTAAGTGGGAAGATGTGTCTTCCCTACATGCTCATTATGAGGGGGAACAAAGATGAACTTAATTTTAATGGGGCTTCCTGGTGCTGGTAAAGGTACACAAGCCGAACAGATTGTTGCCAAGTATAACATCCCTCACATCTCAACAGGAGATATGTTCCGTGCAGCTATGAAAGCTGAAACTGAACTTGGTTTACAAGCAAAATCTTTTATTGATAAAGGTGCGCTTGTACCAGATGAGGTTACAATTGGAATCGTTCGTGAACGTTTAAGCCAAGAAGACTGCGTGAAAGGCTTCTTATTAGACGGTTTTCCACGAACAGTTGCACAAGCATCTGCTCTTGAAGAGATTATGAAAGATCTTGGCAAAAAAATCGACTATGTTTTAAACATTAATGTGGATTCAGGATTGCTATTAAAACGTCTTACAGGCCGTCGCATTTGTAAAGAGTGCGGTGCGACTTACCACTTAGAATTCAATCCACCAGCAAAAGCTGATGTGTGCGATAAATGTGGTGGCGAATTATATCAACGCTCTGATGACAACGAAGAAACTGTAGCGAATCGTTTAGAGGTAAATATTAAGCAAACACAACCTTTGCTTGATTTCTATGAAGAGCTTGGTTACTTACAAAGCATTAATGGTGAGCAAGATATCAATAAAGTATTTGCTGATATCGATGTTCTCATCGGAGGCTTAGCGTAATGATCATTTGCAAAACTCCTCGCGAGATAGAAATCATGCGAGAAGCTGGCAGGATCGTTGCTTTAACTCATCAAGAGTTGAAAAAGCATATTACTCCAGGAATTACAACGAAAGAGCTCGATCAAATAGCGGAAAAGACGATTCGAAAATATGGTGCTACGCCATCTTTTAAAGGATACAATGGATTTCCGGGAAGCATCTGTGCTTCTGTAAATGAAGAGCTTGTACATGGGATTCCAGGAAGGCGCAAGCTCCAAGAGGGCGATATCATCAGTATCGATATTGGTGCGAAATACAATGGGTACCATGGAGATTCTGCATGGACGTATCCAGTAGGAAACATTTCTGAATCTGTTCAAAAGCTACTTGATGTCACAGAAAAATCGTTGTATCTTGGTCTAGAACAAATAAAACCAGGCGAGAGATTATCAAATGTCTCACATGCGATTCAAACGTATGTTGAAGATAATGGATTCTCGATCGTTAGGGAGTATGTTGGTCACGGAATCGGGCAAGACTTACATGAAGACCCTCAAATCCCGCACTATGGTCCACCAAATAAAGGTCCTAGATTAAAGCCGGGCATGGTCATCTGTGTTGAGCCGATGGTGAACCAAGGAAGACGATATGTAAAAACACTATCTGATGACTGGACAGTGGTAACGGTAGATGGTAAATGGTGTGCCCATTTTGAGCACACGATTGCTCTTACAGAAGCAGGATACGAAATCCTTACCACTTTATAAGTAGCTGGCTCTCCGGGATTTCAGAGCAGTGTAAAATGTTACTGATTTGAAGAAGGGAGAACTATTGAATGGCTAAAGATGATGTAATTGAAGTCGAAGGTACCGTTCTTGAAACGTTGCCAAATGCTATGTTCAAAGTAGAATTAGAGAATGGGCATGTCGTATTGGCTCACGTTTCTGGTAAAATCCGTATGAACTTCATTCGTATTTTACCAGGAGACAAAGTTACGGTAGAATTATCTCCGTACGATTTAAATCGTGGTCGTATTACGTACCGTTTTAAATAATATAGCACTCCGTAATCTTTAAGGAGGTTCGAGACATGAAAGTAAGACCGTCAGTTAAACCAATCTGCGAAAAATGTAAAGTTATTCGTAGACGTGGAAAAGTAATGGTTATTTGTGAAAACCCTAAACATAAACAAAAACAAGGTTAATCAGAAGGAGGTGCATTCGGAATGGCACGTATCGCAGGTGTAGATATTCCTCGTGACAAACGCGTTGTTATTTCTTTAACTTACGTATTCGGCATTGGTCGCACAACTGCTGAAAAAATTCTTGCTGAAGCTGGTGTTTCTGAAGAAACACGAGTTCGTGATTTAACGGAAGACGAATTAGGACGTATCCGTGATATCATCGATCGTATTAAAGTTGAGGGAGACCTTCGTCGTGAAGTATCACTTAACATTAAACGTCTAATGGAGATCGGTTCTTACCGTGGTCTTCGTCACCGTCGTGGTTTACCAGTTCGTGGTCAAAACTCTAAAAACAATGCTCGTACACGTAAAGGTCCACGTCGTACAGTAGCAAATAAAAAGAAATAATAAGTAAAGGAGGTTGAACTAACAATGGCACGTAAAACAAACACTCGTAAAAAACGTGTGAAAAAGAATATTGAAGCTGGTGTAGCTCATATTCGTTCTACTTTCAACAACACAATCGTAACACTTACAGATACTCACGGTAACGCGCTTTCTTGGTCTAGTGCTGGTGCACTTGGTTTCCGTGGATCTCGTAAATCTACTCCATTCGCTGCGCAAATGGCTGCTGAAACTGCTGCTAAAGTTGCAATGGAGC
The DNA here is from genome assembly GCF_002560575.1 of Bacillus sp. AFS023182. NCBI lineage: Bacteria > Bacillati > Bacillota > Bacilli > Caryophanales > Bacillaceae > Bacillus > Bacillus sp. AFS023182. The sequence goes on along the minus strand of NZ_NTRO01000056.1, from coordinate 13,550 downwards.
ACGGTTTAAAAACTTTAGAGGTTACTGTAAAAGGTCCTGGTGCTGGTCGTGAAGCTGCAATTCGTGCTCTTCAAGCTGCAGGTCTAGAAGTAACAGCAATCAGAGATGTTACTCCAGTTCCTCATAATGGATGTCGTCCGCCAAAACGTCGTCGTGTTTAATTTTTCTGTATAGAATTTTCCCTTTTGTCTATAATGGATATGATGCATTATCGAGAAATTTCGTACAGAAACATCGCTTGTTGTGCACAATCGGGAACTGCCTAAGGGGGACTTTCGGTTAGACAGAGGTTTTTCCTTTGTTTAGCCGGGGTTTCGACGTTTTGAAGGAGGGTTTAGTTAATGATTGAAATTGAAAAACCGAAAATCGAAACGGTTGAACTTAACGAAGATGCTAAGTATGGTAAATTCGTGATTGAACCGCTTGAGCGTGGATATGGTACTACTTTGGGTAACTCCCTTCGTCGTATTCTTTTATCCTCACTCCCTGGTGCCGCTGTAACTGCTATCCAAATTGATGGCGTATTACACGAATTTTCAACAGTTGAGGGCGTAGTAGAAGACGTTACAACGATCATCTTAAACTTGAAAAAGTTAGCTCTTAAAATCTACTCTGAAGAAGAGAAGACGTTGGAAATCGATGTACAGGGCGAAGGTATTGTCACAGCTGCTGATATTACTCACGATAGTGATGTTGAAATCTTAAATCCAGATTTATACATTGCGACGTTAGCAAAGGATGCGCATTTCCGCGTGCGTTTAACTGCAAAGCGTGGCCGTGGGTATACGCCAGCTGATGCAAATAAAAGCGAAGATCAACCAATAGGAGTTATTCCTATTGATTCTATTTATACTCCAGTATCACGTGTGACTTACCAAGTGGAAAAGACACGTGTCGGACAAGTGGCAAATTATGATAAGCTTACGCTTGATGTATGGACGGATGGAAGCATCGGGCCAAAAGAAGCTATCTCTTTAGGTGCCAAAATCTTAACTGAGCATTTAAACATCTTCGTTGGTTTAACTGATGAAGCGCAAAATGCTGAGATTATGGTCGAGAAGGAAGAAGATCAAAAAGAAAAAGTTCTAGAGATGACTATTGAAGAACTTGATCTTTCTGTTCGTTCTTATAATTGCTTAAAACGTGCAGGAATTAATACTGTACAAGAGCTTGCGAACAAAACAGAAGAAGATATGATGAAAGTTCGTAACTTAGGACGTAAATCCTTAGAAGAAGTTAAGCATAAGCTTGAGGAATTAGGTTTAGGCTTACGTAAAGACGACTGAGGATTTAAACTCATCAACAAAGGAGGGAACTACGAATGGCATACAGAAAATTAGGCCGTACAAGTGCGCAACGTAAAGCTATGTTACGTGACTTAGCTACTGATTTAATTATCAACGAGCGCATCCAAACGACAGAAACTCGTGCAAAAGAACTTCGTTCTGTAGTGGAAAAAATGATCACTTTAGGTAAACGCGGAGATCTTCATGCTCGCCGTCAAGCTGCATCTTTCATCCGCAATGAAGTTGCTAATGCTGAGACTGGTCAAGATGCACTTCAAAAATTATTCGCTGATGTAGCTCCACGCTATGCTGAGCGTCAAGGCGGATACACTCGTATTGCAAAAATTGGTCCACGTCGCGGAGACGCAGCACCAATGGTAATTATCGAGTTAGTATAATGATGATTAAAAGGGCAGGACAGTTCTTTTCAAGTAACTGGTCATGGCCCTTTTTTTTTAAATATAGAAAATGGGCTAACTTGGTAAAGTAATGAGAGAGGGTGCCTTGCATTGAAAAAAGAGAAACTTCGCACGCAAAATATATCATTTCAATATCCCGGGGCAACTTTTTATGCATTAAAAGACGTATCATTCTCTTTATATGAGGGAGAATGGGTTTCTGTAATTGGACAAAATGGTTCAGGAAAGTCTACACTTGCAAAATTATTAAATGGATTATTTTTGCCGGAATCAGGAACGATTGTTGTAAATGATACAATGATTTTATCCGAAGAAACGGTATGGGATATTCGAAAACAAATTGGTATGGTATTTCAAAATCCAGACAATCAATTTGTTGGAACAACAGTGCAAGATGATGTTGTATTTGGTCTTGAGAATATCGGAATGCCTCGAGAGCAAATGGTAGAACGGATGAATCAAGCGCTAGAAATGGTCCGAATGGAAGAGTTTCTGAACGAAGAACCTCATTCATTATCCGGTGGGCAAAAGCAGCGTGTGGCGATTGCAGGTGTGCTAGCATTACAACCGTCCATTTTAATATTGGATGAAGCGACATCAATGTTAGATCCTCAAGGACGGCGTGAAGTAATTGAAACGGTTAGGAAGCTTGTTGATGAAAAAGGTATTACCGTGCTATCAATTACCCATGATTTGGAAGAGGCTGCACAGTCAGACCGTATTATCATTTTGAATCAGGGAGAAATATTAGAGGAAGGTACACCAGAGCAAATCTTTAAATCCTCTCGTATGCTTAGAGAAATCGGGCTAGATGTACCATTCTCAGTAAAAATAGCAGAATTATTAAAAAGAAATAAAATTCCACTGCAAAATACGCATCTTACAATGGAAAGCTTGGTGAACGAACTTTGGAGATTACATTCCAAACAGTAGAGCATCGTTATCAATATAAAACTCCATTTGAAAGACGCGCGCTTTATGATGTAAACGTGTCGTTTCCAAGTGGAGGGTATTATGCCATTATCGGTCATACTGGTTCGGGCAAATCAACGATGATTCAACATTTAAATGGTTTATTGCAGCCGACAAGTGGTACAGTCCAAATTGGAGAGCATTTAATTTCCTCGCAAAAAAAAGAGAAGAAATTAAAACCACTACGAAAAAAAGTAGGGGTTGTCTTTCAATTTCCAGAGCATCAGTTATTTGAAGAAACAGTTGAGAAGGATATTTGTTTTGGGCCCTCAAATTTTGGTGTATCTGAAGAGAAGGCGAAGCAAAGAGCGAGAGATGCGATCGAGCTTGTTGGATTGAATCCAGAATTATTAACTCGTTCTCCGTTTGAGTTAAGTGGTGGACAAATGAGACGTGTTGCGATAGCAGGTGTACTTGCTATGGAACCGGAAGTTCTTGTATTAGATGAACCGACAGCAGGACTTGATCCAAAAGGACAGCAAGAGTTGATGGAAATGTTTTATAAGCTTCATAAAGAGCAAGGGCTCACAGTAATCCTTGTTACCCATAATATGGAGGATGCCGCTAAGTATGCAGAGCAAATTGTAGTTATGCATAAAGGAACGGTCTTTTTGCAAGGAACAGCAGAGGAAGTATTTTCACATGCTGATGAATTAGAACAAATCGGTGTGGATCTTCCAATGTCTTTAAAGTATAAACGTGCAATTGAAGAGAAATTTGGTATTACGATTCCAAAGGCTACCTTATCTTTAGAGGATCTTACTCATGAAGTTGTACAGGTGTTACGAAAAGGTGGTCATGAATCATGCAGCAGTTGATTATTGGGAGATATATTCCAGGCAGGTCGCTCATTCATCAACTTGATCCACGTACGAAGCTGTTGATTGTCTTTTTATATGTATTTGTTGTCTTTTTAGCAAATAATGCGATTTCATATGGATTTTTATTTTTATATGCACTCATTGCTTTATTTTTTGCAAAAGTGCCGATTCGTTATGTACTTTCGGGCTTAAAACCAATCTTATGGATTTTTCTTTTTACATTTTTTCTGCATATTTTTACAAATAAAGAAGGGGATGTACTGCTTCAGCTTGGTTGGTTTTCGGTACATGAAAAAGGATTGGAACAAGGGATATACATTTCCATACGCTTTTTCGTCATTATTTTAATGACGACCTTATTGACGTTAACGACAACACCGATTGAAATTACTGATGGTATGGAGACGTTATTAAAGCCATTAAAGCGTATAAAGGTTCCTGTTCATGAAATCGCATTGATGATGTCTATTTCTCTTCGTTTTATTCCAACATTAATGGATGAAACGAGTAAAATTATGAAAGCACAAGCATCCCGTGGTATTGATTTTTCTGGTGGGCCGATAAAGGATCGATTAAAGGCGGTTATTTCTTTGCTTGTACCGCTTTTTATTAGTGCTTTTAAGCGTGCTGAGGACTTAGCGATTGCAATGGAAGCGCGTGGGTATCAAAGTGGTGAGGGACGTTCTAAATTTAGGCAGCTACGTTGGAAAACAAGCGATACGTTAACGATAGTAAGTTTACTTTGTTTAGCATGTATTCTAGCATGGGTGCGATCGTAATGGAGAATAGAGAAATGGAAAGAATAAAATGTACAGTTGCATATGATGGCATCAATTTTTGCGGTTATCAAATTCAACCGCAGCATCGTACTGTTCAACAAGAAATAGAGAAAGCTCTGCAAAAATTGCATAAAGGAGAGCTTGTTCGTGTTCAGGCATCAGGGCGGACAGATTCTACTGTTCATGCAAGAGGACAAGTGATTCATTTTGATACATTATTATCCCTTGAAGAATGGCAATGGATCAATGCTTTAAATACGATGTTGCCAGATGATATTGTGGTCCTGCAGGTAGAGAAAAAAACAGAAGATTTTCACGCACGATATGGTGTGGAAAGAAAAGAATATCGTTACCGGGTATTATTATCTAAAACAGCTGATGTATTCCGTAGAAATTATGTATATCAGTATCCATATCCATTAGAGATAGAATTTATTCAGAAGGCAATTCCTTATTTTATTGGAACGCATGATTTTACTTCATTTTGTTCGGCAAAAACTGACAAAAAAGATAAAGTGCGAACAATTTATGAAATAGATTTAATTGAACAAGATGATGAATTAATTTTTCGTTTTGTAGGCAATGGATTTTTATATAATATGGTGCGAATTATTGTTGGTACGCTACTTAGCGTAGGACAAGGAAAGCTTGATCCTGACAGCATTCCAGAGATTTTAAAAAAACAAGATCGTCGTTTTGCTGGGAAGATGGTGCCAGGGCATGGACTTTATTTATGGCAGGTAAACTATAACAACTAATCCTGGTGTAACATTTGCTTGACATTAGAATCTCAAAAGGATATCATAACATATGGTATTGTTTCTAAAACCACGATTAGCCCCGGAAGGAAATCGTGTTTAAGATAAACAATAGATTTTTTCTATGGAAAAGATAACGAGGAGGGAAACACATGCGTACGACTTTTATGGCAAAAGCTAACGAAGTTGAGCGTAAATGGTATGTGGTTGACGCTGAAGGTCAAACTTTAGGTCGCCTTGCTAGTGAAGTAGCATCCATTTTACGTGGTAAAAACAAACCAACATTTACACCACACGTTGACACGGGTGATCATGTAATTATTATTAACGCTGAGAAAATTCATTTAACAGGTAATAAATTAAACGATAAAATTTACTACCGTCACACTAACCACCCAGGTGGTCTTAAACAAAGAACAGCTCTAGAAATGCGTACAAACTACCCTGTACAAATGTTAGAGCTTGCAATTAAAGGCATGCTTCCAAAAGGACGTTTAGGACGTCAAGTGTCTAAAAAATTAAATGTGTATGCTGGAGCAGAGCATCCACACCAAGCACAAAAACCAGAAGTTTACGAACTTCGCGGATAATTAATTAAAGGAGGGCTTACTTTGGCACAGGTACAATACTATGGTACTGGACGTCGTAAGAGTTCAGTAGCGCGCGTACGCCTAGTTCCAGGCGAAGGACGCGTTATCATTAACGGTCGTGATTTTGAAAACTATATCCCATTTGCTGCATTACGTGAAGTAGTGAAACAACCTCTAGTTGCAACAGAAACTTTAGGTAACTACGATGTACTTGTAAACGTAAATGGTGGTGGATACACTGGTCAAGCTGGTGCTATTCGTCACGGTATTTCTCGCGCTTTATTAAAAGCTGACCCAGAATACCGTCTAACATTAAAACGTGCAGGTCTATTAACTCGTGACGCACGTATGAAAGAGCGTAAAAAATACGGTCTTAAAGGCGCACGTCGTGCACCTCAGTTCTCAAAACGTTAATTATCGACGTTTCAAAGGCTCTCAAGCTTTTTGCTTGGGGGTCTTTTTTTATGTGGAAAAGGGGTTTTGGTCACATTTTGATCACGAAAATATTTTTGGGTCACTCCTGGTCACCACAAATCATAGTTCAATTATTTTTGGAATTTTTGTGGTCTCCTTTAGGGTATCTGTTACATGTGTATAGATGTTCAACGTCATTTGTATATCAGAGTGACCCAATCGCTCTTGTACCTCCTTTATACCTGCGCCAGCTTTTTAGAGAAAAATTTAATTGTAGACCTTTGCTTCCTACTCAAGGAACTTAACGACTCCCCACCATGTTCCCCAAAAGTCTTGACTAACCACATATTCTTGAACTGTCCAAAATTCCTGATCATTGGAAGGGTCAACGCATGTTGCGCTGTAATCTCCCCATCGGTTCCGTCCCATGCCATCCGTTAAAAAGTAGGTAGCTTGTCCAGCTTGAAGCAAGGTAACTTGTTCTGTTGTGCCAGGTGCATCGCTTGCACGTCTTCCTGTGAAGAAGGCACTTGCAAATAGGTCCGTGGATGATCCGCTAAAACCGATTACCATATGGTTGGAGGAGTTGACGGCGAGAGAAGGATAATAATAGGCGTGTGTGCTGTGTTGAACTCGCCCTTGTTGAATTGGGGTGCTTATCTCCGGATCAATTTGATACCAGGAAACCTCTGCTCTGCTTCCGTCTTGGCTAGGTACAGTATGGGTTGTCCAAATTGTTTCATTACGATAAATAGCTTGCAAAAGGCGAGTATCTCCTGTGTCAATCAATTGAGGGGAGTCCTTTTGAAGAGCGCCTGGTATGACAGAGCCGCTAAGTGAATCGATAGTAATTTGTTGAAGTTGTGTCCAAAAAGGTATCCCGTTAGAAAATGTTATTTGGTTTAGCTGCAAACTGTCCAGACTGGCTAGTGAGATCAAGTACTGAACTGAAACATTTGGATCAAACACTTGAGTAGGCTGTGTTGTAAAAAATGCACCAGGCGGTTCATAGAACTCATACCAGGTCATGCTATCCATCGAGTACAGCTGACTCTTCTCGAACACCCAGATTTTAGTTGCCTGATAACTTCCCTCATTGTTGAACATGTTGGCAGTTACGTAGACATGAGTATTGTCCAGTCCTAAACTTGGATAGTCAGCCCAAGTATCTAACTGCATATTATTAAATATATCTGCATCAATTGCTCGGAATACCCAGTTAAATGGGTCTTCAGGATTCGACACGCCCACGAGCAGCCAGGAATTAGGAGAGCTTTCCCCCGCGAGCGAAATGATGAAGAACCGATTGGATAAATTGTCATAAAGGATTTTTGGGTCAAAAGCAAAAGTACCTTCTGTAATGACTCCAGTTGGGGTCCAAAAATCATCTAAAGTGGTAGTGGTAAGAACAGCACCATCCTCCTTTTGGTTGATCGATATTCCTCCATTTACAACATTTACAACATGATTAAGACCAACTGCGCCCATTGTATCCGGCGGAAACCACCCGTTATAATCTACTCCTTTAAACTGTTTTATGATACTTGGAGCTGTGACATCGTCATTCTGTATAACCTTTTTTGGAAAAGGCGGTGTTTTCTGCCGTGGTAAAAAAGATTGTACACCTGGTGTGGGGAGGTATACTTTACTTCCCATAATAGAATTTGATTTAATATTTCCCAATTACAGAACATTCCTTTCATATTTTTTGCAATTTAAAATCGCTAATTTACTTTATTCATTCTGCAATCAAGCTGAAACGGCAAATATTCTAGAAACGTGTAAGAGATAAGAAAATATGTGTTTGTCCAATAAGTAAATGGACATTAATTAAGGAGTTAAGAGTAGTTAAAGGAGGGGGATATGGGGGAAAATCATTAGCATAGACCAGACTGCTTTTTGGCTGGGGTTTTTTATTATGTTTAATGGAGCTATATCAATCCATTTTGAGTTTTCAACATATAAGGCGCTGCTACGAAGAACAAAAGATAACTTGCACTTGTTTTTTCGCTTTGTTTTAATTCGGCATGGGGCAGAGGGAGGATCTGATCGCTTCTATGCATAGCTGGACGCGCTCTCTCACTTGAAAGGAAAGGTTTTATACCGGTTTTTTAATGTATTATATCTTGGAATATTTTAGTGCTACCTTCCTACGTATGCTTCATCTTTAGAAGTTTAGACTAATACGTATTAGGGAGGTTTATAAGTACTATGAATGTCATTGTTAGCTTACAAGAAAAACAAAAAGAAAAGCAGTTGAAATATGAACGGAAGATGCTTCGTGAATTATCATTAAAAACGCTAAGGTCCAATATTCGTGATGCCTTCGATATGAAAGAGTTGCACAGGCAGTATGAGGATTATTGTATTGAACTTGGAATTGAATCGTATTTATTAGGAGCGAGATATAGTAAATTTGGCTATTATGGTGAATCTTTTTTTGATGTGAAATATAGAGCTTTAGAAGAAGAGCAGCAATTAACGGAAATGTTGTTTCAATTTTTAACAAGCATGACCATGCGGGAGATAGAATCGAACGCTGAGGATTCGCTGTATGAATCCTGTGAACAATTTATTAGTTCATGGTGGCGTGAAGGCTACGAAAAGGGTGAAAGAAGATATCGTTTAAAGCTGCATTAAGAAGAGAAGCATAAATTTTCCTCTTGTCCCATATAAGTAATTAGAGGGACTAGCTGGAGGAGGAAAGGTATGAAGAGAATTCGAATTATCTCTTTTATGCTTGCTGCAGTTGTACTGTTTTTCTTGGTGAAACAAGAATTTCAAATTACAAAATCATGGCGAGCTTGGAACTTACCCCTATCTGGGAAAGTAATTGTATTGGATGCCGGGCATGGTGGACCAGATGGAGGGGCGGTTGGTGGAAAAGATATTGTAGAAAAAGACATTACGCTTGAAATTACAAAAATGGTACAAGATTATTTACAAGAACAAGGTGCATTAGTTATTTTAACGCGAGAGGGAGATTATGATTTAGCTGACAAAGATACAAAGTCATATAGTAGGCGCAAAGCAGAGGATCTCAAAAAACGTGTAGAAATTATTAATAAGCCCGATGTTGACTTTTTTGCGAGCGTTCATTTAAATGCTTTGCCGAGTAGCGGGTCAAAAGGTGCACAAACGTTTTACTATCGCTCTTTAATTGAAAATGAACGAGCAGCGAAGTTTATACAGGCTGAATTAAGAACGAGTCTAGAAAATACAAACCGTTCAGCTAAAACAATTTCTCATGTTTATTTGCTTAAGTATGCGAAAACACCGGGAGCTTTAATTGAGGCTGGATTTTTATCAAATGTGAATGAAAGATATATGTTGAATTCGGAGAAATATCAGCAAAAAGTGGCAGCTGCAATATACCGTGGAATACTACGTTATTTTACGGAAAAAGGAAATCCTCCTGAATAAGGAGGATTTTTTGAATCGCTCTTGTTAACGAAGTTTTCGGAAAATATGTTATACTGGAAATGTAAACGCATTTATTTTGAAAATGAAAATAAACAAACCCAATTTATGTAACATTACTTTATTTTTTCATACAGGGGGCTGGGCTGATTATGGTAACGAAAGAGCAGGTAGTGGAGGCGCTTGAAGGGATTGCGGATCCATTTCTACATAAAACGTTAAAAGAAACAAATGCAATTAAAGAGGTAACTGTAAAGCCTGAGAAAGAGCATGTCAGTGTTAAAATTGCAATTGTAAAAACAGGAACTGCTGAACAAATGCAATTGCAGGCTACTATTGTGAAGCTTGTGAAAGAGCTTGGAGCAGCAACGGTTGGCTTACGTTTTGCCGAATTTACAGAGGACGAATTGGCACAGTTTGCGCCGCCAGTGGAAGAGCAAGAAAGCCAATCTTTATTATCACCGCATTCTAAAACGACATTTTTAGCAGTTGCAAGTGGAAAAGGTGGAGTTGGTAAATCCACAGTTTCTGTAAACTTGGCCATTTCATTAGCTCGTTTAGGAAAGAAAGTTGGTATTATTGACGCTGATATATATGGCTTTAGTGTGCCTGATATGATGGGAATCGAAAAACGTCCAATCGTAAGAGGGGATAAAATTATTCCTGTGGAGCGTTTAGGGGTAAAAGTAATTTCGATGGGCTTCTTTGTAGAAGACAATGCTCCTGTTATTTGGAGAGGACCAATGCTTGGTAAAATGTTAAATCATTTTTTCACAGAGGTGGAATGGGGCGACTTAGACTATTTAGTGTTAGATTTGCCACCAGGTACAGGGGATGTAGCTTTAGATGTTCATTCAATGCTACCATCTTGTAAAGAAATTATTGTAACAACGCCTCATCCAACAGCGGCCTTTGTAGCAGCTCGTGCAGGTGCTATGGCGCTCCGTACGGAACATAGTATTCTTGGGGTTGTTGAAAATATGGCTTACTTCGAAAGTAAAGCAACCGGTGAGAAAGAGTATGTGTTTGGAAAAGGCGGAGGAGATAAATTAGCCGCAGAATTACAAACAGATGTATTAGGACGAATTCCACTTCAACAACCAGATTGGAATAAAGAAGATTTTGCACCATCTGTATACGAGGACACACATAAAACAGGTGTCATCTATCGGACGATAGCTGAGCAAGTTATTGATAGAACATCAGTTAAACAAAAATAAACCTCTACGAGTAGAGAATTTCCCCGCCAAATATAGAGGTGGGGAAATTATTATGTGTAGAGATTTGTTTTATTTTTGTTCTTTTGATCCGCCTTTTCCGCCTTCTCCACCACCTTCTTTTTTCTCGGCTCCTCCACCTTTTTCGGCTTTTTCAATGCCTTTACTAATGATGTCAATCATCTTAGCTTGGAAGAGTGGGCTTTCAGCAGTTTCTGTTAATACTTGTTGCAAATATTGACGATACTCTTTGCTTTTCATTGTTTGTAGCATCATTTTCTCTACTTCGGGGTTTTTCATAATTTCTATAACGCCTGCTTGGTATTCTGGGTCTTTTAATAGGGTCTTCATTAAGGCTGTTTGTTCTTTTTCAATGCCTTTAGCAAATTTTGATGAAAACTCAGGATCTTTAAATAGCTTTTCCCAAAGCTGTTGCCCTTTTTCGGATACCATTGCATCTTCAATCGTTTTTTTGACCACAGTTTCATCTAATATAAGTGCTTGTTTCATTTTCTCATCTGTTAATACATCTTGAATTGCTTTCTTCCCTTGATCGGTTTTTAAAATATCGACAATCATTTTTTTGGTTTGGTCGTAATCTAATTCAGATTTCGCTTCTTTTCCTTGTGCACATGCAACAAGTACAGTAAAAAGAAGGGAAGAAACTAAAACGAGCAGCATCCGTTTCATTAGCTGGAGCTCCTTTCAACACAGTTCTCTTTTTTAATATAAATATCTTAGAGGAATTTATACATGTTCATGGCTAGCTTTTTGAAATTGTCATTGATACAATTTAAGTAGAAATATATCAATAATGGGGGATGGGTTGTGAATAGCCGAAAATGGGTACGACTATTTTTAACGACGTTGCTGCTTGGAGGAATCAGTACAATCCTGATTGGTTTTATTCTAGGATGGGACAAGTACGCAAAATTTTTTCAAAATTTTGACGTTAAAGAAATTTTAATGATTTCTTTTTGGTTACTTGGTGTAGGTTTTATTTTTAGTGTAATTAGTCAAATGGGGTTTTTTGCGTATTTAACGGTTCATCGTTTTGGACTAGGAATGTTCCGATCATCTTCTCTTTGGAATGCAGTTCAGCTCATTTTTATTGCATTTGTACTGTTTGATTTTGTGTACTTAAGATCAGTACTCGTCGCAAATGGGGATGTTTCGTTAGGGAATAATATTCTGGTAGCTGGAATATTATTTATATTCGGAGCGATTGTAGCTTATATAAAGAGTAAAGAGACGAATAAAAAAGCGTTTATACCTGCTTTATTCTTTATGGTCGTCGTAACAATTCTTGAATGGGTACCGGCGCTTCGTATTAATGATACTGATTGGTTATATTTAATGGTTATCCCACTTTTACTGTGTAATGCATATCAGTTACTCATATTACATCGTTTAATAGGACAAAGAAGTAAGTCAGCTAGTTAAGAGGATAAGCGTGAAAAATGGTACAACATCTTTTGAGTGAGGTGTTGTACCATTTTTGATAGGGGGGATGTTTATTTCGTTATTTGTAAGCAATAAGAATCTGATTCGAAATTTAGGGAAACGAAAGAAAGTAGAAGATAGAGATTTTATTTTATGTCTTTACTTTTTGCGTTTGTGTTAGAAATAAGTTGTGATACAGATACTTGCCCATAGCCATCACTTTTTAATTTCTGCAGGAGCAGCGGTAGAGATCTATTTGTTTGAAGTGCCGAATCCGAAGCATGTAATAAAATGATATCTCCACCTCGTAAATTGTTAGAAACCGTAGATACAATTTTATTTACACCAGGATTTTTCCAGTCGTTTGAATTATTACTCCAGTGTACAACAGTATATCCAAGAGAATCTGCTACTTTGAGAACTGTTTTATTAAATTCCCCGCTAGGAGGACGCAAGAGCTTGATTTGTTTTATTCCAAGTTTTGCAAAAACACCTTGTGAGCGTAAAAGATCTCTTCGTATCTCGTTCGCTTCCAAAGAAGTATAAGAGGTATAGTTATATCCCATACTTCCAATTTCGTGACCATCCTGTATAATTCGTTCAACAATATCGGGATGTCTTTCTGCCCATGCTGCAGAGAGGAAGAAAGTCGCATTTTTAATGTTTCTTTCTTTTAAAGTATCAAGAATAGGAATTGCCTTTTTATCTCCCCAACTAATATCGAATGTTAACGCAACCTGTTTTTTGGCGGTATCACCTTTGTAAATGACTTTTGGACCAGTAGCAGTTGAAAAAGCAGACTGATGAGAATATGTCTTTAAAAAGAGAAGCCATGCTGTAAATAAGGATAGTACAATAATTAAACTAATGTGCTTAAATTTACGTTTACTTGTTATAAAAAAGAAAAACATAATACTCCGCCCCTTTGTCCAATCCTTTTCAGTTACTTATATGCTTAAAAAGTTGAAAAGAGAACTGAAAGATTAACATTATAGGAAATGGATATAATGGACGATATAGTATGAGTTTCGATTTTAGTGGTTATGAGTAATTGTTGAGGTGATAGTTTGTTTGGGATTATGATTACAAAAGAAGAACAGAAAGAAATAGAATATTTATTGAAGAGGGAACTAGATGAGCTTTTATTTGATTTTGCAGACGAGAGAATACATGATGTCGTAAAAAAAACAATGGAAGAAAGATATAAAATTATCTTTTGTTTGTTTCGAAGAGTAGCAAATGCGGAAGAGTGCACACGTTATGTAAGAAAAAGAATTTTTTATTAAAAAGTGTTGACGATATGATTTAATATATGGTAAATTAATAACCGTCGCTGATGCGAGAAACGCAGAAAGCGAAAAAAAGAAATTGAAAAACTTAGTTGACATTGAAATATGAAAGTGTTAACATAAGGAAGTCGCAAATGAGCGA
>NZ_NTRO01000055.1:0-6021 GCF_002560575.1 Bacillus sp. AFS023182 | reverse complement strand
AGTCTTTTACCCGACAAATTATCTTTAAAACTTGGAAATCTTTATTTCAGATTCATGATTGGCACAATATCAAACGAGAGCGATTAGAATGCCACATTTATGGAAAACTTATCGCTATTTTTCTATATTCTTCTACTATGTTTAAGATGCGACAATTAATTTTACAAAAGAAGCAAAGAGAATTAAGCGAATATAAAGCCATTGGAATGATTCAAGATCATCTATACATTCTTTATCAAGCTATACAGCAAAACACCCGAGAAATAACAAAGATTTTAATCCGCCTGTTCCATCTTCTTCAGAAGAATGGACGGAAATCTCACAGATATGAGAAGAAGACTGTCTTTGATATTATGGGTGTTGTCTATGAGTATAATGGATTGAGAAAACAAAAGAAAATTGCATAATTAAAAAAGTGAAACCCGTTAGGGTTTATTTGGTATGCGCATTTTTAAGAATATATTTCTATTTTAAGAATGTTTTAACCCAGCTGAACGAAAGTTCAGTTTGTGTACACTCTTAAGTTGATGGGCATGGGTCACCTTATCAAAAAAAGAAAATTGTACGTTTAGACACAATTCGGACACATTTTAACCGGTTCCCTGTACGTTATTGAAAAAGTTACCAGAGATCATAATTTTTTATAATTTCACGCACGACTTTTGTAACACTTATGAAAGGAATTTGAAAGGTTTTTATACTATGCTGAACTTCAGAACATTAATTTTAAATGATTCTAAAGTGAATAATTTCACAACGAGAGGAGAACGGAATGAAAAAGAAATTTAAAACAACAGGAATTGGAAAAAAGGTAATCCCTGCTACAGCGGCATTAGGAATTCTTTTTTCTATAGCACCGATTGCAGAAAATAAGGCTAGCGCAGGGATAGGTGCAGTAGTAGATATAGGTATTACTGTATTAGGTGCTATAGCAAACACTTATGAAACACTTGGAATAAGCCCAGGGGATCGAGACCCAGGCACTCACATTGATGTATATGCAGAAAACGAAACTTACCAGGCCCCTAGTTTTACATCTGGGGAATTTAATATTTCCATGTATCATACAAAAGGTGATTTGAATTTTATTAAACAAGTTAAAGTACGCTATCCAAATGGAAGAATTGAAACTCATCAACTAAAATCTGGACAGCAGCTTAAAATTACTGACGCAGGAGCAATTATAGATTTAAACCCTAATGCAGCAAATGTCTCAGAACACGATCTTCTTTACATTACACAAGCACAATTAGACGAAGGAAAGACCGGAGTTGTGATAAATCAAGGCCAACACGGATTTGTAGAAAAAGCCTCTGGTAAAAACCCGAGATTTCTTGGTCCACTTTACAAAAAATATTCCGGTGACTCCTTTGGCGATTGGGCGGTGATTGCTAGAAATTCAGATTACCTATTTGATCAGATAGCAAATAAATTATCAGATAAGCAAAAGCAATTGATAACATTGACTTCAAAGCCAGTATCTAAAGACGTCCTTGACAACTATGTTAATAATGATCCTAAAGCTCGTGCAGATTTTTATGATCGATTATCTGATGTATTGGCGGAGCGTACTAACGTCATAGAGACAGGTCTGGTACTACCATACATTAGACTAAATGATGGTAACCCTCATCAAATTATCCCTTATAAAAAAGGAACAAATAAAGTAATCGTAAAAACAGGTTCAAAATACCTTTCAGGAAAAGAAGGAAACGAACTTCAATATTCCGATTCGCTTGGCGATGATGAAGTATTTGAACTTGTTCAGGTAGAAAATAATGATGCTGGTTCATTTCAGTTCCGTTTGAATAACAAGAATGGAGTAAGTTTAGCTGGTGATAGGCATACTTCAAAGTTCGGTACTGGTGAGCGTTTCGACTCTGAAATTCGTTTCGATGATAAAAGCAACAATGAAATTCACAATTGGTTAATAGAGTGGTATCCGGGTAAAGAAAATGAGAGACAGAAGTATGACAGAGTACAGATTGTAGCTGATGAAAAAGATTCTACTAAATTGACTGCAAAAGATTCTTCTGGAAATGTAATAAAGAACAGTTGGGTAAACCAAGGTTCTGCTTATCATTTTGCAGATGCTGATGGAGTTCTCATGACAGGTTGGAAAGAAATTAAGGGGAATACCTATTATTTTGAGCCGACTTCTGGAAAATTGGTCACAGGAAGTGGCAGTGACTCACAGATTGATGGGAAGTACTATCACTTCAATAATGATGGTTCCGTGCAAAAATCAGCATGGAAGGAAGATCGAGAGGGCCTACACTATTCCGATGCTTCTGGAGCGTTTATTAAGGAAGGCTTGAAAGATATAGATGGTAAAATTTATTATTTCCAAGATTACAAGGTAAATAAAAAGGAAATACGTATAGAAGATCGAGGTGTCATCCTTTACTTTTCCGATAAAGGTGTGCTTGAGAGAGTTTCTAATCTAAATGGAGAAGTTATAGACAGCGTTGTTAATGTCCAGTTTGACAACAAAACATTAACATTTAATCATGACGGTTCGATTTTTAAAACAGGGATCAACAAAAGAGAGAAAATAATAGAATATTATAGTTTAGAAGATGGATCTTTCTATACCGGTTGGAAAATAATAGACGGTAAGAACTACTATTTCACAAATGGCCGCAATTATACGTTCAATGATTATGACAACATTGAGGGGAAAAAATATTATTTTCATGAAGACGGATCAGTTAACCGAGCAGGGTTTGAAAAAATAGATGGTAAGTTATACCATTTTGACAATAACGGCATAGCACAAACGGGCTGGCAAACTATCGATAATAAATATTATTACTTCGATGAGAATGGAGCAGCTAAAACAGGATGGTTCCAAGTTGGTGGTGGATATAGACCTATTCCACTTGCATACGGATACCTTTGGTATTGCGCTAGAGAAGATGGTTCACTTTATGCAGATGGTTGGTTTAACATCGGTGGTAAAGATTATCACTTTGACTATTGGGGACATAAAATGCCGTACTAAAATAATAACCTGATGATAGCAAGGGAATGCTTGTATGCTGATGTGTACTGCATTCCCTTATTCTATGTATGCTATATTTAGCTCGACACGACAAAAAAACATTGTACTAGAAAAGTAGCACCTCTAATTGTTGGACATAACTAATAATTAGAGGTGCAGTTTTTTATGGCCAAATATTCTTTGAAAACGAAATTAGATGCATAGATAGCATTCGTTATGAATAATTTTCCTAATAACCATTTCGTTTTAGTGTACGATAAATGGTGGTTCTATCAACATTTAAAAAATCAGAAATTTCCTGTTTTGTTTTTCCTTGATCAAGTAACTCGAGTATCAAATCAGTTTTAGACTTATTGATTTTAGGAATTCTCCCCAGTTTTCCGCCATTTTCTACATACCTAATACGTCCAGCCTGTGTTCGTTCCAGTATATAGTTTCGTTCAATATCAGCAAGTAAAGATAAGATTGTAACCATTACTTTCGTAGTCATGTCATCTTTTTTCCGAGTATCACTGTTATCATTAATAGCAATAATCCCAGTATCATTTTTGATCAGCTTTTCATGAGTACGAATCATATCAGAAAGATTTCTTCCTAAACGATCTAATTTATAGACAATAAGTGTGTCCTCTGGACTTAGTCGCTGCATAAGAACTTGGAATTGTTCTCTCTCGATATTTTTTTCACTTTGCTTTTCTTCAAAAATACATTCTTCTAACAACTCAATTTTGTTAGTTTCACAATATGTAAGAATTTCTTTTTTCTGAAATGTATAATCTTGTTGTGGAGTAGATACTCGAATATATGCGTAGTTCATTTTTTGCTCTCCTAACGTTGCATAAGTCTGTTTTTCTATTTTGCTACAAATATCGTATCATTTCGGGGGGATTGATTTGCAACATAATATATGCAACGTCGTGACGCTATAAAAATCAAGCCCAAGGCAAGTGTTGCATATATGTTGATTTTTGCAACAGAACCTTTGAAAGAGTTTTGTTACATTTTCGAAAGAAATATGCAAGATATTTAAACTAAGATAAACTTACGAATATAAATTTCATAGGAATCGTTAGTAAAATAAAAATACTAGCAATTAGAAAAAAACATTTTACAATATTATAAGTAAATCAAAAAAGATTTCTTTTATTTTTGATAAAGGAACAGAGGAGATTTTATGTATGACAACAAGAATTGCAATTATAGAAGATGAAGATAATATCCGTGAAATATGCGAACGGTACTTAGAAAGGGAAGGATATGAAGTATACACCGCTGAAAACGGAGAAGAAGGTTGGAATTTATTTCAGCAATATCAACCAGATCTCATTGTTTTAGATTTGATGATGCCGAAAAAAGATGGATGGGAATTATGTGAGGAAATTCGCCAACACTCTAATGTTCCTATTATTATTTTGACTGCTAGGCAAGAGGAAAGAGATCGAATTTTGGGATTAACAATAGGCGCGGATGATTATGTAACAAAACCGTTTTCGCCTCGTGAATTAGTATTAAGGGTACAAATTTTATTACGAAGAGGCAATCAAGCAACAATACAAATACAAGAACCAGTATCAGAAATGATAAAATTCCAAGATTTAGAGATTGACCTAACAAAAAGACGTGTATTAGTTTGTGGGCATGAAATTGAGTTAACAGTGAAAGAATTTGAGGTACTTCATATAATGGCAAAACATCCAAGACAAGTATTCTCAAGATCCCAACTTCTTGAACAAATTTGGGATTTTGAGTATGGAGGGTGCACAAATACAGTAACAGTTTTAGTAAGTCGCCTACGTGAGAAATTAGATAAACATACAACAAAGAATCGTTGGATTCATACAGTTTGGGGCATAGGTTATCGCTTTGAGCCAGATGGAGGAAATGAAATATGAAGTTACGTTATCAATTGTTGTTGATGAATTTATTAAGTACGGGTATTATGGTAATCTCTATCTGGTATAGTGAAAGACAAATGTTACTTAGACCAGAACAGACACGGTTATTTATAGGAATCGTGATTGTAGCACTCATTATTTCAACGATTATTTACTGGTTAATGACACGTCCTATTATGAGATCCATTCAGAATTTAATTGCATTAACCAAACAATTTAGTGATAGACATTTTGAAACGATGTACATAATAGGGAAAGAACCGGAAGAGTTTAAAGAATTAGCCACATCTTTTCAAGAAATGGCAAAAAAATTAGAAGAAAGCTTTACTAAGTTAGAAAAAGGAGAAAAAGAACGTACTGAGCTGATTGCGAATATTTCACATGACTTACGAACTCCTCTTGCTAGCATACAATTGATGATAGAAGCGTTACAGGATGGCTTAATTGCAGATGCTGATATGAAAAAACAGTATCTAACGACAATTCTAAACGAAATACAACGATTAAATGGATTAATTAATGATTTATTTGAACTGTCTAAGTTAGAACTTGGACAAGAAGCATTTCATCCAAGTTTAATACATGTAGATAGTATTCTATTAAAAGTAATAGATTCACATGCTATCCTATTGAAAGACAAAGAGATTGATCTGCAATTACGTGTTTCGGATACATTACCAAAGCTTTGGATTATGCCATGTAAAATAGCCCGAGTGATCAATAATTTGTTACATAATGCGATTCGTCATTCTCCTACATGTGGCACAATTGAGTTAGTTGTAGAGGAAAATAAACAGAAACAGCAAATTATATTCACTTTGCGTGATGAGGGGAATGGGATTTCCTACGATGAACAATTACGTATATTTGAACGCTTTTTCAGAACAGATCCATCAAGAAGTTCACAATCTGGAGGATCTGGACTTGGACTCGCTATTGCAAAATCACTAGTGGAAATGCATAAAGGAGAAATTGGTGTTCGGGACCGTCCAGATGGAAAACAAGGATGTGAATTTTGGTTTACTCTTCCTGTCATATCAGAAAAGAAATAGATAGAGAAAAAGAATCCCTTATTTTTAGGGATTCTTTTTTGTTAAAGCTTGCTCACACAAATGATCTGCA
>NZ_NTRO01000054.1:0-1972 GCF_002560575.1 Bacillus sp. AFS023182 | reverse complement strand
TGTCGGGTAAAAGACTGGCGCGGTATCAATTGTGGCCCGTCTCCAGCCTCTCCCCATAAGAACTGCTCGTGAGGTTTTCCCTCAAGCAGCTCACCCCATAAACTTCATCAAAAGGGTTATGAGACCTATCAAATGGCAGACACTTTCATCGGTAACTCTCTGCACTTTTCAGGGGAAGGACTTTCCAATCCCAGTAGAGCCCCAGTACACCATAGAGATATTCGTTACTCCATCTCTGCCATCCGATGCTACGCTTTCGTCGTCGTTTCCTTCTTGTTAATAGCGTGCGAATTTTCATCTCCGTATAGTCACGTACTTCACTGAAAGCTCGGCTGGAGTTCCCAACCCGGAAGTAGTTTACCCATCCAGCCAATACGGCATTGATTTGTTTTATCAAGTCTTGTGCTGGTTTCGCTCCTGCATTTTGAATGAGTTTACGGATTCGCGCCTTCACTGTCGTGCGAGCTTTCTTCTTCGGGGTCATGAAAACGAAGGATCCATTCTTATTTCGGTTCGGTATTCGTCTCAAATCAAACCCTAGAAAGCCGAAGGATTCTCCTTTTAGGACATTGACCATCCGAGTCTTCTCCAGGTTCAGTTCAACTCCCAAAGGCTTTAACTGTTCCCGTAGTCGTCGTAATGCCAGTTCAGCCCATCCTCGTTTACTAGAGTGTCCGCTTACAGCGATAACCATATCGTCGGCAAAACGGTGATAGTTTACAGCTTCGTAATTGCCTTCTGCTGTCTTACGTCGAATGGCATCAAATGTCCAATCCACTTCATTGAGGTAAATGTTCGCGGCTAGGGGAGAAAACGGTCCCCCTTGCGGGACACCGATCTTTCCTGTTGCCTTAATTACCTGTTTTACAAGATGCATAACCTGTGGGTCTTGGACACGTTTCGCGATTTTCTCCAATAGTATGTTGTGTCGGATTGTATCAAAGTAGCGAGATAAATCAACATCAATTATTATGGTCATACGACGCAATATACTACGTCGTACTTCTGCCAATGCCTGATGTGGAGAACGTTTCGGTCGAAATCCATACGAGTTTGGGCAGAAATCAGCTTCGAAGATTGCTTCCAATATGAGCTTTAGTGCTCCTTGTACCACACGATCCCGTATACAAGGAATTTGCAGGGTTCGCATTTTGCCGTTTGCCTTTGGGATTTCTACTTTCCGATTGGCTTGTGGTCGGTATGTTCCGGCTTGCAATTCCTCTTGAATGCCTGTTAAGAATGGGATAACTCCTTCTAGTTCTATATCAGCAAAACTTTCTCCATCGATGCCTGGGGCACCTCCGTTTTTCCTCGCCTGTTGATATGCTTCATGAAGGGTTGTTATTTTGGTAATGTGGGTAAATATCCCCCAAAACCGGTGCGTAGGTTCAGACTTCGCCTTTCGATAGATTCGTTGCCTTAGTTCCTGCAAAGTGATGGGTGTTTTTGTCATGGCACCCTTGCCTCCTTTAGTCATACGAAATGTTTACAGGTTCGGACCCTTTCCTCCCCGCGCGTTTTGCTGCACGCAGATTTCTGGTACTACGATCCGTTCCGCCACCCTGACACCTACCGATCTCACTTCCCGATCGCGGTTATAGAGACGGTCTCCTCGATGAGGTTTCTTCATCGGGTGTCGAGGGCTTCTCCAGTTTCCACATTATCTTTCTCTCCATGTCGCCGCTGATACCCCGCCGGTGAGAACTGCCGTTCCAGACTCGTTTCGGTCAGTTCTTGCTGCTTTCGCACGTTATCGACCGTCTCAGCCACCGGAATTGCGTGTAACGAGGCTACGTCTACGTTCACTGTACGTTACAACCTGGAGATTTGCCCACATGCCTTTTGCATGTGATGTCAGAGGGCTTCGCCATGTCGCTTTCACTTCATGGCGCCTCTCAGGCTACGGGAGTGGAGTCTATTCTCCCGATTGGACTTTCACCAACTAGATAATGTGTCCTTATCTGGACACGCC
>NZ_NTRO01000053.1:0-108397 GCF_002560575.1 Bacillus sp. AFS023182 | reverse complement strand
TCAGGGTTCACTTCATTTTTGATTAGGTTCTTTTCTAGTGACTTCTAGGATTAAAGTGTATGATTATATTTCGATAATAATGGAATTCGTTTCGAAACGGATCCATAGATTCTAAATACCATTTGTATGAATGGCTCTAATTTCCGTGTACTTTGCATTACTATGCCACAAGTTATAAATGACAGGAATGCTCCACCAATTATATCTGCTGGATAATGGACACCAACGTAAATACGTGAAACTCCAACTAGTACTGCCCAAATTAATGCGATATATTTTAACCTTTCTCCTCTCAATAACATTGTAAATGCTATTGAGAATACGAGTACAGAATGATCACTTACAAATGATGAATCTACTGCATGTGGTACTAATTGATGAACATGATAAGTTACAAAAGGTCTTGCATGATAATATACTGCATGAATAAAAACATTTAATAACAATGAAACTCCAACTGTAAGAACAGCATATACAACAGTATATTGTTTTTGAATTGCCATTTCTTTTTTTGCATTACTAAACCATAAAATAAGCATAAAAAGAGCTGCCACATAAAGCGCGCTATTTGTAATCATAATCATGAACTTATCTAAAATGCTTGAGGTTCCTGCTAAATTATTAATCCATTGAAATACTGTGTAGTTCATACCCGCTCTCTCCTTATTTTCATTACATTCGTACTTTAAAGAAGTACAAGTTTTATCGCTTTACACAGTATACAACAGCAATATGAAAATACCTTAAAACTTTTCTCATCTATTTCTCATTTTTATGTGCGACATAAGGAAACGAAATTGTAACTGATGTACCTTCTTTTTCCTTACTTTCTAATATAATATTTCCATTATATTTTTCTATAAGTCGTTTTGCGATGGAAAGCCCTAGGCCATTTCCCCCCTCCTTACGACTCCTTGCTTTATCTACTCTATAAAAACGATTAAGTACATATGGTAAATCTGATTCGGGTATTCCGACGCCATGATCTATAATACGTATGATAATATTTTCAGTTTGTATATTCGTTTGAATACAAATGTATTTATCATTTGTTTTGGTATATTTAATTGCGTTATCTAGTATGATAATTATTATTTGCTCTAAGTAAGGTGCTGGTATAGCCGCGTAAGCCTCTTCGGCATATAATTGTATATCAAATTCAAATTCGGTTTGAAGAACTTCAAAATTTTGGATTACTTGTTTTAACACAGTATTTACATGTACAAGCTCGACTGATGATGCAGGAATTTGCTCCGATTCTGTTCTGGATAACTCTAATAATTCTGAAACTAACTTATTCAATCGATCCACTTCTTTCAAACTAGATTGAAGTGATTTTTGTAAAATAACAGGATCATCCTTTCCCCAACGGTTTAACATGGATAAATGTCCTTGAATAATTGTAAGAGGTGTTCGAAGTTCATGTGAAGCATCTTCAACAAACTGCTTTTGTTGTAAAAAAGACCTTTCTACATCATCCATTAGTTCATTAAATAGAAAGCCTAACTTCGCAAGTTCATCATTATTTTCTCGTACGGGAACTCTTTCTTTTAATCCGTTTGTTTTAATTCGATTCATCGTATCAGTTATATTCTGAACACTTAATAAAAGTTGTTTAGCAATAATCCTCCCACCTAAAAAACTAAGTATAAGTCCACCAATACCAGCTGCAACCATTACAACGAAAATAATTTTTAACAAGTGATCGAAGGCCTCTAAATTTTCCCCAACCTCAATTGTCCCCTTAAATGTTGCTGTTTGAATTGGCATCCGTTCTATTAATATCCTATCTTCTAAGTGTCTCTTTATATAAGTTTCAGGCTGAGTAACCGCTTTAGGAGAAGTCCACTTCGGATTAAAATCACGAGAAACTGAGACAACTGGTTGTCCATCTTTATCTAAAATTCGAATAATCTGATGCTTATCATTCATATTATTAAGAAAGTCCTTACTGTTTTCAATCGTTTGGTTAGAAAGTGTTTCTTTTTTATCAGTAAAATATGCTGCTATTTCTTTTACTTGCCTGTTCATTTGTTTCTTTTCATATTCTACTGACCACTGATTAATCACAATAAACTGTAAAATATTATATAAAGCGAATAAGATAAATAATAACGTGGTTGACCAAAGAGTTAGTTTCCATTTTATCGGAAGGTGTCGAATGCGCTGTACAAAATCTTTAATCATCTCATCACATACCCAGCTCCTCTAACAGTCTGGATATACTCCTCCTTATCTATCCCATGTAATTTGTTTCGTAAATAGCGAACATATACATCAACAATATTTGTTTCCACAATCGCATCGTAACCCCACACTTGCTCTAAAAGTATATCTCGTGTAAGCACTCTGTTAATATTCTTCATAAACGTGAGTAATAACTCAAATTCTTTGTTCGTTAATTCAATGATCTCATCATTTTTTCTTAGCGTTCTTGATTCTACATGTAACTGTAAATCTTTAAAAGCAAGCAATAGTGTTGACTTACTTTCTTCTTTTTGTTCGCGTCTAAATATAACTCGTATTCTTGCCAGGAGTTCTTCAATTGCAAATGGTTTCGGTAAGTAATCATCAGCACCGCTATCTAATCCTGTAACGCGATCCATAATACTATCACGCGCTGTTAACATAATAATGGGAGTATTCTTTGTCGCACGCAGTCTACGACATACTTCAATTCCACTCAGTCCCGGTAACATCAAATCAAGAAGTATAATATCATAGTTCTTCTCTAGGGCTGCTTCCAATCCTTTTCGCCCATCATATTGTACCTCTACTGCATATCCTTCATATTTTAATTCTAATTCTAAAAATTCAGCTAAACTTTCTTCATCTTCAATTATTAATATGTGATGCAATTTTAATTCCTCCTATAGCATTAAATGAATTATCAATCCTAATCCAAATAAAATCGCAATCATTTGATGTAAGTTTCGATATAATACCGATTTATTTCTGTTTTTACTCCTATTCAAAAGAATTCCAACAGAGCTCAGTAATACTAAAATGCAAAAAGTAAATATACCACTGTAAATCTGTATCATGTGGTGACTTCCCTTTATAAAAAAATAAACTCCATGTGTTGTTGCAACAGCTAATACAGCATAACCAATAAACATATGATATTTCTTTGCTAACATATATAACTCTTTCATATACTTAAATTTAGATATTTTATTTTTGTGCAAAAATAACCAAATATGGTGTAAAAACCAAAGCGATATAGCTGCAATCGTGCCATATTCACCAAGAGATCCAAGAGTTTTATTTACACTTTTTAATTCTATTTGATCTCCTAGCATAAAATTTGCGATATATACCATAACACTAAATGCAATAACACAAACTCCTATAACTTTTATAAACAAATGAAAAATTTGACTTCCGAACATTTTCTTCATTTTGCATCCCTCTTTCAATTTCAAAACATCACTACATTCCAAATTGTAGCAATCAAAAAAGAAAAAAGAATGAAAGAAAGATTAGAATAAGATGAGAAATACTTTATGTGAACTAAAAATCAAATTTCCCACCTTAATTTTTATATGTATAGATTTTCTTTCGCCAGTGCAATGATCTTTTGAATAAAAGGTTCTTTGGCATTAGTATATGACACTCGATCAAATGGATACTTCATGGCAAGCTCTTGTTTTAATTGTCTGTATTCAATATGTGCCCATTCATGATTTCTCATAAAATCACGAAATAATAAATTGTTCTTCCACTCTTGACCACCGTATGTATAAACGTGTAAATGATGTGTACCTGCTCTCCATTTCCCTTTTCTAAAAAAACGTCTCTGTGGAAAGTGCTTATGAAATACATATTCATATCCTATTGTTTGCAATGGTTCTATCCAACGATCAACCAAATTTAAATTTTTAACACCTATCATCATATCAATGATGGGTTTAGCATCTAAACCTTTTATTGACGTACTTCCAATATGTTCGATTGCTATAATTTCTTTTTTTAGTAGTGCAACAAATTTCTTTTTCTCTTCTACAAATTCCTTATGCCAATTTATATTATATGGTTCAATGGTTATTTGTTTATCCATTTTTCACCTTCCATTTGAATTACTTAGCCTTCTAACTAAGTAAAACAGGTTTTTTCATTATCTTTCTTGAATATAATAATATTTAATCTAATTATATAGAATACGAGGTGCAAAATGAACGGAATTCCGATTACAATTCATTTAAATGATGTCACTTTTCAATTAAAAGAGCAACACGACTTCAATTGGCTTGCCAGTCTTGGAAAAATATTTGCAGTCTTTGATCAACAAGATTCAGGGAATATTTGCTTTGGTATCGAAAAAAATGGAAAGAAGATGCTTGTTAAATTTGCTGGAGCAAAAACAATGAATTATGCAGGTAATCCAGCAGATGCAATAGTAACTCTTAAACAAGCTATGTTACTTTATGAAGAGTTAAAACATAACTATTTAGTTGAATTGATAGACCATTTTGAAGTGCAGAATGGTTATGTAGCAATCTTTAATTGGTTTAACGGAGAATGCCTTCATTCACATTGTTCATTTCCAACACCAACAAATTACAGTGATCCAAATTCTCCATTTTATCGCTATAAACAATTATCAATTGAAGAGCGTCTTACTTCACTCGATCATATTTTTTCTTTCCATGTACATGTTGAAAGAAAAAACTATGTAGCAATAGATTTTTATGACGGAAGTATTTTATATGATTTTAAAACAAACAAAATAAAAATTTGTGATATCGACTTATATAAAAAGAAACCCTATATCAATACAATGGGAAGACTTTGGGGATCATCACGATTTATGTCACCAGAGGAATTCGAGCTTGGCGCAGTAATTGATGAGAAAACAAATGTATTTAATATGGGGGCAACCGCTTTTGTGTTATTAGGAGGCGGACGCAATCACACTTTCGCTAAATGGGAAGCAGGAAAAGAATTGTATGACGTAGTATCGCGTGCGGTAGACAAAAATAGAAATCAACGCTATACATCAGTTGAAGAGTTTTATTTAGAATGGGAATTTGCGCGTAACAAAATGAGTATGAAAAAGTAATCCTCCTTCATTGTAGTAAAATAATTAATACATGAAGAAGTTATGTTTTTTCTGTATAATAACTTATAGTATCGAAAACTACAATAATGAGGCATGCTAGATGGATTTTATATATATCAATCAAAACGTATTAAATAATTTGCTTTACATTTTAATTAGCGTCTTTGTTTTTTACTTTCTATATAATAATAGAATATTTTTCAAAAAATACAAAAAAACACTTATTGTTATTTGCACTAGTGTACCATTAATTTTATGCATGAAATTCCCTATATACATCGATGAAAATTGTGTTCATGATTTGAGACAAATCCCATTTTTAATAGGTACACTTTATGGCGGTTTACCAGTTGGAATTGCTTTATTATCTATCATGCTATTGATTCGGTTTGTTTTTTACGGTGTTAACTTTTTAACAGTTATTGTTTATATTACCATGCTTATTTGTACTGCCTATTATTCTTCTAAATTCAATCAATTAAGCAGAAGAAAAAAGCTTATTATATCAATGATTTTACCTTTTTTCCTTGCTTTACTTACAACCTTTATCGCTGTAGTTTTATCGGATTTCCCAATTACAAAATTATATATCGCTTATTTTATTATACTGCCTCCTATTATCATGTTATTTGTTGTGTATATAAATGAAGTTTTAAGAGATGCCGTTATTATGCGGTCAAAACTAGTAAAAATGGAGAAGATGGAGATTGTGAGTCAACTTGCTGCGAGTATTTCACATGAAGTAAGAAATCCCCTTACCGTAGTAAAAGGCTTTACTCAACTCCTTAAAACTCCAAATTTATCACAAGAATCGCGCGAACAATATATTGAACATATTCTTGGAGAACTAAACCGCGCGCAGGTTATCATTGATGACTACTTAACATTTGCTAAGCCGGCATCACAAAAAATTGATAACATTGTAATAGATCAAGAATTAAAAAGAGTAATAAGTATGATGATGCCATTATGTAATATGAATTCTATAAATGTTTCTGAGAAATTAGAAACAGGTTCCATCACCGGGAATACACAACATTTTCAGCAATGCTTTTTAAACTTAATAAAGAACAGTATAGAAGCGATGCCAAACGGCGGAAAACTAAGTGTCAAATCATCTGTTTGTGAAAACAAAATTACTATTGTCATTAAAGATAGTGGAATTGGTATGACACAAGAGCAAATCAACCGATTTGGGGAACCTTATTTTAGTACAAAAACAAAAGGAACAGGTTTAGGTACGATGGTTGCATTGAAAATTATTGAAACGATGAATGGTACTTTAGATATAAATAGTGTTGTTAATAAAGGAACCACTTTAACGATTACATTTCCACAAAGTAATGAGATTACTAAAAACACTAACATGTTGATTTAAAAGGGGCTCCTATGCTCCTTTTTATTTTTGACTCTATAAAGGAGACATATTGGTTTTTGATGGGATATACAATGTTCGAGGGATTCATTTTTCAGATGAGCCTTACTCTTTCCTCAATTTATTTTGGTGTATATCACTGGTTTTCTTACGGTTTATTTGAAAGTTTTGTTCCAATAATCCTTATCTTTTTAACAACAGCATTCTCTGGCTTTGTATAAGCATATGCTTTTCAAAAAATAAAATCGATGCTCTACTACCTATTTGACTTCATTTTGGATGGAATTTCACGCTCAATCAAATTTTTTCCAAAAGATCCATTAAGATAGCAGTTTTTCATCCCTGTAAAAGGTCTTGACTATCCCCATCTTGTAGATATTCCTTCTTTACTCCATTTTTTATTACCTAACATAGTTGTATCACTACTCACATATGTACTGATTAGGTTTTACATTCAAAAGACTCAATCAGTATCAATCACCAGTATACAAAAATAATTCAACATATTTAGGAGAAATAACTCTTGAATGATCCCTACTCTTTAACATATCAATTATAAAAAGGAGCATGGTAGCTCCTTTCTCATTAAATCTTTGGAGCAATAAACACATATAACTTCGAAATCAATATGTTTTTTTATGGATAAATAAAAAGATTCATATCAGTATGAATAAAAGCAAACTGCTGAATCATTTCATTTAGGCACTTCGCTGCTTTTGTAGGAATTTGATGCTTTACGTGATCAATGAATTTTAATTCATTACATGGCAATTTTTCATGCAATAATTTGGCATGACTATAAAATACTTTATCCTTCTTACCATACACCAATAAAACCGGATGCTGAATATTTCTAAGCTGATTCGTACAATTATAATGCAAACTATAACGATAATACTGCCAGATATTTTTGGCATTCCCTTTTCGCGCTTCTTTAAACATCTGTATGAACAATTTATGTGTATTTGAGTTACTCCATGAAATAGACCATGCTAAAAATGAAACTGCCCCCGCTTTTGCCAGTTTCATGCCAAGTGAAATCTTATTCTTTAGATACCCATCCCTCACTTCTGACATTCCCCCAATTAGAATAGCCCCTAACACTTTTTCAGCAAAAGCCAATAAAAATTCTAATGCGATAGAGCTTCCAGTCGAATATCCACATACAAATGCTTTCTTAATTTCCAAATGATCCAACAAACATCTAATGTCTTCAGCAATCAGTGGATAGGTAATCGGTTGTTCTGAATACTGACTTCTTCCGTGCCCTCTAATATCAAAAGCAATCACCTTAAAATTTCGAGATAATTCCTCTATTTGATACTCAAAATTCACACAAGTAAGTACAGGAGGATGAATAAAAACAATAGGAACCCCTTTTCCCTTAACGATATAATACAGACTACTACCGTCCACATTCAACATTGGCATATATGTAATCACCTCAACAATCTAAAATCATTTCCAACTCTTTTTCTAGAAAAAGATATCTCTAAAAATAATGCATACTAAAATTCATTTTAGTACATGAGTATTTCCATTTGTTAGCTATAAGCGTCAATATTATTTTGTTATACGTTCCTGATAACGTTAAAGCCGATTCTCGTTTAAAAAATGAATTTAGTCGCTTCTCAAGTTTTTCTTTTTATTTAGTTTAAAAAACAGATGATATGTTATGCAATAAATAACCTTGTGTAGTGTAGTACACTTGACGATGTGTCTCTTCACTCATTTCTGTTATTATGTGGCACTTCTTTTTTTCTATTCCGGCAACTATTTAGAATAAATTACAATGCATTTTGTTCTATAAATGATATAGAAAATGAATATCATTCCTTTTCAACTCATTTTCAATATACTTCATCTCATTGATTAAAAAACATTATGTAAACAAATGAACTTTAAATCCTAAAAACCCAATTGACCTGTACATGTTTTCCTTTGGAATGAGGGAGCCTGCAAGTACACTTAGGGTTTTTAGGAAAAAAGAATTAAGAAATATTAGCATAAATTAGCATCATAAATTTCTATAAAATATTGCAACATAAATCATATGGAATTAAACTTAGTGTTTCTTTTTCCTAATTATTTTTACAGGGGGTAAAAAATGAATACTCTTAACTTCTTGATGTCACTATTCAATTCTGGAAGAAGAACTCAGCAAATGTTTAAATTATTTAGAAATAGACGGAATAACAATAGAAGCTGGATTTGGTTCTCTTTACTAGGATTAGGAACAGTTTTTAGTGTAGTAGCAACACGTAATTCAAATATGATGAACCCTATTCAACGTTTATTCCAAGGTGTTCAAAATACGACAAAAACATTTATTCCATCCAAAGTAAATTTGACAAATGTAGAGTTTGCCGATGAAATTATGCCTAACAGTCAAAAGAAACCAGGGAATCAAAACCAATAACTATCGTGAATAATAAAAACTCGCCTTTTAATCACAAATATTTACAATGAAAAAGTATGTAAATTCAACAATTTTTTTGAAGGTTCACTTTGTTATTTCGGTAAAATTTCAATATAAAAAGGAGCATGATAGCTCCTTTTTCGGATTGAATCTCGTATTGATACTAAAAAGTACCTTTAATAGTTTTTCTAATTACATAATTCTGTGACGAATGATTAAATAAATGGATAGTTTTTAATACCCTCAACCCCAGCAGCTGCATCCAACAATAATTAATAAAATAAATAGCACAACTAATAATGCAAAACCTCCACCAAAACCACAAGAACCACCGAAACTCATGTTTTCTCCTCCTTTTAGTATAAAACTAATGAATAAATTGATTGTTTATTAACGGGTTCGTATTATACAGTATGTTTTTATATGATTTTTGAGCATGTCTTGGCTAAATTTAAAAAGACACTTCGCGAGTGCCTAAATTTTATCTGTATAACATCGAGAAACTTAAAGTGGATACCAAAACCCTTTAAAAATATTAAACTTTAGGTAAATGGCAAATACTAAAATGATAATGCCGATAATGAATCCTATATAATCCTCTTGTTTTGCTTTTGTTGTAAAATACCATGTTCGTTTCTCTTTTTTTCCGAATCCGCGTAAATCCATTGCATTTGAAACAGTATCAATTCGCTCTAAAGAGTGAGTAACAAGTGGCCAAAAGATGAGTATCCGGTTTTTAATACGTTCCCAAAAATCCGCTTCTCCTCTTTCAAATGGTACACCTCTTGCTTCTTGAGCGTGCTTAATCAATTGGTATTCCGCTTGTATATTCGGTATGTAGCGAAGCGCGATATTTATCGCGTAGGCAATCTTATACGGTAATCCAATTTTATATAGACTGCTAGCGAACTCACTTGGATGCGTTGTGTATATGAAAATAAGTGTAAATGGTAATAATGTAAAATACTTTAATGAGAGCGTAAGAGCATAAAAGAGTGTTTCAAACGTGATAGTAGCATATCCAATATACAAAAATGCTGTACTTGTACCAGTTAACTCAGATCCATGGGTTGGTGTAATCAATAAAATCATCA
Organism: Bacillus sp. AFS023182; assembly: GCF_002560575.1. Classification (NCBI taxonomy): domain Bacteria; kingdom Bacillati; phylum Bacillota; class Bacilli; order Caryophanales; family Bacillaceae; genus Bacillus; species Bacillus sp. AFS023182. Next base: position 98,447 of record NZ_NTRO01000053.1, on the reverse strand, counting down.
ATGAATTTAGCATACTAAATGTGAAAATAACACTAAATATAATTACAATTTTTTTTAAAGGGATTTTAGCAATCACTAACCCTAAACAACCAATGAAAAACAAGCATAATAAAATACGAAAATCAAAAAATATAAATGTAAGAGTCATCCAAATTATAAATAACAACAATTTAATTGCGCCGTCCATACGATGAAAATATGTATAATTATCTATATAAAATAAATCTGATTTATTCATAATCTCCCCTCCTTTTTGCCTCCATATACATTTGTACAAAAACTTCTGGATAAGGGACTTTACTCAATTTTACTAATGTTATTAGCGAACTTTCCCCTAAATTAGATTGTTGTAATACTTCGCTATTTGTTAATACATTTGAAACAGTACCATCAGCAAGTATTTTCCCTTTATGGAGGACAACTGCGCGGTCTGCATATTCTAAAGCTAGGTTCATATCATGTGTAATAAAGATGAATGATATTCCTTGTATCGCTAATAGACTTATACAGGACATAAATTGTTGATAATGAAAATAATCTTGTCCTGCTGTTGGCTCGTCTAAGATGATAAGCTTCGGATCTCTTGTTAAAACCGATGCAATAGTAAGCCTCTTTTTTTGTCCGTAACTTAACGCTTGAATTGGCCAATTTCGAAATGGATATAATCCACAAATTCGCAATACCTCTTCCACTCGTTTATTTATTTCTGCGCTAGAAACTTTCTTTAATTTTAATGAGAAAGCAACTTCATCCCAAACAGTAGATTGTGTAATCATGTGATTAGGATTTTGCATGACATAGGAGATCACTTCTCCACGCTTTCGGATAGACCATGAACTTATATTTTCATTATCAAATACAATCTCTCCTTTCTTCGTTTTGTTCATTCCCGTTAATGTATGTGCAAATGTAGATTTACCTGCACCATTATGGCCTAATAACGCTACAATTTCTCCTCTTTGTATAGAGAGTGATATGTCCCTTAATGTAAAATCTTTGTGCGAATATGAAAATGATATATTTTCTATTTCGCATAAGATTTCTTTTTTAGGTTGTTTTTTAGACATAGTAGAATGTAACATCCATTGCTTGATCGCTTTATTCACTTTCTCATGATCTAGCGTTTCAATTGGATATAATTCTTCATTTAAAGTATTCATTTTTATATTTTTTAACGCTTCAATATATACAGGCTCTCTTAACCCTATTTTTTGTAGCATGTTTGTTTGTAAAATTTTTTCTGGCGAATCAATTGCTACAATTTTTCCTTCTTCTATTAATATGATTTTATCAAGGTCTAACTTTAGTATTTCTTCTATTCTATGCTCAATAATAACAACTGTTTTATTAAATTGTTGATGCACCTTTCGTATAAGTTCTACTGTTTTCAAACTACTCATGGGGTCTAAGTTTGCTAATGGCTCATCAAATAGTAATATGTCAGCATGTGTTGTTAACAGTCCTGCAAGAGAAACAGTTTGTTTTTGACCACCAGATAATTCATGTGGGCTTCGTGAATGAAACGTATGCATCTGTACTTTCTGTAGTGAGTCCATAACAACGGCCTTCATCTTCTCCTGTTCTACACAATCGTTTTCTAATGAAAAAGCAACATCTTCTCCTACGGTTAAACCAATAAACTGAGAATCTTGATCTTGTAAAATAGTTCCTACATGCTTGCTTTGTTCAAAAATACTGCCTTTTCGCGGATCCTTACCACATATTGAAATGTTCCCAGTACTTGATCCCTCATATGAAAAAGGGATAAGCCCATTTATACAATGGGCCAATGTTGACTTTCCTGATCCACTTCGACCGGCAATCAATACTTTTTCGCCTGGGTAAATACGGAATGTAACATCCTTTAAAGTAGGTTCTGTCACTTGTTTATATTGAAATGTAAATTGTTCAAAGGAAATAATCGGCTTCATAATAATCTCCCTACTTTTCAATCTTCAAATGTGTATGTTTTTTATTTGCTTTCGCTAATCCCAGTGTGATTGGTAAACCTAGAATTAAGAATACAAGGACATCTGCAATCGTTGCACCAAGTACTTGAATAACAATTTTATCCAAAGGTTCACCCATAATGATAATATCAAAAGCACCAGCAAATATCATTGCAACGACAATCCCAATTAAACCTGTTATAGCAAAATATGAAATATCTCTATTACGAAATATTCCATTTTTCACACTGAAACTTGCTCGTTTTTGTACAAGTCCCATCGTAAATCCAATAATACCTGAGCTAAGTACCCATCCCCACCATACTCCCCATCCAGCGATGGTATCTGTCACCGTATGACCGATAAGACCAATCAAAAGTCCTGCAAATGGCCCGAAAATCGCACCAAATATTGTTAATATAGCCAAAGCAGGCTTGATAAATGTGTTTGGTGCAATTGAAAATCCCCATAGACCTAATACACCATATATTGCAGAACCGATTCCAATTGCTACGACTAATTTTGTAGATAATTTGTTCATATGAATTCTCCTCTCATTTTAGTGAGTTTCTATTAGTCCTATGTAAAAAAACATTGAATTATGAGCCTTCACTTCCTTTCTTCCCAATAAAAAATGACCTCTGCTATAAGAGGCCATTTGCATATGAATATATGATCCTCTTATCTTTCAAAAGACAATATGTCCTTTGCGCAATTAGCACCTTCCTATTTTGTAGTAAATAAGGGTTGCTGAGGTTTCATCGGGCCGTTCCCTCCACCTCTCTAGATAAGTATTCGTTTGTAACTTGTATTATTGCATTAACGCAAATTAATCCCAACACTTTTCCCACTATTTTTATTTTTCGAAAAATAAACAATTAAAACATTGTATTCTTATCGGAATTATGGAATAATAAGTTAAATAAAGCATGTTTACGGGAGGGATTTGACATGAAAATAATCGGATTAATTGGTGGATTAAGCTGGGAATCAACGTCTCTTTATTATAAACATATTAATACACTAACTCTATCTCAGTATAATCAAAATGCAAAGCTTGTCCTTTATAGCATGGATTTTGGCGAAGTGACGAATTTATTACAAAATCAACAATATGAAGAAGTGCAAAAACAACTCGTTCAAGTAGCAAAAAAAATAGAGAATTCTGGTGCAGATTGTATACTTATGTGCTCAAATACAGTACATCAATTTGCGGAAGAAGTAGAACAAGCAATCTCTATTCCCCTTCTCCACATTGGTGATGTAAGTGCTGAAGAAATTGTTGAACACGATGTGAAACGAATTGGTTTACTTGGAACAAAACAAACAATGGAACAGGAATTTTATAAAACAAGATTAGCTAATTATGGAATTGAAACAATGATTCCGAAAGAAGATGACCGGAATTTCATTCATAATGTCATTCTCTATGAATTAAGTAAAGGAATTATTTCAAAGCAGTCCAAAGTACGTTTCTTACAAATCATTCAAAAACTTATTGAAAATGGTGCAGAAGGAATTTTATTAGGTTGTACTGAAATTCCGTTACTCATTTCACAAAAAGATCTTTCTATTCCTGTATTTGATACTGCTTTTTTACATGCTAAAACTGCAGTACAATTCGCTGGATAACAAAGAAAAGAGGCTATCTTATAGGGTGATAAGATGACCTCTTTTCTTTACCGTCAATGGAAATTAATCTCGATTACAAAGCCTTTGTTATAGATGGCATCGCTGAATGAGAAGTAACCTGCTCACTTTGAAACATAGGTAAATAAATTGTAACTGATGTTCCTACTCCTACCTCACTCATTATGCTAATTCTTCCTTGATGACTTTCAATAATTTTATAACTGAGCATTAGCCCAATGCCAGTTCCTTTTTCTTTCGTACTATAAAAAGGTTCACCAAGTCTTTTTATTCTTTCTTCAGGAATTCCTAAGCCCTCATCAACTATATTAATAATAACCTCCTCACGCTCTGATTTTTTCACGTAAATAGATATTTCTCCTCCATCTGGCATTGCTTCAATTGAGTTTTGTAAAATATTAATAAAGACTTGTTTTAATTGATTTTCACAACAATCAATGATTAATTCTTTTGATTCTATATGAAGATTAATTTGAATATTTGTCATGATTGCCTTCGTATTGATTAACGAAACGACATTTTTTAATATGAAACAGAGATTCTTCTTTTCAGTTGGAATAACATCAGTTTTTGCAATCGATAAAAACTCATGAAGTATAGCTTCAATTCTTTCAATTTCTGATAGCATAAGTTCAAAATATTTATCTTGGTCTGCTTGATTAATTTGAAATAATTGAATAAATCCTTTAATCACAGTCAATGGATTTCGGACTTCATGGGCTACCCCTGCAGCTAATTGTCCAATTGCCGCAAGTGTATCTGATTTATTCAATAACTCTTCAGTCTTTTTACGTTCCGTAATATCACGGACAATAATCATGACCTTATCTTTTAACAATGGTAAACATCTAGCTTCAAAGAAACTAATACTGCCCTTAAGTGTGAGTGGGTATTCAACAATAACAGTTGATTCTTTATGCTGCACTTGGTGAATTGCTTCACGAAATTGCTGTGCAACGGGTGAAGGCAAGACCTCATAAAACTTTTTCCCCATAAAAGATTCTGCCGGTACGTAAAACTTAGCTGGCGAACCGGCTTTATAATCTATAATTGTTCCATCAGCCTCGGTTAAAAAGCACAAATCAGGTAATGCTTTGAAAATAAGCTCTAGTTCAGATGTTTGTTGCTTTAATTGCTCTTCAATTCCTTTTCGATGAGTAATATCAACTCCAACTGCCCAATAGCTATAGCCAGGTACTGGGAACTGTTCTGAAATATTTGACCACATGATTGTTTTTATTTCTCCATTTTTGCATGTTAAATTCATTTCCCAATCTCGAAAACTTTTTCCACGAACCGAAAATTTCTTTTGCATTTGCTTGCGATAACTTTCATCAGGGTATAGCAGTTCAAGCGCTTTTGGATTCCCAACGATTTCTTCTGCAGCATAACCTGTTACGAGCTCACATTCCCGGTTCCATAATATAAATTTTCCATTTTTATCAAGAGCATCAACCATAATGGGCATATTTTGTAAGATTGTGTGTAGCTGTTCTTCTTTTTGAGAAAGTAAATGTATGTTTTTTGTTTGGTTTTGAAGTTTATTCATTGCACTATCTACAATGAGTTTTGAAAGCATTTCGAAGTATTTTTGACAAGTAAGAATGTCATTTTTTATTGAACAGGCAACAAATGAACCAAGATGTTGCTCATGTAAAAAAAACGGAATTTCAATCTTTGTAAGTTGTTTATTTTCTTCTCGATTCATACCAAATGAAAAAACACATGCCATATTTTGATCAAGAAGTTGATGTGAAATGTTTGTTAATTTATAAAATTGTTCTGCCATGGTTTCTATTGTGTTTACATCAATGAGTTCCAATAGCCGAGCATTCATTCTCTTTCCACCTCTATATGTAAATTTAATACCAATTTTTAATCACGCTTCTCCATTATACGAATAATGTTCTCATAGGTATATAGCAAGAGCATAATTATTCAAATAAATTTTATTTTTCAATTAAAAAGTGTTCAAAATGGTATATAACTGCCTTTCCATACGTGTAATAGAATTAAAAAATTCACAAATTATTCACAAAATAATTTAAAAATATATACAATACTACCAATATATTCTATATAATGAGCTGTAATAAGGCTTCTATGAATCTCATAGAATACCTTACCCCTAATAAAAGTAAAAAAGAATCCTTTGTGGATTCTTTTTTACTTTTTTTCTATGACATATTGATAAAGAGCATGTGCAACACCATGTTCTTCATTCGATCGTGTTTCATAGTGACAAATCTTTTTAATTTCGTCTACTGCATTTCCCATCGCGATAGACATATGTGCTTTTTCCATCATTGAAATATCGTTAAGACCATCGCCTATCGCAACGGTATTCTCTACCGGAATATTAAGATGTTCAGCTAAAGTATATAAACCATTACCCTTTTGAGCGTCACGATGGTTAATCTCTAAATTATGCCAATATGAAGCAGTAATTGCTAGCTCTGTATTATGTTGAAAATGCCTTTTTAATTTTTGTAATTTCTCTATGTTATAGGAAAATGGTAAAAGCTTATGCACATAAATCTCTTCTGCTAATATTGATTTACAGCTTTCTGTGATATGAAATGCTGTATGTTCAAGATACAGTGCTGCGATGACCTCAAGCTCTTGCTGATCCATATCTTTATTTGATCTTTTTATCCATTCTATTTCATGATTTACACTTTCTTCACCATACGCCGGAACGTATACACCTCGATCTGTATACAGTTGATAATACATACGATTTTGTTCAAGATACTCGACAATTTCAAAGGCTTGTTTATTTTGAATTGGATATCTTTTCATCATTTTTTGATTCGTATAAATAAGAGCTCCGTTTTCTGCAATAATTGGACACTGTAAATTCGCTTCCAGTAAAAGTCGTTCAATATCGACAATAGAACGTCCTGTACAAATCGCTATCACATGCCCCTGCTCCTGACATTTTTGAATCGCTTCTGCATTTTCTTTACTAATCATTTTATTTCTTGAAAGAAGAGTTCCATCTAAATCAATCGCAATTAATTTCATTGTTTCGTCACCACTTTCTATAAATAAACATGCTCATATAAAGTGAAACCACTAATTAGTAGCCTTCACGAATCAGGATTATATGGGCAGTTGATTCCTCTATTTCCTTCCACTGAAATCGGATGGCTTCTTGTTCGTAAATAGTAGGATAAACAGATAAATCAGGTATCGTTTCCATATTTACTTTGTCAAACCCAACTTAGTTATAATTTATGAAAAGCGTTTCATGTCAAGAGATATTTTTAAATTCGTTTGAAAATATCTTAGATATTATAAAAAACATATTAAAAAAATGAAAACACCTACATAAAATAGGGGTTTTCATTTTTTAATACGCTTTATTCCTTCAAAAGAATAGGAAGTTGTTTTAACGTTTGTTCATTCTCTAATACACAGTTCGCTAAATGAAAGGATGGTGAAAGCTCTAGCTTTTTAAAATTGCTAATAAACGTAGTTAATGCAACTTCAGCTTCTAAACGAGCGAGTGGTGCCCCTAAACAAAAGTGTGGTCCTTTGCCAAATGTTAAATGTTTTTCATTTCCAGATCGATGTAAATCAAAGCGATCTGCTTGCGGAAATTTATTCTCATCTAAGTTGGCAGCACTTATCCACGTAACAATCATTTGTCCTTTTTTCATTTTTGGTCCAAATATTGTTGTATCTTCTGTTATAGTACGGGCTAATGTAACTGGGAAACGATAACGTAGTACCTCTTCTATCGCTTTAGGAATCAGCTCTGGACTTTCGCCTAACTCTTTATATACCCCAGGTGCATCTACTAAAAAGCAATAAAAGCTATTAATAATAAGGTTTGTAGTGGTTTCATTCCCCGCGGCTAATAGTCCTAATGAAAATGTAACAATTTCCTCGTCAGTCAATCTTTCTCCTTCATACTCTGCTCTGATCAGGTCTGAAATAATATCTTCTTTCAAATGGTACCGTTTCTCTTGAACAATTGGGAGAAGATAAGCTTTAAATTCATGTAAAGTGACTTCTTTCTGTGTATCTAAATCGCTAAACTTCTCTTTGCTATATGGCATGAACAAAATATCTGACCACATCTTAATTTGTTTTCTGTCTGTTGTTGGAACACCTAATAAATCAGAAATAACAGTTACAGGTAGAGGTGCAGCAAACTGCTCTACAATATCGATTTCATCAAAATGATTCATATCTTGCACAAGTTCATTTGCAATTGCTTGTATCCGTGGTTTCCACTGCTGAAGACTTCTTGGGGTAAATGCTTTTGAAACAATTGATCGAATGTTTCGATGCTCTGGAGGATCAGAAGAATTTAAATTTACTCTTGTTTCTAAAGGAGGAATGGAAAATTGACGACGATCTCTTCTGCTTGAAAATAGGCGATAATCAGATAAAACACGGTTCACATCATCATATAAAAAGACATTCCATACATCTTGCTCCGCATCATAATAGACCGGATGATTTTCTCTCATATGCTTATACCACTCATAAGGATTCCACAGCTTTTCTTTTGTTTTAAGCTTTGAAATTTCATGAACCAAAATTACATTTTCAGGCGAATTCATAGTTCTTTCCTCCCTTTTCTATTAAAATAAAAAGTAATAGGTAGGCAGTTCAAAGATGTATAGACTAACATATGTTATTTTAACATATATAAAGGAGATATTTACGGATAAAAACTTGAGAAAAATTAGGGGGAATACATATGTATGTTGATATTTTACTACTCGCAGAATTAACTTCTGGACCAAAGTATGGTTATGAAATAAAGAAAAACATTCAAAATCGTCTTGGAGAAAATTTTGAACTCAATCATAACATGCTCTATCCGGCTCTTCGGCGTTTTGAAGATATGGGAGCAATTACAAAAAAGGTCCATCAACAAATAGGTAAACCAAACCGTAACATTTATGCCTTAACTCAAACGGGTGAAGAAATCTTTTATGAAATGATGCGAGAGTTTCCAGAGAAACTAGCTTCTAATGATGCTGAATTTCTTGTACGTGTTGCATTGTTTGAGAAGCTGGATTACGAAGCTCGAAAAGAAGTTTTAACGACTCGTCAAAATGTGCTATATACACAATTAACATCTATTCAATCTTTATCTGAAACATCACTTTTTATTTCGGAAGTCGTACAGCAAAGTAAATCACGCATTGAGCATGAACTAGCTTGGATTACTTCTCTCATGAAAAAAATATAGAAAACTACAAAAAAGAAAATACAGTGAATGAAAATGAAATTTATTATCAATACTATAATTATTAAAAGGGCAACCACCTACGGTTACCCCTTATTATTTAAGCTTCAGGAATGAAGGTTTTGCAATCAGTTTCTTCCGTTGTAGATGCTTTGTTACCTTTATGGCTCACTACATAAATTGCCTCTGCATTACATTTGTTTCCGTTACCCCAAAATTGACAGTTGTTTACTTCACATAAAACATCTTGTGCCATAAGTATCACACCTCCTTATTCTTTTATCATTAACAAATTTGAGAGGTATGATACTTCTATTTTTTATTTGTATTGATACTACGCTTAAGAATGATCATGTAGAATTAGACAAGAGAAACATTTTCCTCAAACTTTTTTTCTGTTATATAATTGATTTATTATTTTATAAATGATAAAGGAGATTGCATAATGAAAGATCCGTGGAATCCAACAACGAAAGAAATTATTGAATGGGCTTATACCGAAGATGCTATTTTCCCTGAACAAGACTGGGACTTATCGGTATGCAATATCACTAATGTCGCGGAAATGATACTGAATATTGCAAGTGATACAAATTGCCCCAACCAAGTTTTTTTTCTTCATTGTTTATATCTATTAGTTGGAGATGCTATTCGGACTAGCGGAAATACATATAATATAGAATCACTTCAAAATATCTTACAAAGTGCTGCAAATTCAACGAATACAGATATTTTAAGGTGGGTTGAGCGCTCCCAAACCCTTCTATCTAAACCAGAAACATTTTGTTACGACTTATGGTGTGATGGTGGTTTTGTTTATAAAATTGATAAAATGAATGAAAAAAGGAGGACTCATCTTTAATCATGGAGCCCTCCTTTTTTGCATATTTTTCACACTTAAGCGTCTAATAATTTTTTCAACGCTTCCATATCCCCACTTACAATCGCATTAATATTTTCAGAAATACTTTTTATATCCAAGTGCCACCACTTTATTTCTAATAGTCCATTTATGATTTCGTCTGAAAATCTCTTTTTAATTTCAACGGCAGGATTGCCACCGACAATTGTGTACGGTGGAATATCTTTAGTGACAACAGATTTTGTAGCAATAATTGCTCCGTCCCCTATCTTCACTCCAGGCATAATTGTCGCATCCATACCAATCCATACATCATTTCCAATAACCATATCTCCTTTAAATGGTAAGTCAGAAAGTTCCGGTGTGAATCTTTCCCATCCATGACCGAAAATATTAAATAGATACGCTGAAAATCCATCCATTCTATGATTTGCGCCATTCATTATAAATGTAACACCGGGTGCTATGCAGCAAAATTTCCCCATAACCAATTGGTCTCCAAAAATTTCATAATGATATAGCACTTGATCTTCAAATGTTTCCCCGTTTTTCGAATCATAATAAGAATAATCTCCAACAATAATATTTGGTTTTGTTATTGTATTTTTAATAAAATGAACACTCTTGTTACTTTCGATAGGATATTTCACATTCGGATTAGGATTCATGTTGGACGACACCCTCCTCATTTGAAGTTCCTACTACTGGTTTCAAATTATATATTGGTAAAATAAATAATGAACCAATAATAAATAGTAATGCTGTTCCTTCATACATTGTACTTAGTGAAAATACTTCTTTTAATGAACCAGCAATGCTCATCGTTAATACCATTGAACCTGTAAATAAAGGACTCAAAATTCCATTTACCCGTCCAATAAAGTCTGTATCCGAATTTTGAATAATAAGTGTGTTTATCCCAATTTGGATACAAGGAAGAGCTAAACCACTGAAAAACTGAGCGATAAGTGTGATCCATAAATTTGTAGAAAACCCAATGATACCGATGCCAATTGCCTGTGCTAACATTCCTAAAATTAACATCTTTTGCGGCGCAATATTTTTCGCAAATACCATCGCTAAAGCTCCGCCAATAATCATTCCAGCACCATTTACAGTTAATAGCCATTGTAAGCTTTCTTTTGATAGATCTAATTGTTCTGTCACGATAAAAATACCGAGTGGCTGAATCAGTCCAATCCCTAATCCTGCTGCCATAAAACAAATACCGAGTAATGTTAATGCTTTCTTTGCTTTTACATATTTAATTCCATCCACCATTTCTTGCAGCAAACTCATTTTTTTCTTTTCTTCTTGTTCTTCAACATCTTTTGGCAGAAATAACAAAACTAAAGCCGCAAATAAAAAAGCAATACCTGTCACAATAATAGAAGTGTAAATTCCGAAGGCTTGAAATATAAACGTTCCAAGTATAGGACCTAATACCATGAAAATCGCAAAAATGGTTTGATATAATGACATAGCCAACTGTACTTCTTCTGTAGATAGATGTTGTTTAAATAATTTCATACCTGAAGGCTGTGAAAATTGCGAAAGAATTGCAGAGATAAGTGTGACGAAAAATACAACTTTCCAACTTCCAAAGATCAGCGTAAGCAATACTGCAAATACTGATAAAGAACTTAAAGCTTCGCACCAAATCATCGTTCTTTTTGGTTTCCACCTATCCGCGAATGTGCCTCCTATAAATGAAAAAATGAAAATTGGTGCAAATTCTGCAACTGAAATCATTGAAATAGCAAATGCATCACCATTCGTCATATCCATTACATACAGCAGTACCGCAAAGTTTCGGATCCAAATTCCTATCTGGAGAAATAATGCTGAAGCAATAATTGCTTGCACAAATCGATTTTTTAATACTACAGATACACTAGCCTTTTGTTTTGTTTCTACATCCATTGACATAAAAAAGCCTCCTATTCCACATTCTAAATAGGAGGCAGCACAATCATATTATAAAAGACAGGTCTATTCGCAGCGCGAAAATACATCCCTTTTACATATAAAAATGTACATACTAATCCTATTCAGAAGAATATTTCGTTTTTTAACGAAGATTTCTTGAAAAATAGAATTAGTTGATCATTGGGATGTCTTCACCCTTCCGTTTCGATTTAAAATTACACATACATACTCTATGTGAACAATTTAAAATATATGCATGTCACAAATACCTATTCTAGAAAGATAATGGTAATTCCTCTAAAGATCGCATTAAATAATTCCCCTGCCACTTAATTTTTTCTCGCTCACCTTTTATTTGTATATTAGGCATACGTTTTAGCAATGTAGCAATTGCAATTTTTGCTTCTAAACGAGCAAGCGGTGCTCCTAAACAAAAATGACTTCCATGTCCAAATGCAATGTGGCGGTTATTTTCCCTCGTAATATCAAATACGTCCGGATTCATAAAGACATTCTCATCACGATTTGCTGATGCTAGTGAAATGATTACCATATCCCCCTTTTGAATCTCTTGATCATGAATTACAAAAGGTTCAGATGCCCAACGTGCCGTCGTAATTTCAACTGGAGAATAATAACGTAATCCTTCTTCAATTGCTGAATCAATAAATTCTGGCTTTTCTTTTAATAACTGTAGTTGATCTGTATTCTCTAGTAAAGCTAATACAGTATTTGTAATTAGATTCACAGTTGTTTCATGCCCGGCTACAATAAGTAACATAATCATTGAATAAAGCTCTGGCGCACTTAACTTACTTCCTTCACTTTCAGCTTGAATTAATGCACTAACTAAGTCTTCTTTCGGCTCTTTTCTTTTCACATCAACCAAATATTGAAGATATGTAATAAATTCAGATAATTTCATTTCATTATCCTTTATTTCTTCTGGCGTTTCAGGTGAAGCAATTACCTCATGTGACCACACTCTAAACTTTTCTTGATCTTCTTTTGGAATACCGAGCATTTCACTAATTACATTGATAGGTAATGGGAATGCATAATCATTCACAAGGTTCAGAGAATTTGTATGTTCTACTCGGTCTAATAAAGTATCTGCGATATTCTGAATACGTTCATCTAATTGTGAAATCATTTTAGGAGTAAACGCTTTTTGAACAAGTGCTCGCAAACGACTATGATCAGGTGAATCTGAATTTAACATATGCTTCGTTAAATAGTCACTATTCTCAAGAGAATGAAATGGTTTTAACCCCTCTTGAGAAAATACATTTTCGGGATTTTTTTTCAAGCGAGAATCCTTTAAAAGTGGTAATGCATCTTCATATCTTGTAATAAGCCATTCTGTCCACAATTCACTCTTACATACGAATAAAATAGGTTGTAATTTACGTGATTCTTTATAAATCTCATAAGCATCTTCTTTAAAATCTGCAGAAGCTAAATGAATACCATCTTCTATTTTTCTACCAACCTTGTTTTTTAAAGACATTGCACTCCCCCACTTTCATGTATTTGTAAAAATCAATTCAATATAAATTATAACTTAACAAAAATAAGAAAATTGTAAATTTTTTGTTATGATCTTACTTTATATATTGAAAAACAATTAAATAATGGCATTTTCAAAAAAAGCAGGCAAGAAGAAAGTATTTTCCTCTCACCTGCTAAAATTCTTTTTTCTTAGTTTATTTTTTGCTAAGCAAAGCACATGAAATTACTAATTTGTTGATATCGATAACTAACTTTTTGGCGACGACCAGCTCGCCATGTGTAACCTGATACTCCATTTCTTCTTACCTCAGTTGGGAAAAACCATAAATCTCTTCCAAACGGACCTGGTCGGTGTAAACGTAAGTATCCCCATCTCCCTAAACAATTACACATCCATGATTTTATATTACCGCTTTGTGCAGGAGCAGCGAACGTTGATGGTACAGAAGGAGCTTGAGATGGTGGTGGTGACGTGGGTGCATCTTCTGCATCATCAGGTCGATATTCCTCAAGTTCCACATCCCTCATTTCATCAGATGTTTCATAGCCAGAAATTTGCGGATTATAGTATGTTGTTTGATTATAATCTACATATGGAAAATAAGTTTGTTGATTATACATAACAAAATCACCTCCTATGATTTATTACTTTATCCAACATATGTTGGATTGCTTTTATATGTAGCTTATTTATGTAGCCCAAAATAACGCGGAGAGATTTAAGGATTCAATCAACCACTCTTCTCTTCTTGAAGTAAAAAAGATGTAAAACTTTATCTCTTAAATCAAAGAGGTCGAAATGAGCTTTGATTAAACTTTTTATAAAGCACAGAGATTTTTAAATTCAAACGTCAATACGATATCTAATATAAAAACTTCTGTATACAAAAAAAGTGCCTATGTGACATGACATAAGCACTTTTTTACTATTAATTAACCAGTATACATTACCTACACTACATTCGAAACAGCACCTAATGTTTGTCACTTTTTTAACCGAACACTATAATAGCGCATCGCTTCCAAAGTCCCTTCCATTTCGAATACACCTTGTTTAATTAACGTACGCAAACGATATTCAAGAAAAACATCGCCAACTGACTGTTCTATCTGACCAAGAACTTCTCCAATAAGCCTCGCTGATTTATAAAATTGTTCTTCTGCTCTTTCTCTCTCCAGGTTCTTTGCACATTCAATGATAAAAGAATCGAAGTAAGTTTCTTGCACAGATGAAACTTTATGATTTTCCCAAATTCGTAATAAATTTTTCGTTTCAGAAAACCGCTGCCATTCTTGTTCAAATTGTTGTCGCGATTTTTCAGTAAGTACTGTACCCTTCTCATACGTCTCATAAATTGTTGCTAGCTGCTCGGGCGTTAACGCACTCGTCCCGTGAATCCCATAAATTTCATTCTCTTTTTGAAACAACTCTTTATGAGCCTCTGCTGTATTAATGATTCGAATATTTTTCTTATTTCTCAAATGAACAATTGCAAAACATAGTCCAACATGTTCATTTGCATTCTCTCCACTCCAAATCGTAATTGGCGTATCCCTTGGAATAGACTGTAGTTCTTTTAATGATTGAATAAACTTTGGTAAATATTCTTCTTCAAAATATAAATCTTCTAAATTTAAGTTTTTCGATAACCATTGCTGTCTCAAATGTTGTCCAGCGATTGTCTCCAGCTGATTGATTGGACCAATCGAAAAAAACTCTGAAAATGAAATAACATACTCTTGCTGCAATTTCTTTTTCTTTAACATGTACTTTAAACAACCTGCACTAGATTCCCCAAAAGTAATATGAATGTGCGTGCTCTCGGATATATTTTTCTTATGCAATTTATTATCTATCAATTCGTTCGGAATGCTCGTTAAATATGTAAATGAGTCTTCGTTGTAATTATTTTTTAACAAATCTAATTGCACTAAAATACCTTGAAGTAACTCTTTCGCTTCATCTTCTTGCATTTCATTGACGACTTTTTTTATTTTTTCTATTGTTTCTATCATTTATTTCCCTCTATTCATAAAATGCTATAATGTTTAGTGTAACATATATAAAATAGCCTCTTTGTTTTTTTATGAAATAATAGCTAAAAAGAATGAAAAAGATAAAAAAGCACATAGTGGAATAAACAACATGCTGTCCATTTTAGCAAAATACGTATCTTTTTTCTTTTTAAAGATGCCAAAATAATTAAATTCTCCAACCACTCTTAATCCAAACACCAACATACAAATCCAAGAACCACTTCGAATGATCATTTGAGGGATAAATGAAGGAATTATTTCTATCTCCCATAGTAAAAATAAAGCTGCAATGCTTAATAAGAGCGCAACTAATAATGTCATACCCATTCCAGGAGTGAAAGTTTTTTCTCCTGACTCAGTTGGAATCACTGCATTTATCCCCCATTTTCCGCCAAATGCCCAGTAAACATGCAATATACTAATACACATTAAAAGACATGCTGATATAGCGATGATAATAAGCAATATTAACACCTCCAACAATGTATTCTCTTCCCCACTTAAGAATATTAAATAAAATAATACTTAGCAACCTATTTTAAGGCCGTACAATAAAGTGAAACTTTAATCAGAGAGGGGCCTTAATTATTAGTTGAACCAAATGCTCGTTAATGCAGGATAAATGTAAGTATGCTAAATTCACAAGAAAAAAACACATAGAAAAGCGATTTTCTGCCCAAAACTGAACCGAAAATCGCTTTTTAAATCCTTCGACATACATTTATTTTCGATTATTCATTTCAAACACTTGTTGTACATCTTTATCACCGCGTCCTGATAAATTAACAATAATACTTTGATCGTTTCGTAAAGTTGCTGCTAATTTCATTGCATACGCCACTGCATGGGAACTTTCTAATGCAGGAATAATACCTTCTACACGAGACAATTTATGAAACGCTTCTATCGCTTCGTTATCATTAATTGTTACATATTCTGCACGACCTGTTTCTTTATAATAACTATGCTCTGGTCCAACACCTTGATAGTCCAATCCCGCGGCAATGGAGTGTGCATCTGCAATTTCTCCATTCTCGTCTTTCATCATATAACACTTAAATCCGTGGATAATACCAGGCTCTCCTGCTGTAAGTGGTGCTACATGCATACCTGTTTCAATCCCTTTACCACCTGGTTCAACACCTACCATATTTACTTCTTTATCATTATAAAATGGGGCAAATAAACCAATCGCATTACTTCCACCACCTACACAAGCAACCAAATAATCAGGTAGACGTTGTTCTTTTTCAATGTGCTGTGCTCTTGCTTCTCTTCCAATTACCGCTTGGAAATGACGAACAATTGTTGGATACGGATGTGGTCCCAGTGCAGAACCTAATAAATAAAATGTACTTTCATAGTTTTGAGCGTAATCTTCAAGCGCCGCATCTACTGCTTCTTTCAGAGTGCGTCCCCCTTCTTGTACAGCAATTACCTTTGCTCCTAATAATTCCATACGAAATACATTTAATTGTTGACGTCCTGTATCCATTCCTCCCATATAAATCGTGCAATCTATTCCGAACATAGCGCATGCAGTAGCTGTAGCCACTCCATGCTGTCCCGCTCCAGTCTCTGCAATGATACGTTTTGCTCCCATTCTCTTTGCGAGTAAAATTTGTCCTAATACATTGTTAATTTTATGTGCTCCAGTATGATTAAGATCTTCTCTTTTCAAATAGATTTTTGCACCACCAATTTCTTCACTCAAACGCTTTGCATAGTAAAGTGGATTAGGCCGCCCTACATATTCTTTGAGATAGTATTCATATTCTTTTATAAACTCTGGATCATCTTTATATTGATTAAATGCATCCTCTAGATGAATTAAAGCCTCTTGTAGTTGTTCTGGTACAAAACTACCTCCGAATTTTCCAAAATATCCATTTTCCGCATGTAATAAATTCATGTTACTTCCTCCCTTTAGTTATTAATTGTTGAATAAAAAAAGCGTGTGAACGCAAAAAGCCCCCTACATGCATTAAAGCATGTAGAGGGCGATATATACGATTATACCGTGGTGCCACCTCTTTTGATTCTTTGTCACATAGACTAAGAACCCTTTCGTTTTTGGATACGGAAAAACAAATTCGATATCCTCATCCTTATAACGGCGGAACCCGGGTCGCATACTCCTAACGTTTCAACGTACCTCTCCTAAGCCCATTCAGTATAATCTATCGTACTGGATCGCACCATCTCCAGCTCTCTGTAACGCATCAATTAAACGTACTTTTCTTAGTCAACGATTTTTATTATTTAAATTTAAGTATGATATTATCGGATTGTTTATGTTTTGTCAATAAAATCTGAAAATTCAATCACTTTTTTCATCAGAATCTATCTAATATACGTAATTAAAAAAACGCAGTACCCTTTCATCATAAAATAGGGCATTGCGTTTTTAAATATTTGTCTAGGAATCTCCTCTACGCATTATAACGATTTCTTCTTCGTTCCATTCTTGTTTGACCTTGCGTTGTTTCTATTTCATGATGTTGATGCTCCGTTTGCGTTGTATGATACATTGGCACTCTTTCTTTACGATTTGGTTCATACGTACGTGCTTCTTTTGGGTTAGAAGATTTTCTACTGAACTTTGGTATCTTCACTTTCAATCTTGGTAAACTCGGAATGCGAATTTTAAAATTCGGTTTAATTCGTTTCTTTTTTTGTTTGAATAGATTTGTTGTTTCTTGTTTTTCATTGATACTACCACGCTTTAGCATGTTGGCAAACAACCCACCAAGTATAAATCCGACTACTAGTAAGAGTAGATACAGTCTTTCTGAAGTTAATAAGTTCAGAACACGTCCAAGAACAGCTAATGATTGGGTTTGTTTTATATCCCACAATAAACCACCCCATAATGTCAGTAATCCTAAAGTAATTGCATAGGTACGGAATCGGAGTATAAGTGGAATTACCGCAATACATGCAGCGATTTTTGCGTTTGCTAGTAACGAGCTAGTTGTTACGTATTGGTTCCAAATTGAGAGCAAGAATGTGATAAATATAGTGTAAGCGAGCCAACTACATATTCGTGAATACATTCGTTTTGCATAATAGCTTCCAAAGCTCGTGAAAAACAACAGTCCTCCTAAATAAAATGACAATTCAAGAGGAATTTTTTTCATAATACCTGCAATTGGGAACAGGAAGCTGAGTACCATTAAAAGCACATCAAGTTTCTTCAAAACTCTCATCCCTTTCTTTTTTCTATCTTTCTTCTATATTACTAAGCAAATTTTCTTGTTTTTTAGCATGTTTCTCACTTCCACCAAATTATCGTGTATATGCATGCAAATAATAACATTCCTAAAAAACATCTTAATCCTACTAGTACTAAAAAGTAAACAAAAAAACAAGGCTATACTTGACAATAGAGATCTAGATTTGTATAAAGAAATGACAAATCCCGCTATTTGTAAATTAGCGGGATTTTCAAATTAGCCTTTTGTACTACTTCTTGTTCTTTTCCTATCCAAAAGTTGGTATTTTAAAAATGATTTTATCTTACATGTAGAAAATCGTAATTAAATGATACTGTCCCTATTCTTATTTCGATCTTTCTTGCACCCAAGTAGCGATATCATTAATAACATACTCAGGGATATTGGCAGGACTATAATATTCATCCGGTCTACTTAATTCCCCATCACCTTCTGTAAAGAAGTGATTTAACTTCGGATACAGTCGATAATCTACGTTATCTCGTTCTTTTAATTGTTCTTTCCAAAGAGGAATTTCGATTTTTGATTGAACTTGATAGTCTCTTTCTCCTTGAATAATAAGAAGAGGTGTCTTTTGTTCTTTGGACATTTCTGCTGCTTTAGTTTTACGGATAGAATCCCAAAATACTGGTGATCCTAAATAAAAATCTTTTGGAGGGTTTTTGCTAGAAAAATTAGGATCATTTAATAATTCAAATTGCGATTTGTAAAATTTATATTCTTCAGGTTTCATTCCTCCAATAGAAAAAAGATACTCAAGCTGATCCAAAACAACATCTTGGATCGTACGAGCGGGTCCTCCCATCACAATTGCTCCAGCAATATTTTGATTTTGGTCTTTTTCGATCATTTTTGGAACCATCATTCCACCTTGACTATGGCCAAGAATATAAATTTGATTCTTATCTATCATAGATTCATTTTGAAGAAAACGAGTTGCAAGAAGTGCATCATCCGTTGTCTCTTTATCAACTGTATAAAAAGGACTAAATTGTGTCTTCAATCCATGTTCATATGTTCTTTTATTATAACGAAGAACAGCAATTCCCTTCGAAGCAAGACCTTCAGCTAAATCGCGAAATGGTTTTAAAGCAAACGCAGTTTCATCCTGATCACTTGCTCCAGATCCTTGAACAAGAATTACCGCTGGGAACGGCCCCTCTCCCTTTGGAACAGACAATGTTCCTGGTAATGGAAACGCGCCACTTCCGACTACTACTTCTTTTTCAACAAATGATTCCGGCTTACTATATGATGGTCGCTCTGCAACAGTACGATACGACATACTAAGTTGAAAGTCATCTATTTTTCCAGATGGATCTAATTTAATTAGTAAAGGCACAGTAAATTTTTCAAAAACCAATCCAATCTCTACATTTGTATGAACGGAATTTGTCTCTTTTTGTTTTACCTCTCCAATGCCAATAAAAGAACCTGCTTGTAATTGTACCGGGAGTGCCTTCCAATAACTCTCCAGCCATTCTTCAGATATTATCTTCTGTAAAGAGCGAGAAGTTAAATCAAATGCAGATTTATAATTTTCAGTATGCATATAACGGATAAATTTAAGAGTAGTAGATATAACAGGATTTTCATCATCCGCATTGTCTATTTCTTTCATATTTGAGTTTGACTCTTTTAACATTGAGGTGAATGGATGGTTGAACGGATTATTATATGTATTGGGATAAAAACTTGTTTTCAATACATCTGTATTCCCCCCCTCATACAGACTTGAAGAAATAGCAAAATTTGTAGGTGAAATTTCTTCCTCAGCATGTGAAACAAAAGGAACACTTATCATACAAATTGTACTAACGAGTAAAAACTTATTCCCTATTCGTTTTCTCATTCTCATATTTATTGACTCCTTTCAAAATTAAATTTTTTTAATACAACATTTAGTATTGTAAGGAAATAAAAAGTGTTAAAGAGATTAATAATCTCTCCTCCCTAACATTCAATATAAACTACCTTCCACCTCTTTTTTATTGTGTAATTTTTTTATAATATGTAACCAATTAATTACTAAAATTAATTGATTACATGGATAAATCCATACAAAAAAATGACTAAACTAAGTTAGTCATTTTCTATACCCTTGCATCTATCTTTTCCTTATATACCTACATCTTCTACTTGTTCTTCCACTGGCCACTTTTCTAATGTGTAAGCCATCTCCCAAAATGAATATTCATATTGACTGCTAATTACAAAGTGTTGTTTCATTCGCTTACGATCAGCTTCTGTTACTGTTTCCGCAATCGCATCTAATCTAGCAATTTGCTCTTCTACTAAAGTACGGAACCAGTCAGAGCCATATGCGGAAATCCATTCTTGATAAATCGGTTCTTTAGGTTGACATTCTTTTAAACGTTCACCAATTTCATAATAAAGCCAATAGCACGGCAAAATTGCTGCGATAATATCCCCTAAATGTCCTTCATATGCAGCACGATACATATGTGATGTATATGCATAAGCAGTTGGAGCAGGAACGAATGATTCTTTTTCTTCCGCCGTAATACCTAGTTTTTTCGCAAAATTCTCATGTAGTGATAATTCAGCCTGATATGTATTTTGTGCATGGTATGCCATACGAGCCGTTGTTTCTAATTCAATAGCTTTCGCTGCTCCTAACGATTGGACTCTTGCGAAATGACTTAGATAATATGAATCTTGCAGAACATAATAGCGGAAACTAGCTACATCTAATGTTCCATCTCCTAGTTTTGTAACAAACGAATGATTAAAACTTGCTTCCCAAATCGGATTAACTTCTTTACGTAATAACTGTGAAAATGACATGATAAACCCTCCCATAAACGTTTTGATTAAAACTTGCACCTACTTCAAATAGATGTACAAAATAAAAAAACTTTCTTTACACACGTAAAGAAAGTGGTTTGGACATCATCAATATTTTAATAAATATCCTCTTCTGTCACTTCCACTTCCCTACGCCAGTATTACCCAGATCAGGTCCTAAGGGTCTCAAAAATATATTTTTGATCTCAGCCTGTATAGAGGCACCCCTAGTGGATTACATATAAACTATTTAACTCGATATTTATCATAACATATTCTGGAATACTATCAAATATGATTCATAAATTTAACACTTATAATATATAAGTGCGCAAATGTTATCTATCTTCTACTAATCTCTCAATCTGCTCCTTCACATTCGAATTACAAATACCACCGTGATAACAAATTACCGTCTCTATATCAAATTCTAAAAATCTTCTAAGTGATTCTGTAGCTTTTTTCATGTCTGGCGTTGTGTGCGGAACAGGTCCTTTTAAGTTTCCATCAACGCATACCATCGCGTCACCCACAATTAATGTTTTATATTTTTCACTATATAAACTGATATGTCCTGGAGTATGTCCTGGAGTATGAATCACTTCGATACCCTCTAAAAATGGTAGTCTTTGTCCATCTTCTAATGTCCAATTTACTTTAGCTGTCGGCGGATTTTTATATAGTGCTTGCACAACATCTGGAAGTGCCGCCCATTTCTCTTCACTCATTTTATTTGGATCTCCTTTAATAAGGGGCAGCTGTCCTTCAATGTAAGGTTTGTCCAATTCATGGGCGTACACTTCAATAAAATGATCTGCTTTCTGCTGTAATTCAGGAAGACTTCCAATATGGTCTATATCTTGATGGGTTAAAATCACTGCTTGTAATTGTTCAAAAGGCACTCCAATACCAATCATCGTATCGCAAATCGCTTCTAATTGGCCCGGCATACCAGTATCGACTAATATAGCTTTTTTTCCATCCCAAAGTAATGTTGGATTTAATTCGAATTCTTGAATTTTTAATTTCAACACAGCTAGACCGTTTTCTATTTTCATATTACAAGTCCCCCTCGGTACATAAATTAGTGAAGTTATTTTACTTACTAAAATGTATCACGCTAAGGTTTTTAAATCAAGTGTAAAATAATTAATAATAACATAAAAATATTTATTTGTCAATGAATTTTAATCTAAAACTAGATTTTTCCATCACACATCTTTTCGATACAAATTAATTAAGTCTTTCAGAGCTGCCGCTGCTGCTCCTCTTGGACTCGAGGCTCCCCCGATTGAAGTAACTTTCCCCATCGTATCAGTATGAAAAGTAATTCCTTTTTCCGTTCCATTTACATAAGCCAATGGATGTCCTTTCTCTATTTCACGCGGGCATACTTCAAGTTTCAGATTTCCTGAATGATCTTTATATACCGATCCAATTAGTTTCAAAGATTTACCTTGTTCTTTTGCTTTCAGTATATCTTGTTTCGTAATGCTCTCTATTCCTTTTATAGATATAGAATTTAATGAACACTCTGCTTGCAGCAGACTATTTGCCAATAATAAGAGTTTACAAGCACTATCCATTCCACTTATGTCTAATGATGAGTTTGTTTCAGCGATTCCTTTTTGCTGAGCTTGATACAATGCTTCCTCAAATGTTATATCTTCTTCGTACATCTTTGTAAGAATATAATTTGTCGTCCCATTTAAAATACCTTCCATACTCTCAATTTGACATCCAGCTAAACTAAATTGTCCAATATCTAACGTGGGGAGTGCAGCTGCAGTTGCCCCACTGTAACGAATGCTTGCGTTTGCTTGTGTTGCTTTTTCCTTTATTTCTTTCCACGCGGTAACAAGTGCTCCTTTCGAAATAGCTACTACATCCATATGGTTTTCAATCGCTGTTTCGATATACGTTCTTCCAGGTTCACCAGTTTGAAAATTAGTTGGTGTTGATTCTATTAATACATGACCAACAGGAATTTTTTCACTATTATCAAGTGGATAGCGGCTGAGATATTTCCCCAACGCATAAGAACCTGTACCATACGTTAATAATTCTTTTATATGTAAACCGTTGACGTTATAGAGATTGACTGTACTTCCAATAACTCCAGTACAAACAAGTTCTATGCTGTACATCTCTTTTATATATGACGCTTTCTCAAATACTAATCTTACAAACTCTTTTCCAACAGTTCCATATCCAGATATCACTATATTTATCCTCATATTATCACCTCAGGCTATTATGCTATTTTTAAAGTTAACTTCATTATACTCTGAAAGTACGCTGTGATTCACGAAGTAAAGCTCCCTCAAAAGAATTTGAAGGAGCTGTTACATTTCAATATAAATATGGATCCAGTTATTTTGGTAAATCTTTGTAACGTTCAAAAACAGGTAAAGTAAATTGTTCGTCCCCAATCATTACCATGCCGTTCGTAGGCCGTTTATTTTCTTCAGAGGAAGAACAGGCACTTAGGCTTGTTACGATTTTTTAACCATTTTTTCATTTCTTTCTTATAACCTCTACGTAAACATATACTACCATATTTTTTCTTACTTATTTTTAAGAAATCATTGCATGACTATTTTAATACTTCATTTCTTTTCCTATATGACAGGTGTCATTTGCTTTAACTGACACCAGTGCATACAAAATATTCCTTTTTGAAGATACAATAATGACAAAATCATAAGAAAAGAGGAGAATAATGAGTAATAACAACAAAAGAATTCGTTTGCTTGATATATTAAGGGGCTTTGCTGTATTAGGAACACTTGGTACAAACATTTGGATTTTTGCATATCTAGGGGATGTTTCTTATATCTTTACGTTTGATCATGCAATTTGGTGGATGTCAGTTAATGATTTCATTCGTCTACTCGTTCTATTTTTTGTGAACGGAAAACTTCTCGGTTTATTAACAATTATGTTTGGTATAGGACTTGAACTCAAATACCAACAATCTTTACGCAAAGGCAATACATGGCCTGGCGTTTACCTATGGACTTCTTTTATACTTTTATTAGAAGGTTTCATTCATTTCACCTTGGTTATGGAATATGATATTTTAATGAGTTACGGCATAACCGCAATAATTGTTGCTTTTATTATTAAACTTGGTGACAAATGGATTAATCGAGCTATGAAAATGTTAGGTATCTTTCACGGGGCTGCTATGCTTTTCATTCTTGCTATATTTATGTATTTAAAATTCATAGGAAGTAACATTTCGCTAGGTAACGCTAATGAAATTATAACCCTTTATAGTGATGGAACTTGGTTTGAACAAATCCATTATCGCCTAACAAACTTTATCGCAAATCGACTAGAAGTAATTTTTGTTATCCCAATGAATATTGTCCTTTTCCTATTAGGAATACGTCTTATGCGCGCTGGCGCCTTCTCCCCTGATGAAAACGGGAAAAGAATTCGTACAAAAATGCTTAATATCGGCATTATGATTGGTGTCCCTCTCAATCTGTTAATCTTTATTCCAGGCGGTATCTTTGATTTACCAACTCGCTATTTATTTGCACCTTTCCTTTCTATTTTGTATATTGCATTGATTGCTAAAATGATAGAAAGATTTGAACACTTTTGGTTATGGCAGCACCTTGAAAATGTAGGGAAAATGTCTCTTAGCTGTTATGTTCTTCAAAATATTCTTTCTTCCATTCTCTTTTACGGTTGGGGCTTTAGCCTTGGCGGGAAAATGAACTCATTATCGATTGTCTTTATTTGGCTTTGTATCTGCTTCTTTGAAATGTATTTCGCAACATTTTGGCTAGCAAGATTTAAATTTGGTCCAATGGAGGCCGCACGAAGATACACATCTGGTTTCATTAAGTAAAAATGATTCTTAGTGGGATTTCACCATTCTCACTAAGAATCGCTCTTTTTAAGATTTTGTGTACTTTACCATGAAATAGAACTTATTATAAAGTCTTATTCCATCTTAGTAGGAGGGTAGTAAAATGTTTAAAAAAATTTATCCCCACGATCAAATTGAAAAGTACTTATACTTAGATATTATTTTTATTGTCCTTTTGATTTACAATGTAATTCGAGCAGAAACAACCATTAACTTATTCTTAAAAATTGTTCTTTTACTGCTCGTTTTGTTGTCTTTTTACTTCGCATTGTGGTATAGAGATTGGCGCCTTCTCTTTTCTAGTTTATTTAGCTGCGTATTATTTGCACTACTTGCAATATTCATCGAATCACGGCTACTTTTGTATGGTTTTGTCATCGGGAATTTATTAGGAAGAGCCCAATCTAAATTGTATATCGGCATCGGTACAGCAGGCATCGCAATGATGTTTTTTCTAGTTAGTTGGTATACCTTTGGTCAGCCTTTTTCCATATTAAAAACTTCTTTTCTTCTTGTCTTTATTCTTCAACTTATACAGCCATTTGTCATCCACGTCCGGGAAAAAGCAAAATCTTTACAAAAAGAGCTAAGCGCCGCAAACTCTCAAATTGAAAGATATATCCAAGAAGAAGAAAGACACCGCATTGCCAGAGACCTTCATGATACACTCGGACAAACATTAACAATGATTAAACTGAAAAGTGAACTGACAATACGATTAATAGAAAAGGACACAACACAGGCGAAACAGGAATTAAATGATATTTTAGACACATCACGTTTTGCATTAAAACAAGTACGTGAACTTGTTACTGATATGAAATATATATCAATTGAAAGTGAATTAAATCACCTACGTGAGTTATTACGAACAGCCGGTATCCAATTCACAATTCATGCAACCGGAAACGCACCTTTGCTGACAAATGTTGCGGAAACAATGGTTGCCCTCTCTATAAGAGAGGCCATTACAAATATTCTAAGGCATAGCCAAGCAAACCATTGTACAATCGTTCAAAAAATGGATACAAAATGGTTTCAAATAAAAATACACGATGATGGAATTGGCTTTCAACATGATTCACTTGGATTTGGAGTTCAATCAATTCGGGAACGAATGAAGATGATACATGGCACAGTAGATATACATACATTAAGAAACAACGGCACAACGATAATTTTAAAGATACCTATTTCAACAAACCTAGTAAAATCAAATTAGTCTTGTAAAACGATACAAGAAAGGCGGCAGTAAAATGATTCGTATTGTAATTGCGGAAGATCAAAAGATGCTTCGCGGAGCCCTCGTTTCTCTATTAAAACTAGAAGATGACATTGAAGTGATTGCAGATGTTTCAAATGGGCTAGATGCTTGGAACATTATTACAAAACATCGACCCGATGTGTGTCTTCTCGATATCGAGATCCCCGACATTACTGGACTTGAAATCGCAGACAAATTAAGAACTATTGGACATCCCTGTAAAATAATGATTGTTACAACTTTTGCTCGTCCAGGATACTTACAAAAAGCGATGGACGCAAAAGTGGAAGCATATTTACTAAAGGACGAACCAATTGAATTTCTTATTGAAGCGATTCATAAAGTAATGAATGGTGAACGTATAGTAAGTACAGATCTAGCTGCTACGCTGTTTTTAAAAGAAGATAACCCACTAACTGACCGTGAAGCAGAAATACTCCGTATGGTTAAAACCGGAATGACAACGAGAGAAATCGGTAAAACATTGTATTTAACAAACGGAACGGTTAGAAATTATTTATCATCCTCCATTCAAAAACTTGAAGCTGAATCAAGATTTCAAGCCATTCGTATTGCTGATGAAAAAGGTTGGATATGATGTAAGATGCGGTGTAGAAAAAGGGATGCTATTACATCCCTTTTCTTCCCTTTTAAAATACAAGTTTATTATTAGTTAATTTAAATATTATTTCTTATATCAAAAAATTCAGTGTTTTTGAAGTCTATTTTTTCCTTAGTGCAAATACTATAATCAAATGAAAACTACAAGAAAGGAATGGGATAACCAATGAAACAGCAAAAGCAATATTGGAACGAGGTCGCACATGAAAAGCAATTTACAACCCCTTTTCGATTTGATTTATTTCAAACACATGTAAAGCAAGGAGCTACTATTTTAGACTATGGATGTGGCTACGGAAGGACATTACGCCAGTTAAGAAAAGCACATTTTTCCAATCTTTATGGCGTTGATTTCTCAGAAGAAATGATTAAACGAGCAAAATTAGATGATACAAGTATTCATTTTAGTGTCGTTGAAGATAAAAAACTAGCATTTTCTGATAACTTTTTTGACTCTGTACTATTATTTGCAGTACTAACTTGTGTTCATAGTAACGAGGAACAACAAGAAATTTTAGATGAAATTAAAAGAGTCTTAAAACCTAATGGAGTGGTTTATATTAATGACTTTCTATTAAATCAAGATGATCGTAATGTAAAACGATACGAACAATTCTATCAAAAGTATGATATATACGGTGTATTTGAATTACCAGATGAAGCTATTTTGCGTCATCATAGTGAAGAGCGAGTAAAGGAATGGATGAGGGATTTTAAACAACTAGCATATGAGAAAGTAGAGTATACTACAATGAATGGAAATCGATCTAATGGGATAGTTTGTATGGGAAAGTTAATAAAATAAAGTATTTAGCAATTTAAAAAATATTGGTTTTATAAACTAACCGATGGTGAATGTCCAAAAACCTATACGCGATAACATCTTTACAAAAATGCAGTAATCTTTCAGTTACATTCTTAAGAACATAAGGGTTCGTAAATACAAGTCCTTATGTTCTAGTTATGTTATTAAAAAAATATTTAACTCTTTTTCACGTTCAAGCTTGTTGTAAAATACTCGATTCCCCTTCTTCTTCTTTTTTTAACTGTGATCTATTTACCATTCTACTTAGTCTTGAAAATCTAATAATGATACCATTTTTTCAACACCTATTACATGTATAAGTAAAGGTATCCTCGGACCACTCGGTTGATTGAGAACAAGTCTATAAATGATTTTAAAAAGTAATTTTTGATTCTCTTTCATTACCTTTTTATTTTCATTCTGACAAATTGCATAAATATGTTCCATTAAATTGAGATTATTTACATTCGTACGAACTATTTCACAAACTTCCAAGACCCATTTTTTCTGTATGTCTTCTAATAATTCGTAAAAATCCCAATCTTTCTCTTGGTTCACTTCAATCATTTTTTGAGGCTGTAAATTTCGAATCCAGTGTTCTACACGGTTACTTATTTTCATGATGTCAATCAAGCTATAGTCTGCATCTGTTTTTGCTAATACTTCCTGTAAAATTTGATTATCAAAATTCACTAATGGTAAGATACCTGCTACTTGATTAAACTTTGGTAGTCTAGCTTTTTCAGTATTCGTTCTTGAAAGCTTCAATGCACCACATAAATCTTCATTATTTAACATTTTATTTTGATAACATTCCGTGTACCTTTCATACTCTGTATAATTGCGAAGTACATCCTCATCCATACCAATATGGAATGTAGCATTTGGTTTATATTTTGAAAACATAAATAGAATGACTTCTGGCACATACACATTCAATAACTCACTTGGAGTAATTATATTCCCAGCAGAACTAGACATTTTTTGATTGTCACCTTTTATTCCGATAAAATCATAGGCAACATAATGTGGTGCCTCATAATGAAAGATTTTTCTAACTATCTCCTTCGAAACATTATAACTACCTGTTTCAGCTGAATGATCTCTACCTCCTGGTTCAAAAATCACATCTTCCATCATCCATCTCATCGGCCAATCAATTTTCCAATTTAATTTTATATGACTCGTTTGCATTATTGATAATACGTTGCGATTCCCACACTCACATTCATATTGGATTGTTTCCAATGTTTCATCAAAATTTGTTATTTTTGTTGAATCTTTGCAGCATTGCTTACAATATAGTGTAATTGGATAAAAAGTTTTTCGCTCATCTTCGGACGATTCGCTCGTTTTAAATTTCATTAATATATCGTAGATTTCTTTTCTTCTTTTTAATGAGTGTAGTATATGTTGATTATATCTCCCAGTTCTATATTCTTCATGTTGATAAATAAACTCTACTTCAATTCCAAAAGCCTCCAACGATTTTTCAAATTCTTTTTCAAAATGCTCTGCATACGATTTATGACAACCATATGGATCTGGAATATCACAGTATGGCATACCTATATACTTCTTAAATGATGGATCAATGTTTTTCGGAACTTTTCTAAACCGGTCATAATCATCCCATGAAAATATAAATCGTGTCTTTTTGCCTAAATCTTGAAGTGCTTTTACAACAAAGTAAGTCGTAATGATTTCTCGAAAATTACCTATATGAACAGAACCGGAAGGACTAATTCCAGATGCGCATACAAATGTTTCTTTATTTGGATATTTTCGAATCAGTTCATGTGCTATTTGATAAGCCCAATGCATGTACAATTCACCCCTATGAAATTTAATATTTATTTTCTACCTTCTTTTTCAAAATAAAACAACTCCCACCCCCAAGATTATTCATCTTGAGAACGAGAGTTGTTTACTTCGTGGTACCACCTCAGTTTATTAATATGTCACCATATTAATCTCTTCAGGTACGGCTCAATTCGCTTATACCCTATCTCTATAACGGGAGAACCCGCCGCATCATCCCTAAATTAATTAGTTCCTTGCGAAGCTCCAAGTCTTTTTTCATTAAGATTCTTACTCCTCCTTCTCAGCTACCGGAGTTCTCTGTATGCAATCATTCTTAACTACTCTTCTCTTCATTGCTATTTTTGTTATAAGTTATTTTTACATATAATAATTTACTACACTTTTATTGTCAAATTTTTCTGAGACAAAGGGTGTATGCCCCCTTTCAACGAATGTATATAGGCTAGCTTTTTGGAAAGGAGAAAAATACATTGTTAGAAAAATTAGAATTAGTTGTCGATGCACGAGCAAGTTTAGGAGAAGGCCCTTGTTGGGATGAACAGAAACAACTACTATACTGGGTTGATATTCTCGAAAAAAAGTTATTTATATATAACCCGGCTACAAATAGTAATCGCGAAATTTTATTTGACCAACAAATCGGGTGTGTCGTTTCAGATACATCCGGTGGGATGATATTAGCAATGAAGCAGGGTTTTCATTCTCTTAATCTTGAAACAGAGGAACTGAAGCACATTCATGACCCAGAACCTCATCTGCTGGAAAATCGCTTTAATGATGGAAAGTGTGATCCTGCCGGACGATTTTGGTCGGGCACTACCGATTTATATGGAGTCAATACAGCAGGTTCTTTATATTTCTTAGATACTGATTTTAGCGTAAAAAAGCAATTAAATAATGTAAATACATCCAACGGCTTAGCTTGGTCACCTGACCATCGGTATCTTTACTTCATTGACACGCATACTAAAAAAGTCACTCGTTTTGATTATGATATACACACTGGAACAATTAGTAACCCAATTGATATCATTAGGATTCCTAATGACGAAGGATTACCTGATGGTATGACAATTGATGAAGAAGGTTGTTTATGGATTGCACATTGGGGCGGCGCTAAAATCACAAGATGGAATCCAATGACTGGTGAAAAGATTTTAACAGTGCCAGTTCCAGCACTCAATGTAACTTCATGTACATTTGGAGGATCTAACTTAACAGAATTATACATTACTACTGCCCGAACAAGAATGAATCCAAATCAACCCATATGCTGGTGGCGTATTCCGAATAAAAACACAGGTGAAAGGCTGTCCTACTTATCAGTTTAATCATAAGAAATCACAGAAAAAAATGAATCGAGTAACAGACAATAGAAGTAAATTTCCCCACTGAAATGATGATAAATATACTTAAGAATACATATAAGGAATGGAAAGAACTCCATATAAAAGTAAAAATCATTATCATACAACATCATGTGTAATGGAAAGTACATTCAATTCAAAACAAATACGATAACCTTTATAGGGTACAATTTCTTGTAACTTCTTTGTTCATTCCCTATAGGTAATACGTTTCTTTTTTTCTTTATAGGCTCGAGCTTTAAAGCGTTGTTCTTTTTATTCGGCCGTTAGTTTATAAATAACAACACGGACAGGAAATTTATAATCTCGACCAACATAAGCTAGTAGAATCTCATATAATTCACCGGGTTGTAATTGTTGCATGATTTCTTCTAGAGCTATGTTGAAAAATTGAGAGTTCTTTTTTAAAACGCCATTTTTAAAATACATAGCGGTTACATTCTTTTGATAAAGCTTTGTATTCATTTTTAATCTTGAAAGATAATAAGTTTCCTTTTGTTGGATAGCATCAAAATCAGATAAACTAAAATAGCCTAAATCTCGAATACATAGATCTTGTAAATCTACTGTTGATTGAATTTCTCTTCCATAGTTCACATCGTTTTGTTTACCAGGCGCAATCTGAACATGCAGAAATTGGCCACTTAATAAATCATATTCTAATTGGATCTTTACATCAGACGCTTTTCCACTTCCACCGGAACCAGGATATACAGTGGACAACATGTCTGAAACATCACCCCAAATAGTAGAAAAGGTATAAGTACCCATACACATCCATTAACAATTTAATAGACTGAGAATATAAAGTAGTATAATACCTCAAAAAATTAAATAAACAAATTAGGAGTGTTATATCATGCCATTTGGAATTGATGTGAGTCACCATGAGGGAAATATTGATTGGAACGAAGTAAAGAATAATCCAAATCAAGTAAACTTTATGATTGCAAAGGTAACAGAAGGTTCTGAGCAAGGCACCAATTTTGTCGACCCAACCTTTCAATACAATATCAATGGTGCAAATAGTGTTGGCATCCTTACAGGAGCTTATCACTTTTTTCGGGCAATCTCTGTTAATGATGCAAGACAAGAGGCTGCTTTCTTCATTAAAAATTTACAGAGCGTAACATTAACTGCACCTGTATTTGTCGATGTAGAAGTTAATGATGCAAATTTAGATCCGGATACATTAACAGATGCTGTGAATGCATTTTTAACAGAATTGAAAAATGCAGGGTATATAAATACCGGCGTTTACAGCAATCTATATTTCTTTCAAAATAGTCTAAACGTTTCACGCTTACAAGATACTTTATTGTGGGTTGCACGTTATAATCCAAGAGGGGCAGGAATGGAATGTGATATTTGGCAATACACAGATACCGGAAGTGTACAAGGCATTAATAGCAATGTCGATTGCAATATATCCTATGTGGATTTGGATAACGGAAATAATAACAACAATGGACCTAATAGCTCCTATATAGGAATTGCTACTATCGCAGGTGATAATGTGAATTTACGAGATCAACCTTCTATGAGTGGCAATGTCATTGGAACATTGCATCGTAATGAGTCCTATAAAGTATTTTACGAACAACATGGATGGTTAAACTTAGGTGGGAATGAATTTGTTTTTTATGATCCTAGTTATATTTGTTACTGTAACTATATAGGGATTGCTACAATTACAGGCGATAATGTAAATTTACGAGATCAACCTTCTATGAGTGGCAATGTGATTCGAACATTACATCATAACGAAGCTTATAAAGTATATTACGAACAAAATGGATGGCTAAACTTAGGTGGAAACCAATTCATTTACTATGACCCTAGCTATATCGATTATCAATTACTTTCTGCATGTCCCGATTGTTAAATAGTGGACAACCTCTACTAGGGGCAACTGAGATACGTGCATCTCAGCTGCCTCTCTCCTTTTTACTCTACACCTTCTTCTGCTAAGATATCAGTTTCTAGATTTTCTCTTGATAATTCATCTGTCATAAAAAATAGATTCTAACCTTGAAATCCAATTATTTTTTGCTCCCTTAATAAGATGCTCAATTACCCATAAAGAGTTTATTCTTTCTGGACTATTAGGATAGTTTATTAGGGGATCGCCGCATGTCCATCAAGCTATTATTTTGAGGTATCCTCATTTTTTCGTATTGAAGAACAATATGTTTCTTAACTTGATAGCAATAGGGTACGGCAACAATTCTTTCTTTTTGGAGCCATTAAAAAAACAGATAGCATTCAAAGAACATATTGAATACGATCTGTTTTTATTTTTTTACATAAAGAACATTGAGACTGTTTATATTCTTATCAGTCAGATGGTTTACTAAAACATCATCATAACAGTAACAGATAAAAAAACTGTCCTATATTTAATCAATATACGAATGCTTTTGACGAGTTTTCCTCTAATAAACTAGAGTTATAATTAGGCGCTAGTACAATGTTTGTATACGTTCCTGTACCTGAAAGGTACTTGTACCTATGTTTTAACCCTGCTGGAATAAAAACAGATGCAGGACTCTCAATGATTTGTAATTCTTCTTCAATTTCCACTTCACATATAAGACCTGTACCATCTACTCTATTCCCCCAGAAAATAAAAGCACTATCACAATGATGTGCGTGAGTATCTACATGTCCCGCTAAGTTCTCATCCATATGGTTGTCATAAAATACACGTTGTATGACATAAAATGAAGCACGTTCATCAGTTCTATAATCCATCTGTACCCAACGTTCTCCTGGACCATCGCGATGGTATAAAAGTTCAGATGCTCCCTTTACAAATGGTTTACTAATTCGAAAAGACTTTGAAAGCTGAGGTCCTTTTCTTTCTATGTTTTTTTGTTGCATCCTCCGTACTCTTCCTATCATTTCAGGTTGAACACCTTCATAGGCAGAAGAATTTTGCTTAACAGCTTTTTTATGATATGGTGCGGTATGGGTAAATACATTTTTTCCAATAATCGGTCTCCAATGATCTACCTTACAACCCGTTGCCAATTGAAGAGATTGGGTTAATTCGGGAATCATTTTTAGTTGAAAGTATTGATTATATTTTTGAGATAACAATACTGATAAATTTAGTAAATCAACAATCCCGGCCCGTTCACCTATTCCACACAAAGTCGCGTCAATGACAGATGCTCCGGCATCAATAGCAGCAAGAGCATTTGCCATTGCTAGCCCTAAATCATTATGAAGATGAACTTCAATTTCACAAGGGAATGCCTCAACAGCCTTTTTCACGATTTCCGCACAATGACTCGGCTCCCAAATTCCTACAGTGTCTGCTAAACTAATTCGATTTGCTCCAGCTTCATAAGCAACTTCTCCAAGGTGGCAGATATCCTCCCATGCGGTTCGTGAGGCATCTTCAATCGTAAATCGGATTTTCATTCCTAAAGATTTAGCCTCTTCAATCGCTTGTTTCACTTGATTTACAACGTAATCTTTTGATCGATTCGTATACTTTGTTTGTAAAGAAATAGGATTAATAGACGCCCAAATTCCTACCCAATCAGCCCCAGCACGATAAACCGCATGAACTTCTTCTTTTTTCGCACGAGCATGCATCAATATGTCAGCTTGCTTTGCAGAGGCGGCAACTTCTCTGCAAATTTCTTCTTCTTCTTTAGAAATGCCTGGATGTCCAACCTCAATAAGGGGTACTCCGAAATTTTCCAACATATGAAGTAGTGTAATTTTGTCTTCCTTAGAAAAACGAACACCACATTGTTGTTCCCCTTCACGTAAAGTTGCATCTAATATTGTTATGTGCTTGTTCATTTCTTTTTTCCTTCTTTCATTTCTATAAAGTTTAATACTTGTTCAAATAGGATGGAATGATTTTTTTCATAAACAGCCCAGTGTGTTGCATCAGGGATGACAACTTCTTTTTTTTGTTTTGCGCCTGTTAATTTTGACATCATATTTCGATCTGCAAATAGATCATCTTCTCCATAAATGACAAGTACTGGAGCAGTAATCTTAGATACATCATATAAAGGACGATTATTCCAAATAGAATATAAATCTTCTAGTGGACCAACTGGTCGACGGATCATTTGATTGTTTTTCTCACTCATAGGATCCGAATTGATAAATACTTGTTTTACGGCATCCATCGCTTCATTTGTAACGATTTTTTTATTTCCCATCATCATATGCCAATGATGCATTCCTTTATCAAAGTCCACCATTTGATAGGCTGATGCCTCAGGATTAAATTGATTAGGTTGTAATGGATTTTCAAGAGGTTTTGTCATCATAGGTAGCTCGAATCCATGCATATATCCGTATAGAATGATTTTATTAATGTCTTGAGGATGGGTTATCGCATAATTACCAGCAACAACGCCTCCATATGACCATCCAACGATATGAATTTTTTTCACATTTCTCTTCTTTTTGATCCAAGTTACGATTGTTTCTAGATCCTTTGTCGCATCATTCAAATGAATAACCGGGCGATTTTTGGAAGGAGGTTCTGACATTTCTTGAGGGTGAGAAGAATGACCAAACCCTCTGAAATCCATAGCCCAAGTATCATACCCTTTTCTAGCATACTCATCCATCCACGAATATTTTGGTACATCAAATGCTTGAGCAGTCGGTACACTAAATGGTTCTAAAAATAAGATTACTTCATCGGATGTATACTGTTTTTTATTATTTAAGTTTTTATGAAGTAAATGTAATTTTTCTTCTCCTTGCTGAATTTCTAATTTTTCTTTTACCACTTTAGAAGTTTGAGCGTTTTGAGAAGTTTCTGTACTATTAGAGCAACCCGACATAAGAATTATCAAAAATAAACCTACTAAACTAATATGTGTCCATTTTATCTTCATTTAGAATGTTCCTTTCATTTCATAGAAACGATAGCTATTATTCCAGCAGCAATAATTAATCCTGCCGGTAACCCTTTTGTAAATAATACGGCAACAAGAGTCCCTACTAAGACACCTAACAAAATCGTAGGGTTCATAGTTAAAACTCCTACTCCTTTTCCTCCTATGTATGACACAGTAAAACCTGCTAGAATGGAACCTAAGCCGATAGGAGAAGTAATTAATTTTATTACGCTTTCACTTGTAATCTTTCCAGATGTAATTGGCACTAAAAGGAAGAGCATGAGAAAGAAAATACCAATTGGAAAAGAATATTGTTGAATAAGATGTAATAAAGTTCTTTGTCCAACAGCAAGTAAAACGCCTAATAAACAAGCTACACCAGCTAGCACATAATCCTTTACAAGCAGAGAAAGTATAACAATAATTCCAAGTAACAAAAAAGGAAGCATATTCTCTTACCTCATCTATAATGTTGTATAATCCCAACTATCATTTTCAGGTGCAGATACATGTACCATATTTTGATTGGAAAGATTAATTTGTATTAGATTTGGACTTATGACAGGTTTTAAATCTTCTCGATTTATTATAAATTTAAATGCTTCAAAGCTTGCTAGAATACCTACAATATTTGCAACAGGAGACAGTACAGTCCATGGAAGATCTTTTTGTACGTAACTATTTGCCCATTTCTCATCCGCACCATGCTTGACAGAATGAAGAGCACGTCCATCTTTTAATTCATGAATTATATTTTTCATTTCTGGTGTTAGCTCTTGCTGATAAGATGGATATCCTAATGCAATTTCATAGGGCACAGAGTCAGGAGCTAAAGACATCACGCCACCTCTAAAAGGAGGTGTAACTGCAATCCATATAGAAGGAATCCCTAATATCCTGGCTGTACGATGGATAATGACTCTCGCTACTAAATTATCAGTTGCATCTATAATGAGATCTGTATTTTTCAGAAGCTCTAACGCATTCTCTTCGGTAACAAATTCTTTTGTTACGTCTACTTGTAATAAGGGATTAATGTCCTTTAAAACTTCTAAAGCGACGTCTGCTTTAGATTTTCCTAATCTACTAATAGAACTTAGCATTTGTCGATTGATATTGCTTGTTTCAAATACATCTTGGTCAATTACATGTAGAGAACTTACGCCCATTCTTGCCAGTTGGATGAGTGTAATTCCTCCTACCCCCCCTGCTCCAACTACAGTAACGCGAGCATTTTTTAATTTTTCTTGCTCTTCTACAGAAATAACACCAATATTTCGCGTGAAACTTTCTTCATACATCTTTTGCGTATCTTTATTTTTGGTTAACATATTATTTTCCTCCTACAGCGTTTTATAATCCCAACCATCCTTTGGGGCTTCTTTTACTTGAACAGGGATATGACTATCCATATCAATAACAATTCCTTTAGGGGCTCTAGCTAGAGGTTCACGACCAGTTAATACTTGTATTGCTTCATGAAAACTAAATAGGGATAATAGATGAGCACGCATTGGTGTAATGATCCATCCCACTTTTCCATCACAAAAATCTTGTGCCCACTTTTTTGGTGCCCCTTTTTCTACAGAATACCAAGCACGACTTTTCTTTATATCCGCAACTTGTTGTCTTAATTCTGGATTTGTTAATTTATGTCCTACAATTGATACATTCAATGCTTCTTCATAAGGAACTCCTGTTGGGAAGAATGTAGAAACAAACCCTCTTGTAGGAGGACTACCTGACATCCCTACACTTGGTATACCTAATTCTCTAGCAGTTCTATGAATAATAACTCTTGAAGGCATATCATCAACAGCTTCTACTACAATATCGTGCCCTTTTATAAGTTCGGTTACATTATCTTCATCTACTTTTGTTTGTAAGAAGTTTGTTGATATATAGGGATGTATATCTTTCACTACCTGTTCTGCAACTTTTGCTTTTGGTTCACCTACAACACTAGAAAGCGCTAACATTTGTCTGTTAATATTAGAGACTTCAAATTCATCTGGATCAACACCAGTAATATGTCCAACCCCCATCCGAGAGAAGAGAATTGCTTCATATCCTCCTACCCCACCTAATCCAAAAATAATGACCTTCTTATTTCGAAGACATTCTTGTTCCTGTTCAGAATATACACCAATATTCTTCTTGACCATTTCCCAATAATATGAATCCATATCCATTTTGTAGTCTCCCTTATATGTAGTAACTATTTTGAGTAATAATACTTACCAAATAATCCTTATATATAAAGTAAGATAAAAATATGTTACTTTTGTGAGTTATTTGTAAAAAAAATTAAAAATTTTCACCCCTTATTGCGATTAAAAGTTGCAAATTAGATTAAAAATAGCCACAATCTTTTCTAAAACAGATTGTGGCTATTTTTAGTGACCCCAAAAGAATGGATCGTTGCTATACCCCCTTATTGTTCAAAACTGTAATCAACAAAAAAGCCCACCCCTAATTTCATATGTAAAGTGGTGGGCAATCTATTTTGATTTACTTTAAAAGTATGGACAATCCAACTCATTAATTGACTCCCAAGGTGTATTTTCTACACATTCGGTATTTTTGTTCTTTCTCCTGATTACGTTTCTTAAAGGATTTACTTCGATTTTAAACATAGAAGTAGGTTCAACATACGTAAAAAAAACATGATCAATTGGTAAAGTTTTAGATACATCAATATCTCCTACTTGTTTAAACAATTGCTCGGCGCCATATAAAAAAAATCTCGTTATATCAGATTGCTTATTAATCCAAGCTAGCATCTCAGGAGATACAGATTTATTTAAATATACTTTTACCCGATCGCCACATTTATACCTCTTACACCGCATACTCACACCAGCTAACTAATTGTTAAGTTTGTAAATCCTAATTCTTTTTGTTTATGTTCTCTATATCGCGGTGAACATGTATAAACTAGTAATCCGCGTGCATTTGTAAAAAGAGGATTATCTACAAATATCACATTTTTTAAACGGCCTTTTTGTTTTAAAATAAGTTCCAAACTATTTTTAATGATAACCGCGCCTCCACCATAGATAAATACATATGGATCATCTTTCATATCATCAATTTTATTAATAATATCTGTCGCAACCCGTGCAGCTAAGCCTAGAAGTGCTTGTTGGGATTCTGCTACTAATAGTGCATGCCTTGGGTGTTTCTCATATAAATAAATTTGATTGAACTCTGTAATACTATCTATTGTTTTTGTTGGATACTTCCGATTCCATCTCGTAATTATTTGTAATAAGGTTTCTTTCACACCGTATGACAGCCCTTTACTTAATTGCGGTCTAAAATTCACTCCAAACGAAACGACTTCTTCGGTTGTCCCCGCTCCTATATCAAATGATAATAATGTTTTGTCAACGAAATCTATCTCAGTCGTTGAACTTTTTTCACCTTCCACTTTATGTTTTAAGACATTTCCATCTTCATCGTATATAATCCCCCAAGTACCAGATGCACCTTCAGGTAAACATTTGCAAAACTCAATGGAGACATTTACCGTTACATCTCTTCCGTTCGGATAATGAAAAATAACTTTATGATTTCCCATATAACGGTTAGCGTTTTCCGATGCAATTTCTTGTGTAATAATTTGCATCGGAAGAGCAACTGATAAATCGTAACGAATATTAATATGATCCAATTTGGGACTATGACGCATAGCACTAATTGCTAAACCTGATAAAATCGTTAATACCATTAATTCATCTGTAGATTTATCAGATTTTTTCTCAATCTCTGTTCCTTTTAGCTGATCATTAATCACTTTCTGCCCCACAATATAACGCACGTTGTTTAACATAAGGGATGGGGAACAAATTGTTACATCAATATGTTTTTCAATTTCAGAAATCGGTACATCCTCTTCGTCTAATAAACCTGTAGGCTCCCCAATATATAGTGAATAAATACTTGGAATATAAATCGGCTGTTGCCCTTTCACCATTAGTTTCAATCCGTTATTTCCAGCATCTGCACCAGCTTTTAACAGTGTGGACATATATACCCCCTGATTTTATCTGACATCCCTTCCAAATATATGCGAACATTAACTTTTACATTCAAATTAGAGTGAAATCTTTTTTTAGCTTCTAATACATTACTAAATTATAATATAAAGAATCACCATAAATTCCATCTTTGTGTAAAATGTATTTGACATTATCCTCTACCAATTTTATACTATTAATTTGTAAAGAGTTTTTTACAGTTAGTGAGTAAGGAGGGACTATATTGAATCAGAAGAAGTTTATTTTTCTAATTTCTGTACTATCATTGCTTGGGGTATTCATACATGGTACATATAAATATATAACTGAGGGAGCGATTTTAGGAGGAACGATTTGGGGAGCTTCTTTAATACTTAGTTATTTAATCAATCATATTACATGGGGCGATCCAAACGGCGTTTCAAAAGAAAGTCAAGATGAAATGGGACAACAAATTACATATAAAAGTTTCAAAATTGGATATTTTGTATTAGTCATTATTATGTTTATTTTATTGATTTATTCAGAAGGATTTTCGACCTTATATTCACTTGATAATATTCAAAATCTCCCTTTATTTATTGCACTTTGTTCTTCATTCATTGTTATTCCACTAGTAGAATTTATTGTTTCAAAACGATATCAATAAATGTAAATAAAAAGAGAAGGCGTTTTTTCTTCTTTCTTTTGTTCACAGCCAACGATTAAGCTTAAGCAAAGACTATGACTATAAACTATACATACGATTTTCTTTTTCATAATTGCAACTATCCCCCTCTTAAATATTATTACATCATATATTCC
Organism: Bacillus sp. AFS023182; assembly: GCF_002560575.1. Lineage (NCBI taxonomy): Bacteria > Bacillati > Bacillota > Bacilli > Caryophanales > Bacillaceae > Bacillus > Bacillus sp. AFS023182. The sequence goes on along the minus strand of NZ_NTRO01000053.1, from coordinate 57,776 downwards.
GCTTTCAATAAGCTGAATATTAACAATCAACAAAAACACCCCGTGTTCCTATAACACGGGGTGTTTCTTACCTTTTCAGATGATTATTCGATTGATCCTCTTGTTCTTTTCTTAATTCATTTTCTTCATCCTTCGGTAATTGTTTATCATTAGCTTTAATCGGATTTGTTTCCTTATTTTCTATCAAATCATTTGGTACTTGTGGCATAACACGTCCAACAATTGCAGCAAGTTCTTCAAGAATTCCTTCGCCAGTATTTCCACGCTTAATTTGATTCCCCATTTGCTTTAATCGTTCATACGTATCAATATCAGCCACAACAACTGCATTTGCACCATTTGGATCATGTTTTAAGCTTTCAGCTACAGAATATTTGATGGACTCTACGCGAGAGCGATCCAATTTCGCTTTTACATCTATACCAACAACAGCGTATTTCCCTATAACTACCGCAGTTGCATCTTTCACCCCTGGTATACTAGAGGCTAAAGATGCTAAATGATCTGCAACCTTTTCATTGGGTTTATTATTATTTGCCTGATAATTAACATTTCTCATGGAAATATTTTTTTGCTCTGGTTTTTCTTGAGCATTATTTTGCTTCCCGATGCTACATCCTGTAACAGCTAGACAAATCATAAGCATGTATATAAGAATTTTCATTATTTTCACCACTTTATCATTGATGTTTAGTCATAAACTTTTTCTACAGCCTGCATCTTTTTCACTTTTTCTTCCGTTCCGTCATTTGCATTAATAAAAATTTGATACGTATCTTTTCCTAATGTTCCAACAAACTCATAACATAAAACTTCTTTATGAGTAGCATTCACAATAATCGCTTTACGTTCTTCCATTACTTTCACATCTGGATTGATTTTCTTTCTCGCATCAGCAGCTGTTAATTTTGCAGCTGGAATGGTCCGTTTTTGATGAGATGCTAAATATTCTTTTGCCGAAAAACCAACAATCGATCCATCATCTAAGGCAATTTTCATTTGAATCGCTTCTGGATAAATACGCACATCATTCTCATTCACAACGTACGTAAACACACCAATATTATCATATTGTGAACTATCGAAGAGCTCCATATTAGTAAACTTATGGTCCTTTAAAAAGGTTAATCCTTTACTTCCTGCGTCATGTAAACTGATTTTTTGTTCCTTAATTTCACGGTTATTCATTACCCATATTGGATATCCACCTTTTTCGGTAATATCCATATAAAATTCATTCTTTGTTTTAGGATCTTGAATCTTTACACTATAAAATGATTCTTTCGCACCTTTACCACTTTTCTCAACTTCTACTTTTTCATCGCCTTTTAAATTTAAAAATGATTTTGCAATTTTTGCCGCTTCATCTTTTGAAATCGCTTTGCCTGTTGCTTCAAAGCCGCCTTTTTTCACCTTTTGCATACTTGTGAAAGTTGGACCAAAATTATCTGAAGAATAGGATGTTACATTTTTCTCAACCGTCTTAAGCCCGTCAATAATCGTGTTATCCGCTGGATCTTTATCTGAAGCAAGCGCAAGTTCTACATCCATCCAACGTAAATTATTTTTTAAGACAAGATGTTGTACTTTCCGAAGTTCGTCTTGAATATCAGCTGCATTAGAATATAAACCTTGCAATGCTTTATATTCTTGATCGTTTAAAGGCTCTTTCTCTAAATCACGAATTGCAGTACGATAACTAAAATCACCAATATTCGCGAGAAATTCTTCTGTTTTATTAAACGGCATTAATGTTAAAGGGAGTTGTCCTACATCAGAACGGGCTTCTGATGTTAAACGCCATACATCAGCTAATGCCGGTGATAACGATGTTCGCGAATTCATTGCGAGTGTTGTTCCAATTTTATCGTGTAATAAATCAACCTCATATGCTAGATCATGAAAAGCACGCTGATAGCTGTTTTCTGCCCGGATTAAAACCGCATTCTTTTCTTGGTGTTCTTTATAGCCCCAATACCCAGTTCCAACTACGCCGATTGTTAACAATACAATTATGATACCTCTTAACATTTCTTCACCTCCACTCTATTTACAGAAAATATGTTTGCCGATTTTTTTAATTTGTGGTCGACTCCAAATCCATTTACTCGTTGCAGTATCTGGATTGAAATAATAAAGTGCATTTCCAGTAGGATCCCAGCCATTAATCGCATCTAATACAGCTTTTTTCGCAGTTTCATTCGGTGTTAAATAAATTTGACCATCAGCAACTGCTGTAAAGGCACGTGGTTCAAAAATCACCCCAGATACTGTATTTGGGAATGATGGACTCGTTACACGATTCAAAATAACTGCCGCTACTGCAACTTGTCCTAAATATGGTTCACCACGAGATTCACCATATACTGCGTTCGCCATTAATTGAATATCATTTTGTGAGTAACCATTTGGCACATTTGTACCTTTATTTTGAGTTGGCTTGCTACCTTGTCCACCACCTGTGTTTCCTTTATTAGCAGTCGATTTCTCGTACTTTGTTGCTTTCGCAAGCATTTGCTTCGTCTTCGCTCCCGCTAAGCCATCTACAGGTAAACCAAACTTTTGCTGGAAATTTCGTAGTGCCCAATATGTACCCCAGCCAAACACACCATCTACTTTTCCTTTATAAAACCCGTTAGATTTTAATCGCGACTGTAATTCAATGACATCTTCTCCAGAGGCACCTCTTTGAATTACTTGATTAGAAAAAGCTTGCACATTTCTTGTTTGCCCACTACTTACAATTACAGATATACCGATTAATACAAATAAAATCAGTATTTTAAAAATTGCGGTAGAACGCATATAATTCCCTCCTTATTTGCAGTGATGATTTCATGGTTATGTTTTGTAAATAAAACTCTTTTATGTAATGAAGACAAAAAATCCAAACTTATATGATTTAGACAGCATGTACACAATAAGAAAAACGGCTAAAAGGAGTTTATTATGAAGCGTATTTTTACATGTTTCGTATTAGGAATTGTATTTGCTACAACATATTGCAATATATATATGCACTCATCAGTTGTTCACGCTCAACCACCATATGCAAAATGGGGTAAACTTGCGGTAGAAAAAACGAAAGAAAAATATCCAAAAGCGCAAATTATTGATTACCTTCATATTGGAAGAAAACCAAAGACAGTAAATGTAACAACAGAAAAATTTAAATTATGGCTGCGTGAAGATGGAAAGGAATATGGCGTTTTTGTTGATGTAGAGTTTGATACAAAAACAGAGAAATTTTTGAAGATTATATTTCAGAAAACCAGTAGATAACATGCATTGGCTTTCAATCAAAAGTAAAAACCCCTCTGTNNACAGAGGGGTTTTTACTTTTAGAATAGACATATTAAATTTTTTGGAATCTTAAAGATCGATTTCCTAGGGTTTTTACAAGTACACAAATGAATCCAATTGCGATCCCGATTCCTACACTATATAAAAAGACACTTCCGTAACCATTTATTCTTGGATCCAAGAACGAATATGAGTGCCAATTAATAAGAGCTCCTCGTATTAAACTATAAATTACATATAATAGCGGAAATAATAGCCAACTTACCGCATGTTGCCATTTAATTTCTTTCGTTTGGGGATTTAGAGCCATGCCCATCAAGCTAACCAGAAATCTTACATTTTTGTAAGATTAGAGATTACAGGTCGTATTTTTGAATATTTTGTGTATTATGTTTATAATAAATTCTTTCACACAAAGGAGATTATACCTATGTCATTTGAACAAACATTAGAAAAGTATGCTACTCTTGCAGTAAATGTCGGTGTTAATATTCAGCCTGGACAAATATTATCTATTAATGCGCCACTTGAGGCAGCTCCATTTGTCCGCCTTGTTACAGAAAAAGCATATAAATCAGGCGCAAAGCATGTATATGTAGATTGGAACGATGAAGTATTAACACGTTTAAAATTTGACTTAGCTCCTGAAGAAGCATTCTCAGAATTCCCTGCTTGGAAGGCGCATGCACGTGAAGAGCTTGCAAAAGAAGGCGCTGCATTTATGTCTATCTATGCAGAGAATCCAGATCTATTAAAAGGTGTAGATGCAAAGCGAATTGCAAGTTCTCATAAGGTTGCTGGAGAAGCAATGGAAGTATACCGCGGTTATTTACAAGCAGATAAAGTAAGTTGGTGCGTGATCTCTGTTCCTACGAAAGAATGGGCAGCAAAGGTGTTCCCTGATGTTACATTAGAAAAGCAAGAAGAGAAGCTATGGGATGCAATTTTCCAAGCAACTCGTGCAAATCTAGAGAATCCTGTGGAATCATGGAAAAAACATGATGAAACATTACATAAAAAAGTAGATTATTTAAATGAAAAACATTATAAGGCGCTTCATTATACAGGTCCTGGAACAGATTTAACAATTGAACTTCCAGAAAAACATGTATGGGCTGGAGCTAGTAGCTTAAATGAAAAAAATGTACCATTTATGGCTAACATTCCAACAGAAGAAGTATTTACATTGCCATTAAAAACAGGTGTAAATGGGCAAGTATCAAGTACAAAACCATTAGCATTTGCAGGTAACATTATCGATAACTTTACACTTACATTTGAAAATGGACGCATTGTAGAATATAAAGCTGATATTGGTGAAGAAGCATTAAAACATTTAGTTGAGACAGATGAGGGTTCTCATTTCTTAGGAGAGGTTGCATTAGTACCTCATGATTCACCAATTTCTAATACAAATATTTTATTCTATAATATGTTATTTGATGAAAATGCATCTTGCCATTTAGCAATTGGGCATGCCCATGCAACTAACTTAATCGGTGGTAAGACAATGACAAAAGAAGAACTTGCAGAAAATGGGGCAAACTCTAGTATTATACACGAAGACTTTATGATTGGTTCTGCCAAACTTAATATTGACGGCATTACAGCAGATGGCACACATGAACCAATTTTCTGTAAAGGAAACTGGGCGTTTTAATAATAAGTCAGGAAAAAAGTACTGTCTCCTGAAAGAAGGCAGTATTTTTTAAATTTTGGCTATGTTTTAAATAGATGTTGAAAATTAATATATTAATAGTAGATATACTATAATTAAGCCATATACATACAGGTTTGGAGGTATTATTACGACAAGTGTTAATTCTTTGATTTCAGATATTCAAAAACTATCAGTATCTCAACAAGAACAGTTACTTTCCTATTTAGAAGACCTACTTGTATTAGGTACACAAGTAGGTCAAGTAACACAAGAAGTCAAGGGATTTAGATTTGCCAAGGGAAAAATCTGCCCACAAATGCTGAAACTGTATCAAGAAACGGCAAGTATAAAGGGAAGCAACGATATATTTGTAAATCCTGTAATAAGAATTTTACTGACTTCACAAACTCTGCCACTTACAAAAGCAAGAAAACATTAGATAATTGGCTTAAATACGCTAAATGTATGATTGCAGGTTTTTCCATTAGAAAGAGTGCTACAATTGTAGAGATTAATATTGCAACAAGTTTCTTTTGGAGACACAAAATACTTGATTGTATAAGGTCATTTTTGGGTGTAGGCTCTGTTGAGGGTGTAATTGAGGCTGATGAAGTATTCTTTGCAGAGAGTTTCAAAGGTACAAAACCTTCTAAAACGCCGAGAAAATCTCATAAAAGAGGAAAACATAAAGAAGGAATTTACCATATTCAACACATTAATGCTGTACACAGCAAATTAAAAAAGTGGATGAATAAGTTTAATGGTGTTGCAACTAAATATATCAGCAACTATTTGTATTGGTTTAAATGGCTACAATTATTTGAAACTGACAAAGAAGTTGTTAAAATCAAGAACTTTATGGTTCAATGCAATGTAGCCCATGCTTATACAAGAATAACAGATTTTAAAGAAAGAGAGCCAATATTTATTTAGGTATATACATTTGTAATATTAGGAATGACGAATTATTTGTATTTCATGGAGGATAAATTGTAATGATGAAAAATAATTTTAAAATAGAAAATATTCCAGCGGTTTTGTGGGGTGACAAATCAGATAAGTTATTTGTGGTGGTGCATGGTAACATGTCAAACAAGGCAGATAACTCAATTATTGTATTTGCAGAAGAAGCAACAGCAGTAGGTTATCAAGTGCTTAGTTTTGATTTACCTCAACATGGTGACCGTAAGGATGATACCTATCTTTACAAAGTTCAAAACTGTGTCCAAGACCTTAATACAATTATGACCTATGCAAAATCGTTATCAAATAATATAAGCATTTTTGCTTGTAGCATGGGAGCGTATTTTAGTCTATTAGAATATAGTCATGAGCCGTTGAAGCAGTGCTTGTTTCTCTCTCCTGTGGTAAATATGGAACGTATCATAAATAATATGATGACATGGTTTAACGTAAGTGAGAGTAGACTAAAAATAGAGAAAGAAATTTCTACACCTATTGGACAAACTCTCTATTGGGATTACTACTGTTATGTGAAAGAACATCCTATTGTTGCTTGGAATAATCCAACTTCAATTCTCTATGGTTCAGAAGATAACTTATGTGAGTTTGACGTTGTATCTGAATTTAATAAACGTTTTAACTGTAATTTGCAAGTAATGGAGAATGGAGAACACTATTTCCATACTGAGGAACAGTTGCAGTATTTCAGACAATGGCTGAAAAGTCATATATACGTTAAATGATAATAAAATAAAAAATGATTGATGTATAATCTTCTTTAAAAGCGAATTAAGGGAAGTCAAAATGTCTTCCCTTAAAAGTTATATAATTTCAACATTGTTTTAAAAGATCGCCTAAATTTTCTATTCTCTTTAACCTTCACCATTTTACTCCTTTTTATAAAAAACAAAAAATCCGATTTCAAATGAAATTAGAAATAAAAGTAAGTCTATGACCTATTTTTACACGTATCTCGGCTGTACCCCAATTACTGATCAAATCTCTTTACGATTCTCAAGCCAAACATCATAGTAAAGAAAACAACTACCATTACATAGCCTAGTACGTATTCTACTCGTATCATAGAATTCTTGTTAGTTATATATAAAACAAACAGTATTACAGCACCAACTAAATGAGAAAGACCGAAGATTTGAGCCATAAATTTCAAACTCACCATTAACTTGATGGGTATGGGATTTAAAGCCCAATCTAAAATTTATGTATGTTTATGTATCTCTTCTAAATACTCGATAAATAATTTAAGTGGTACTAATCCGCGCTTTGGCATTTGACTACTTATTACTGCCACAAGTTCTAACTGCGGAACAATGATAATATATTGCCCACCATATCCCATTGCAAAAAATATATAATACGGTATGTGAAATCTTTCATTGTCTAATATCCACCAGTGATAGCCATATGCCCCAACATGCTCGTATGTTAAAAAACGCGGCTTACTCGATTGTTCAATCCAACTTGAGGATACAATCTTTTCTCCGCTCCAAAATCCATTCTGTAGACATAATAATCCTATTTTTAACAAATCCTCCCCTTTCATTTTCACACCAAATCCACCAACATAAATATTTTGTGGATCTTGTTGCCACTCATATTCGGTAATTTGTAAAGGATTAAATAGATATTCCTTTGCAAACAGCTCCGTTGTCTTTCCAGTTGCAACTTGTAGGATATAGCTTAACAAATGGGAAGAACCTGAATTATAATTCATTTTCGTTCCTATCTCTTCTATTAATGGTTTCTGTAAAATGTATTTTATCCAATTGTCTGATTCCACAAAATCGTTTGGAAATACAACTCCATTACCAAACTCCTTCCATTCTTCACCAGTTGTCATTGTCAGCAAGTGATAAATGGTTAATCCCTTCTTTTCTTTCGGTACATGTGGAATCCACTTTGCTATAGAAGTATGTATATCACTTATGTATCCTTTATCTATTGCTATACCGATTAAAATCGACACGATACTTTTAGTAATAGAATTAATTTTATATAAATTGTTTGCACATTCTTTTGTTTTATAATATTTGGTTGTTAACTCACCTTGTTGATAAACGAGAAATGTATTTACTTTCTTACTTTTAAACATATTTTCTAGCATGTAAAAATCCAATATTCGTTCCTCCAAACACTTGCTTTCTTCTAATAGTCTTTACTATTCTACTGTGAAATAGTGAACCTTTTTTTCTTTAATGGTATTTTTTAATTTTTTTGTTGATTAATTTAACGTTACTAATTGCTTTGCTCTAGGGATGTAATAAAAAAGATGAATGCTATAGTATCTTTTGATGTACTAAACAGCTTATGAACACGATAGTTTCCCTACAGAAAAAAGGAAGTAAATGATTAAAATTTACTTCCTTTTTTCTATGTTTACATACCTAAAAGAATACAACTACATATTACGATTAGAAATAAAACCAATAAACTTTTAGGGAAATTATTCATAGAATACTCCTTTAATTGTGAGATGTGTAACAGATTATAGCATGAATTAATTGCAACGTGTATCACATATACTTATTTTCCAAATATATACAACTTATTGTTTACATCATGTAGAAATATGATTTTTATTTTTGTAAGATTTTTCAAGACCTATCATAAAATGGTTAAAAATACACCTGTATACCAAATAGTTACCATTTGATATCACTCAAAAATATCAAAATTCCCTTCCATACAACTCTTAAAAAATCACATAAATTAAAGTCTTATTTGAGTATACCAAATGTAAAAGCTTGTATTCTATATCTAACAAAAATAAGCCCGATGCTTTCAGTATCGGGCTCATTTTTGTTAACTTAATGGTTATGTTCTTTCGATCATCTTTTTGCTACTTTTTTACAATTTCGTTCTCACATTCCAAAGCTCTGGGAAAAAGCGTTGATCAAGAACACGTTTTAAATAAGAAACACCAGATGATCCACCTGTTCCCATTTTATGTCCAATAATACGTTCTACTGTTTTCATATGGCGGAATCGCCACTGCTGTAACCAATCTTCAATGTCGATTAACTTTTCAGCCAGTTGATATAAATCCCAATATTTTTTTACATCTGCATACACTTCTAACCATGCAGCTTCAACTGTCGCATCTTCTTCATAAGGCTGTGTAATATCACGATTTAAAACATTTGGATTGATTGGGAATCCCTCTTTTACAAGCGCCTGAATTGCAACATCGTAAAGACTTGCTGAATGAAGCGCTTTATGCAAACGAGCATGTAACTCTGGATCTTTTTCATAAATTTTTAATGCATGAGGCGTTTTATAACCAAGTGCATATTCAATCATACGGTATTGATAGGACTGAAATCCCGATGCTTGACCGAGTGAATCACGAAACTCAATATATTCAGATGGCGTAAGCGTTGCAAGAATATCCCAAGATTGAATAATTTGCGATTGAATTTTTGAAACGCGTGCAAGCATTTTAAATGCCGGTGCTAACCTTTCATTTTGAATCGATTCAATCGCTGCGTTAAGTTCATGTAAAATGAGTTTCATCCACAGTTCACTTGCCTGGTGAATAATAATAAACAACATTTCATCATGGTGATCAGATAATCTTTTTTGACTTCCTAACAAACTATCTAATTGTAAATACTCTCCGTATGTCATATTTTCTTTAAAATCCGTATGAATTCCCTTTTCCATAATTACTTTTTCATTTTCTTTCATAAAAATGAACACCCCTTCTATGCATCATCTGCTTGCTCTTATAGTGGTCTTAAAACTGCACGAACCGGACTACCATCCGCATCTGTCAATGCAAGTGGCAAGGCAATCAGTTCATAATCTCCGTCTTGTACATGGTCTAATACAACATTTTCTAAGATATGAATACCGTGTTTAAATAATTGATGATGGGTTGCTAATTCTTTATCATCTAATGGGTCCACAGAAGGTACATCTACCCCGATTAATCGAATGCCTTTTTTCGAAAGAAATGGTGCAATATCAGCACGTAAATACGGAATTACTTGCGGGAACTCCTGTGCATTTCCATGTGAAGAAGTCCGAAGTAATAACCTCTCTATTCCATCTAAAGGGAATTTTTTTAATTCTTTTGCGCCAATACTTTCGATACCTGATACATCTATAATTCGAGCTTTACCAACATAGACGTTAACATCTAAATCTAGTACTCTTTTTCCGTTATTATCAAAATGAAATGGCGCATCAATATGCGTACCTGTATGAATACTCATCGTTAATTTTCCAACATTAACAGATCCGCTTTGTTCTTTTGACCATGAGACTTCGTATGAAAATGGCGTATCTCCTGGCCATGTCGCGATATCATTATTTAATGGTTGTGAAATATCAATCCAATCAGATTCTTTCATCGCTTATGCCACAACCTCTCGCTTATTTTCAAATTTTTTATATTCTTCATCTTTCATGATTTTCTTCAAAATTTGCACAGACTTCCACACTTCTTCATACGTGTTATATAAAGCAACCGGCGCAAGGCGAACTCCATTTGGTGCACGGAAATCAGGAATAACTCCATTTGCTTTTAATGCTTTACATATACGCGTAGCTTCGGGATGCTCTAAATAAATATGTCCCCCGCGTTTCTCGTCCTCTAATGGATTTCCAATTGTGAATCCAAGCCCATTCAGTTCATAGTTGATTAAATCTAGCATATAACGAGTAATGTGTAATGATTTTTCTCGTAATCTTTCAATGCCAGCTTCTTTGAAAATCTCAAGAGAACCAATTAGCGGCGCTGTACTTAACACATGAGGTGTACCAATTTGATATGCCCCGGCGTGTTCAGCTGCCATTAATGTATGTTCCATATCGAATTGCTTATCTTTTCTCGAACTAAACCAGCCAGAAAGCCCAGGAAGACGATCAAAATGTTTCTTGTTTACATATAATCCAGCAACACCACCAGGCCCTGCGTTTAAATATTTATAATTACACCATACTGCGAAATCAACATCCCATCCCTTAAAGTCATGCGGGATTGAACCGATGGAATGGCATAAATCAAAACCAATATGGATACCACGTTTGTGCGCTTCAGCTGTTAATCGCTTCATATCAAGAATTTGCCCACTTCGATATAGCACTGCAGGCAATAAAATTAACGCAATATCATCAGTCATCGCCTCAATAATATCTTCCTCTTGAAGCATCCTACCATCCCTGCTCTTCACTCGTACAAGATGTTCATCTGGATTTAATCCTTTTAAACGGATTTGGCTTTGCAACGCATAAATATCTGATGGGAATGTCAATTCATCTGCAAGAATTTTTGTGCGAATTCCTTTCGGTTCATAAAACGTCGCAATGACTTGATGAATATTCGTTGTCGTGGAACCGGTTACAATTACCTCTTCAGGTAAAGCACCAACAAGAGGAGCAGTTAATTCACCTAATTGTTCAGAGAGAAAAAACCAAGGATGTTCTCCTTCTGTCCACCCATCAATACCATACTCTTTCCATGAATCTAGCATAGTAAGTAAAGATTTTTCCGCTCTTTTTGAAAGTAATCCTAATGAATTACCATCTAAATATATTGTATCTACTTTCTTATAAAATTCTTTTTGAAAATTAGCAAGTTCATCATATTTATCACATTCAATCGCATAGTCGCAAGATGGTTCAAATGGCTCTCGATACATTCTTTCACCTTCTCTTAATTTTCTTTTTATTCCAACTAATTGAAATATAACATCAAAATTGACATAACGTCAATGATATTATGTCAGTTGACTTTTTGTACTCGATTCAACTAGAATAAAAATATATTTTCAGATATTTCAGTATAAAGGAGTGTCCAGTTTGGAAAAAGGTCTTCTTTCAACAAGACAACAGCGATCTATAGAAACGAGAAATAAATTATTAAAATCTGCCCGCAATGTTTTTTTAGAAAACGGATTTCACAAAACAACAATCTCTCAAATTATTAAACATGCTGAAACTGGTTATGGTACGGCATATGTATATTTTAAAAATAAAGATGAGCTCCTTATTATCCTTATGGAAGATATTATGAACCGCTTTTATCAAATTGCCGAACGTTCCTTTTCGCCTAAAACAAAAAAAGAAGCTCACAGTATGATACAAAATCAAACGCGAGCTTTTTTACAAATAACTGAAGAAGAAAGAAATATATTACAAGTCGTTGAAGAGGCTATCGGTGCGTCAAAAGAAATTCAACGAAAGTGGAATGATATTCAAGAACGTTTTATAAATCGAATTATGCAAGATATCACCTATTCTCAGGAAAATGGATTGGCACGAAATGAATTAAATAAAGCAATAGTAGCACGTGGTTGGTTCTCTATGAACGAAATGTTTCTATGGGAAATTGTTCGAAATGAGAAGGAAATAGATGTAGAGGAAATTGTATTTACACTAACAGAGATGTATACCTCAGGACTATATAAGAAATCTTAATTTTTCTCATATTAAGAGTAAGCGCGCATTTTTTTGTTTATAATGAATGAATCATTATCCATCTTAATGTTACAAATACGATCACACTACTTTCTCATTATTCGACTACAAATAAATCCCAGTGTATCAGTAGCAATTTTATTACGATTAAGTACAATTCCTGCGTGACCAGAATTATAAATATATCTAGTTGGCTTATCCCAAGAAGTCCATAAATACTCAGTATCCTGAAAATGTACATATTGATCATATTTTGCTGATAGTAATAGAATGTTTTCTTTATTCACCTTTGGTAGCGCTTGACTAGGCTCCGTAACCTTCCAATATTGGATTAATTGTTCGTATGTGACACCATGATGTTGTAAATCAGCTTTAATGAATTTCCCAGGACTTGTATTCCATATTGAATAGGACAATTGGTTAGCATAGAGTATAGAAGCTAATACATCAATGTTACTCTCAACAAGAGCCGTTAAATTTGTTATAAACCCACCTAAACTAATACCTATTAATACTATTTGTCCTTTCTTATTCCTTTTTATCCAGTCGATTAATGCTCTTAAATCAACTACAGCTTGTTGGACCGATTGAATGGTTCGTTGAATATTTGCGCTAATCATATATTCGCCACTGTATAGAGATTCCTCGGGTTTTCTTTCAAAGTGATATGGAAGTGTAAAATAATACATATTCCATCCTAAATCCATAATTCGTTTATGAAAAATATTTTTAACTCGGTCATTTGATTCCATTCGCCAACCATGAACAAAAATAACATTAGGAACTTCTTTATTTGTATTTAAATAGGCCTCTCCCTTTACAATATCATTATTTAAATGGTCAGATTGAATAGCACTTTCATATTTAAATTCCCCTATTTCATATCTTCCGTACTGTAATTCATGCGAATTAAAGGCAATAGCAGCTGGATATAATTTATAAAACTCCTCTATCCTCTTTTCACCTTCTAGTTTAGGAAAATTTCGATCAAATTGTAAATCCTTACTTTTTTTCTTGTGTAAATCATATAAAGCAAATTGTTCTATCATTTTCCATATAATCATATTAATTCTCCCTAAATTGTAAATCTTAGTTATTTTTAAATTCAATTATAATCATAAGATATTTTTTAAGATATAACAAAGCTAACTGTGGTATTTCATTTATTTTAAAGTATGGAAGCTTGTAATATTCCCTATCTATTAAAAAAGAACCCTTAATTTACAAGGATTCTATGAATTATTTGCATCTTAACCTCCTATTTCAAAAAAAAACTTCAATTAGACATCTTTTTTATTATATCCTACTCACAATTCCCAAAATAAACTTATATTCATCCCGCTTCTTTTTTGATTTCTTAAATCCTTCTTTTGAGTCTAATATAAAACAATTTTTTCGAAACCAAACTCGTAAATAGCATGATTCAAAACAAATAGGTTTCACAACTCCTTTTTGCTCAAATTCAGTCCCATCTTCTCGTTCTATTTCTGTTCGAATAAACCATCTATTTCCGATTCCAACCTCTATATACTTCATTTATAACGCTCCTTTCGCATTACTTCTAGGAAATTTCATTATAAACACTTCTACTATTTCCCTGGTAAGCGCACGTTTTGACAGATTCTCCTTTATTTTTTCTTTATTTATGTGAGCTAAAGGAAAAATATTTATGGCACCGAATAACTCAAAGGTATATAAATATTTCTTAAGAAAGGTATGTATATTATGAATAACCAATTTACTACTCTATTAAGTGAAATGATTTTTATAGAAAGACAATATAAATTTCCTAATCCAGATGCTGTTCTCTATCATCCTGGTCATTACACTGAATTAAATGAACAAATTATCACATTATTTCATGAGGAAAGCTTTAAAACCATTATGATTCCCAGTGTACATAATACATTTTTAAATGCAAATGAGTTTACTTTTCATAAAGAAGTCCTAGTTCAATCAGGAATTCCTGAAGAACTCGTTATTCCAATAACAGGAGAAGCTAATACTGCTAATGATGTTATAAAAAACGCAATGCTTCTTCTATCAAAAACAACCGAAAACAAAAATATTTTATTAGCGGGAAAAACTTTTTTTATGAAAAGATTCTTGCTTATAGCGACCGCGTTTGCTACAAATGACATGACTATCGATGTTCTTCCTTTACAAGATCATAGAAATCTTACGAAAGAAACATGGTACTTAACAGATATCGGTAGGAAACGAGTATGGAATGAATACCATATGATTTCAAAGTTTCTTAAAGAAAACTATCATTAAACCGTAAAGTAGTAGACTTTATCGCGTTGACCAACTTAAAAGATTTCCCCTCTCTATAGAAATCATTTCATTCTACTATTTCCCCGGTAAGCGCATATTCCGACAGAACATGCATCTACATACAAAAGAAGTAGATTTACCGACATCTACTTCTTTACAATTGGAACCGTTGCATTCGTTTATAAAACGTACTAGACGGAACATCTAATAACTTTGCCACAGGTGATACATTTCCCTAGCATCCATCCTAATTATATCTAGGTACCTCCATCTGGCCTCTAAATCCGTACTGTAATAAATCATCTCCCTTTTCTTCATTGTTGGAGATTCATTTTTAGGAGCTCGTGCGAGGAAATATAATTTTATTATAAAACCCCATAAAAACGTTTCCAATAAAATCAGGAAGATGACACAAACATGTTAACAATTCCAATATTTTAATGAATACTTTTGTATTTTCTATATATCACTACATTTTGCGCAATAGAACTCACTGCAATAAAAATCCATAACCATTTCATCGGATGATTATTTAGAAAAAATATTGTGCTTGCTATAATGAACAAAACAGTGGACACGATACTAATGCATAATTTTGTTCCTAGTTGCAAGATTCTCACTCCTTTTCGCCTATGTTTCTACTTTATTTTACTCGCTTAGAAACGTCTATATGTAATTCCATAAGCTATTCTCCATTAAATCTTCCCATAATAATAGTATTATAGTATTTACCATCAGCAAGCCTTTTATCATTTTTTAATATTCCTTCTATTTCAAAACCAAGTTTTTCATACAATTTAATTGCTTTACCGTTTGTTTCTAAAACATTCAAAGCAATCTTTTTGATCCCGTTGCTGTCAGCCCAAGAGATAGATTCTTTTAAAAGGTTTTTACCGATACCATATCCCCAAAACTCTTTTAATACACATACTCCAAATTCTACCTTATGCGAGAATCGCTTTAAATTCACTCCCTCACACCTTGAAAAACCAACAATCCTGTTATTCACTACAGCAACTAAAAATAGGTTTCTTGGACTTTCAGTGTCTGTTTGTATAATCTCTTCAAACCCCTTTGTATCTATGAATCCCTCTCCTTTTTCTCTATCCAAATTTTCAGTCTCTCCATCAATCTGTAATCTTAACTCTGATAAGTCTTTTGCATCTTTATCCATTGCAGATCTAATAGTATACATTATCCCATTTACGTCAAACTCTTGTTTGCTAATAATCATAATATACCCCTTTTACATTAAGTTGATTTAGAAAAATAAAACAGCTAAAGCCCTTAATAATTTACTGCAATTCTAGCTAAATACCCCCCACCAATTTGTTCGATAAGATATTGTCCTAAATGGTAAATCTTGATAATCTCAGTTTATCATAGGTTCCATCAGTTAAGAATAAGTAGCTATTATCACTATCTAAAAAAATGTTTTATTGCTTCAAGCTGTATTTTATGATTACATTCGTCACAGCAATATTTACCTTTCTGGTCTTCCTTGAATTTCTTATATTTTTCAGTTCCTTCATATACCCGAAATACATTTTTACAACAAAAACAAATAACCTCATAAAATATCATGTCCTTCCCCCTCCTTAAGGTAATACGTTACTTTTGAATTGCCCGCTCAAAGATCTTGATAAGTTCTTTCGTGTAATCTTTAACGTTAAGATCGGAATTTCTCATTAGCTCTAGGCTAACGCCATCACCCTTAAGGACGATGTGAAAAACTCTCGAAACCCTCCTTCTGCATGCCCAAACGTAGAATATTTCCAATAGGAAGAAAAATAGTTTTAGTATGGTCTGCTGCAAACCGAAGTTTCCCTTCATCTGTTCTTTCATTCGAAACAATTTCTATAACAGCGAATATATGTTTTCAATTTTCATCTATAAATTTCAGATTGGATTCAATATATCTTTGAAGCATTCTTTTTGGGGACATTTGAGTTTCAATTTGCGGACAAATAAAGGACTGGCAAGCTATATAGTAATCAATAACAAATGTATGTAAAGAAACAATATCTATGCTTGACGATGTGATGTAAGAGAATGATAGATTTTCTACACGTAAATCGTTATGATGTAAGAAAAAAGAAAGTGAGCGAAAAATGAGTAAAATCGCGATTATTACAGGTGCATCCAGTGGATTTGGCCTTTTAACTACCCTTGAACTTGCAAAGAAAGACTATTTCGTCATCGCTACAATGCGTAACCTTGATAAACGAGCAGAATTATTATCTCAAGCTACTGCATTACATTTAAAACAAAATATCAAAATTCATCAATTAGATGTTACAGATCAAAAATCTATACAGGCATTTCAATTGTTTTTAAAAGAATTAAATCAAGTAGATCTTCTCGTTAATAACGCGGGATATGCGAGCAGTGGATTTATAGAGGAAATTCCAATAGAAGAATATCGCAAACAATTTGAAACGAATGTGTTTGGAGCAATATCAATATCTCAAATTGTATTACCGTATATGCGAAAACAAAAAAGTGGAAAAATTATTAATGTAAGTAGTATTAGTGGCCAAGTTGGTTTTCCTGGTTTATCTCCTTACGTTTCCTCCAAATATGCATTAGAAGGTTGGAGTGAATCCCTGCGCCTAGAGGTAAAACCGTATGGAATAGATGTTTCATTAATCGAACCCGGTTCCTATAACACAAACATATGGGAAGTTGGTAAAGAACTTGCAGAAAATTATGTAGAAACAACCTCTCCCTATAAAGAATATATGGATAAAATACAGAATCATATGAATAGTAGCAGTGAAACATTTGGCGATCCGATAGATGTTGCTCAAAAGATTGTAGCAATTGCTGAAACAAAAACGGCAACATTACGATATCCAATTGGAAAAGGTGTAAAATTGATGATGGTTGCGAAAAAATTTCTTCCGTGGAGAGTGTGGGAGTTTCTTGTTTTGAGAAGTCTTAAGAAGATGTAATGCAGAGGACTACTAATAAATAAGAGTCGTTATACACATTGAAATTGTGATAACGACTCTTATTATTTTACTCTTTTAACCAACAGGTTGGAATACATATATCATGAAATAATGTAATAATTAAACAAAACAAGAATACAAGTAGAGTCAACACAATCACTTTAGTGAGAGACATCCATTCTCCACTTCCCTGTAATTTACTATAATCACTTCACATGCTGTTTCACTGAATTCAATCGATCCACCCGGAAAGCGATAAAATGTTTCTTGCTTGTCACACTAAACAAGAACTTTAGAATGATCTCCATTCATAATAATCGCTTCTGAACGTAATAACAGCCTTTTCATTTTTCCTCTCTCTGTTGTACTGAATTTACAGATCGGATTTTCTCCGGTTGATCGCTCGGATAAGTAGCATACACACGATTATCATAATCCCAACTCATTATCGTGGCACTATCTCGTCCAAGTTGATGATGAACATGTTCTAAGACATCTTGAACACATTTTGTTAATTCTGGTTTATTTTCATACATATCTTTATACAAATAAAATGGATTTTCATAACGGCGTTCTCCGCATTCTAGTACACCATCTGTTACCATTATGATTCTATTTCTTCCTGTACGTAGTTCTCGAATACCAGAAGAATAACACGGGACTGGTAAAGAAAATGTATTCACATGCCCAATCCATTCATAAAAATGACGTTGGTTCAGCATATATTGTCCTAACTTATGTAATTCTTCATGAAATACATAAACGAGGCAGTCTCCTATAGAAAACCACCAAATATAATTTTCTTTTCTTACACATATTAAGCAAGCTGTTTCACCTTTTACTTGCTGGCACGACTGTTTAAATGAATTTGATTGAAAAAGTGCGAGTAAATGATTTTCAACAGATCGAAATACCGTTTCAACAGGCTTTTCTAATAAAGCTTTTATATTTTCATATTCATTTTTTATTGTATGTACTACTAAAGCAACACTTTCTGCACTATTGTGACCATCTAATATCATCGCAAATTCCCAGTTTCCATTTGACCAAACGAAAGCACCGTCTTCATTCTTCTTTGCGCCTGCACTCTTATTCCCACCATATCTGCCAAGCACTATCTCACCATGTTGCTGAACTGAAATTTCCCCTAAATACATTTCGTCACTACCAACCCATGAATATTGTGTATTATTTGTTGTATGCATACTCATTCACCATATATGTTCGTATTCTTTCACATAGTTTTTGTATTTGTTCTTCTTGTCCATATGGTGCACCTTCCCAATTTGCTACCTTAGTTGGTGACCAAAATTCCTTTGGTGTATTTGGATAACGTGGAATTATATGCATGTGCATATGATTTACTCCATTACCAGAAACGAAAGCATAAATATGTTCTGCACCCTCGCATTCTTTTAATGCACGGCTTACTCTGCTCGTAATTAAACCAAAAGCTTTCGCTTCTTCTTCTGTTAATTCAGCTAATCCTGGCGTATGTCTTTTTATATCAATCATTACATATCCGAGATACGTCTTGTCCTCTTCCCAATAGACATGTCCTACATATACAAGGTTATCTTCATAAATTGTCCCACCAGGTACTTGAATATTTCCGTTATGTTTTTGACAAATGAAACAGCTTTCTTCAGAGAAGTTTTGAATAGACATATGCATCCCTCACATTCCTTAAATTTATATTTTATAATATCATAAAAACGGAATACAAGTTAGATTTTTCCTAAATATCAGATTTTTTTTGGTTATTCATTTACAGAAATGAAAATCAAAATGATCTCGTATTTCGCACTTATTACCTTATTTTTCACAAGTCACCTTTACACGTATATAGGCATTTACTATAGAAAGCCATCTTTTACTGAAGGAGGAAGAAATCCCATGCACCCCTATATGAATTCACATTTCAATCACCTACCTATCCCCCATCAAAACCAAGCTGTACGAACTACACCACCGCTTCCTAACGATTCTTATTATATGAAGCAGCAAATGACGAATCTTGAAAATCAATTAGCAAAATTAATCGCGTTAATGAAAAAAACAACCAATTAATCAAATCGATGGAACAACAACAAAATCAAGTTTGTGCCCCGGGTGGAGGTTCGGTAATTGTTCGTATGTAATCTTTTCCGATCTTTCATCACAATAAAAAGCACGCATCGTATATGAGAAGATCCATTATGATGCGTGTTTTTATTTAACCTTTTCTTTTCCGGTGAAACCCTTGCGTAATCCGATCTAATACAATCGCAATGACTACAATAGCTAGTCCAGCTTCAAACCCCATTCCAATGTTAACTTGCGTTACAGAACGATATACATCTACACCAAGCCCCGGTGCTCCTACAAGTGAAGCTGTAACAACCATTGATAAGGACAGCATGATACTTTGGTTTACACCAGCCATTATAGTTCCCGTTGCGAGAGGTAACTGAACTTTAAATAACTTTTGCGATGTAGTTGAACCAAATGCATTTGCAGCTTCAATTAAATCTTCTGGTACTTGTCTAATTCCTAAATCCGTAAAACGAATTGTCGGTGGCATTGCAAAAATAACAGAAGCGATAATACCAGGAACAACGCCTACTCCGAAAAATGTAATCGCTGGAATCAAGTATACGAACGCCGGCATTGTTTGCATAAAGTCTAATGTTGGTTTTAATATTTTTGAAAACCGTTCATTTTGGGATGCTAACACACCTATTGGAATCCCGACAATAATGGAAATAATGACTGATGTGAGAACAAGCGCCAATGTTTGCATCGTTTGTCCCCAATAGTTAATGTTTAGAATAAATAATAAGCCGATTAACGCAAATACCACTAAAGATATTTTCCTTGTTGTATACCAAACGAGAAAACATACGATTATAATCATTAAAAATGCTGGAATCAATGTTAAGAAATTTGTAAGTAAATCAACAAAACCACCAATGACATATGAAAACCCTCTAAACAGTCCTTCAAAATTCGCATATAAACTAGCAACGAATGCATCAACCCATTCACCTAAAGGAATACGCGGAATACTATTCACCGTCATTCACCTCTTCTTCAATATTTCCTGCGAGGGCTTGAATGACACTTTCCCGTTTTATTATGCCTCTTAACCTTTTCTTTTCATCAATTACTGGTAACGGCAGCTTCATTTCCGCCATTTTTGCATATGTTTCTTCCAATAATGTATCTAAATAAACATGCGGAATATCCTTCAAGAGTAAATCTGCGATTGGCCATTGTTTTTGAACAGCTTTACTGGCATCATCAGCCGTTAAAATACCTAAAAATTCATGTTTTTTATTTACAACATATACAGTGGACACACCTGCATTTCTCATAATTTGTAGTGCTACACGTGGTCCGCGGTCAATTAGTAATGTTTCTGGTCTTTTCAAAATAGATTCAGCAGTAATCACTTTCCCTAAATTCACATCAGCAACGAATTTCTCTACGAATTCATTGGCTGGGCTTATCATAATTTCTTCTGGAGTACCAATTTGCACAATTTCTCCGTCTTTCATTAATGCGATACGATCCCCAATTCGTAGCGCTTCATCTAAATCATGTGTAATAAAAATAATCGTTTTTTCCATCTTATCTTGCAGCTCTAACAATTCATCTTGCATCTCTTTTCGAATGAGTGGGTCTAATGCGCTAAATGACTCGTCCATAAGTAGAACATCTGGATCATTTGTAAGAGCTCTGGCAATTCCAACGCGCTGCTGCATTCCACCACTTAGTTGCCCTGGATAACTATTTTTATGATGATCTAATCCTACTAATTTAAGTGATTCTAGTGCCTTTGCTTCTCTTTCTTCTACTGGAACCCCTTGTATTTCTAATCCATAGGCAACATTTTGTAAGACGGTACGATGTGGGAACAGTGCAAACTTTTGAAAAACCATACTCATTTTCGTTCTTCTGACTTTCCTAAGCGCTTCTTTCCCCATTGTTGCGATATCTTCCCCGTCTATGTATATGTGCCCTGCTGTTGGCCTTATAAGCTGATTGAGCATACGAACAAGAGTTGATTTTCCGCTCCCAGATAGCCCCATAATGACAAAAATTTCTCCGGTATATACTTCAAACGTTGCCTTTTTCACCCCAACGTTCATTCCTGTTTCTTTCAATATTTCTGATTTACTTTTTCCTTCTTTTAATAAGGCGACTGCTCTTTGAGGATTTTTTCCAAATACTTTTGTTACGTTTTCTACACGTACTTTTGTATTTTCCATAAAACGACTCCTTTTCTGCCTATCTATTCACATAGTGTAACGATTTTAAACAGAAATATTACATAAAGAGGATTTTTTTAAAATTCTTGTTTCCGTTCATAATAAGAAGGTTCACTTATAGATTTATTCCTACTAACAACGCGATCCAAAACGAAATGAAAATTTCTATTTATGAAACGGGAGGATTCAATGAAACGGAAAATATGGCTTATAAGTATTTTGTTATTTATTAGTATGATTATTGCCTCTTGTAATGCTACAAATGCAAATACGAAAGGGAAAATTAAACTTGGTGTAACAAGTTGGAAGGAAAATATTGCGGCTGCAAATATGTGGAAAGTTTTATTAGAACAAAAAGGCTATAAAGTTGAACTCATGTATTTAGAAAAAGCAGCCATTTGGACTGGTGTCGCTCGCGGCGATGTTGATGCAAATTTAGAAGTATGGCTTCCGGTTACCGATAAGCCCTTAAATGATCGGTATAAAAATGACATTGTGTTAAAATCGAAATGGTATGAGGGCACTGGACTTGGATTGGTTGTTCCTTCTTATATGAAAGATATTAACAGCATCGAAGATTTAAACGCCCATAAGGATGAATTGAACAACAAAATTGTAGGGATTGAACCTGGTAGTAGCCTTATGAACTTAACGGATAAAGCAATGAAAGAATATGATATCAAGCTAAAACTTGTCCAATCTTCGGAAGCGGCAATGATGAGTGAGCTAAAAAAGGCTTATACGCAAAAGAAACCAATCGCTGTAACGCTTTGGAATCCACACTGGGGCTTTTCAGAATTTGATTTGAAATATTTAAAAGACCCTAAAAAAGTATATGGTGAAAAAGACGACATTTATTACTCTGTACGAAAAGGTTTTGAAAAAGATTATCCAGAGATTGTGAAATATTTCGATAGATGGAAAATGAATGACGAACAACTTGGTACTTTAATGGTGATGTTAAATAAAACAAAGGACCCTGAAGAAGCTGCACGAAAATGGATTAAACAGAATCAAGCATTAGTTGATGAATGGACAAAAGATTGATTTATGGCATAAAAATAGGCCGGAGAATCATATATTCTCTGGCCTATTTTAAGTTATTTTTTTTCAATAACAGCGTCAACAATACCATATACTTTCGCTTCTTCTGCAGTCATAAAGTAATCTCTTTCTGTATCCTCCGCTACCTTTTCAACTGGTTGACCTGTTCGATCCGATATAATTTTATTAATATCATGTTTTAACTTTAATATTCGTTTTGCAGTTATTTCAATCTCCGTCGCTTGCCCTTTTACTCCGCCAAGTGGCTGATGAATCATAATTTCACTATTTGGAAGCGCAAACCTTTTTCCTTTTGCTCCAGCGAGTAACAATAAGGCTCCAAATGACGCTGCGAATCCCATACAAAGTGTTTGAACATCGGGTTTAATCAAATTCATTGTATCTAATATCGCAAATCCCGCTGTAGTTGAGCCTCCTGGACTATTGATATAAAGAAAAATATCCTTCTCCGCATCTTCTGCCTCTAAAAATAATAACTGTGCCACGATACTGCTTGCTACTTGATCATTAATTTCTGATCCGATCATGACAATACGGTCTTTTAACAACCTTGAATATATATCATAGGAGCGTTCTCCTAATTTTGTTTGTTCTACAACATACGGAATTGCATTCATTATAATCCCTCCATCTACTTTTTAAGCTGCACATAGCATATAACCGTAAGAAGAAGGTGCTTTTGTATTGAATAATAGTACAGGCTGCTTAGGTGATACGTGTTCAAACTGTATTGTCGGAAGAAGTTTTGTTAACAATTGTGGTTTTTGTTCACGAATAGCTGTTACAATTACTTCAACGTCATCATCCTGCCCGGCTAATTCAATCTTCTCTTCTTCACTTACCGTTTTCAATCTATTTCTACTACGAAACAAGGAAGCCTTCACTGCACCTTCTGAGATTGAACATATTTCCGCAATATCTGATAAGCTGTATTGAAAAACATCTTTTAACAAGAAGATAACGGATTGCTGTATATTTAATAAAGACAAGACTTTCTCTGCCATCTCATGCAAATCAGCAATTTTACCATGCGGTTCTTCAAATGGAACCTCCTGCTCTAATTTCTCTTGAACTGATTTTGTTTTTAGTTGATCTAGCCATTTATTTCGAGCAATTTTATATAGAAGCGTAATACAAATATCTTTCTCCACATATTTTTGAAGTACTTTACAAACCGTTTCTTGGGCAAGATCTTCTCCATCCCATTTACTTTTGGTTAAAAATGTACAGTACCTTTTTAACTCTGCGTAATTTTCAATTAAAAAGTTTTTATTTGAATGATTCATATCGATAGGATTTCTTAACATCTGAGTTACTTTTGTGCACAAAATAACCACTCCTTTTCAGCGCTTACTTAATTAACGATTGAACAAATGAAAAAGTTACGGGTCAAATAAAAAAAATCATGTTTATGTTTGTAATTGTGCGGTCATAAATATGTTATGTAGAATTTTACACGAGGAGGCTGGAATATGCCAAAATTAACTGTTGTAGGTAATGGCACATTTGATGTAAAAGAAGGAACAAAGTTAGTACTAGCACTCGAAGATAATGATATCCATATTCTTCATCGCTGCGGCGGGAAAGCACGTTGTACGACTTGCCGTGTAGAAATCGTATCTGGAGACTTCTACGAGCCTACACATATTGAGAAGAATGCTATTACCGAAAAAGGAATTGAAGATCATTTGCGATTGTCATGTCAAATGCGTGTACAGACTGATTTAACCGTTCGCCCAATATTGACTGTTGAAAATTCTGGATTAGATGCTGGGCCGCGTCCTGTGGAATGAAAAGGCAACAGAATGAAACATTTAAAACGCTTAGTTGGTGAATATGCTAGTGATTTTGTAAAAGATGGGATGAAAATCGGCCTTGGTACTGGTTCCACTGTATATTGGACAATACAAAAATTGGGACAGCTAGTAAATGAAGGTTTATCTATTCAAGCTGTACCAACATCAATAGAAACTCAAAAATTAGCAGAGCAACTGTCTATCCCCTTAATCTCTTTAAATGACGTAGATTATCTTGATCTCACCATTGATGGTGCAGATGAGATTAACCCGGATTTACAGTTAATTAAAGGGGGCGGTGGTGCACTTCTTCGCGAAAAAATAGTTGCTGTGTCTTCCCAGAAACTTATCATAGTCGCTGATGAATCGAAACTTGTAACGAATTTAGGTATTTTTCCTCTTCCTATTGAAATAGTACCTTTCGCTTGGGAGCAAACTGCAAAACGAATTCAATCATTTGGCTGCCAGACAATTTTACGTATCCAAAACAATAAACCATTTAAAACAGACAATGGAAATATGATCTTAGATTGTATTTTTCCAAATCAAATAGCCAATCCACTCGAAACTCATCAGCAGTTAAAAATGATAACGGGTGTAATTGAAACTGGTCTATTTATTAACATGGTAGATAAAACAATTATTGCAACTGAAAAAGGAATAAAAGTATTATGACAAAACTAAAGGGCATGAGCCCGGTACAATACCGAGTTCATGCCCAAGAAGTTACCTAAGGAAGGAATCGTCTAACTTTTTAGGACACTTCACTAATAGTGGCTAACTAAACGAATTTAGCTAACTCACATTGCAATCTATATCCTTCTAATTCCCAAATTTTATTTACAATACGTTCTTTACAACATTCAATACCAATATTCACATCATAATCAGCAGGATTAGTACATGAGCTGGATTCGGTTAAAATAAATCCATTTGGCAATTTCGCAACCACGACTGTACATTTACCATGAAATTCTTCCACTGTCCATTTCGTTTTTTCTAAAATATTATCAATATCCTGTTGAGTTACCGTATTTTCCATAACTCTATAACCTCCCAATCTTCTGCTAACATATCAGTTTATGAAGCTAACCAAGGAACAAAATTTTCTTGTACTGTTTTCATTGCAATATATGCAACATATGAGACATTATGTCCTGTATGCTTGTTTATCATAAAGATTGATAAAAATCACCTCTTTAGTTATTCTTTGAGGTGATTTTTATGTTGGATATTTATGTTAAAATGGGTTTGTGTAATTACTTAACTAGCTGACAGGTTATTTGAAGAAAGGTATTTTTTCCTTATTCTATAGAACAGGTCGATAAACCCTAAAACATCTCCTCTCCCTAATACCAAAGAGCCGTAAAACATAAAAATCATGACTACGAAAATACTAGGTACCTATATGAGTTTGATAATAAATGAGAAGTCCTTATTGGATTTTAGCAGAAGGGATGGATCAAAATGGACATTAGGAAAATACGATATTTCATAAAATCCATCTTATATTACGTGAAATGACAACGGAGCAGCAACTAAAAGCACTCTATGAAAAACAAATTCATATTGGATTTTTTCGTTCTAAACAGAACAATGAGATACTATCTTCTGAAGTTTGTGCTGAAGAATCTTTAAGATTGGTTTTACATCAAGATCACCCTTTCGCCTCATTACCCGAAATTCCACTCCAATTGTTAATTGATGAACCATTTATTTTGTTTCCACGTCATTTTGGTCCAAATTTTTATGATTTAATTGTTAGCTACTTTTTGGATTATGGTGTAAGTTTAAATGTTGTTCAAGAAGCTATTCAAATGCAAACTATTGTTAATTTAGTCGCAACAGGAATGGGTGTTTCTGTCGTTCCATCGTCGGTGGAAAGTTATAAACGTCCTGGTTTTGTAGTACCCAAGCTACTGCGAGTTGAGCGAGGGTAAGATCAATCTCTTGTGCGATGGATTTGAGATTCTAGATAGCAGTGAGCACATTGTCGTTCATCCAACGTTGTGCAAATTGATTTAATACTTTTCTTTCAGCCAACAACTGCCTTTTGAACTTTTTCTTTTAATATATAATTTTACTTATTCCCTATAATCTTCGTTACTTTCAGTTGGGTCGTTTCTACTGTTACTTGCTCGTCTTGAAACCAAAAATTTGTAATATCTAATATGTGTTCCATTGTACATATACCCCTTTATGAAATCCGAAGCCTTTTATACTTTTCGAAATATGAATTCAAAAAGCATACCTATTCCAACTCCAATTGTATACGCTAATAAATCACTCCACAAAAAACCATATCCTAATATAAGTCCACCTAATGTCGTTGCCCGTATACTATCTATCCATTCCGCATGATATAATTGACTCATTTCAATCCCATAGCAAAATAGTAAACTTAAAAATGCAATCTTTTTAGTCTCCATTTTATGAAAAAGAAATCCAACTCCAATGAAAATCATCAGCGCCCATAGTGCATCTCCTAAATAGGCATTTAATAAATCTGGTAAAACATACGCGAACTTTCTTGATCCCAATCCAAAGATAATTACTATTATGGTTAGTGCCGCATACAGTACCCTATTTCGTTTATATTCCATTCTTAAATCCTCTCTCATCACACCAAACCTTTCACAAAACCTGTACCCCATATTTTTATAAAAGTGATGTGCATGTTCCCTTTCAGCACGATTTCCGATATATAATCTAATTGAAACTCCTCATTGTTCTATCTATGTACAGCGTCTAAGCGTGTATTTCTGATTTCCACATCTCATTCTACTCTACTGTTCAAAGCCCCTATACCATTATTCATTTATTCCTCATGCAATACTTGAAAATCAGTTACAAGTGAAACTATATTTCCCTTCTCATCAATCCCCCAATAGGAAGGATAAAAACCATCACCATAACCCGAACGGAACATAATAATATTACTCCCCGTTTCCTCACACACTACACAATTTCCCCACTCATCATCATGTTCTGTTAGTACGTCATCTATTAGATCATCATACAAACTAATAAATTCGTCTCCTAGTTCTTGTTGTAGTCTATCTTCTACTTCTTCTAACTTATCAATTGCTTCTACATCTGCAAAACACCCTAGTCCCGTATCAACTGGATAGCCAAAAATGTAGCCTTCCTCTAGTTCACTTACATTCTGCCCTGGCTTTGTTGCCATCTTCCACTCTACCGCTTTTGATTCCGATACTTTCAATTCAGCACCAGCAATTACACCATCTTCCTCGTTCCACCAAGCAATAATTGGATATGTACCTAGCTTAATTGTTTGTTCGAAGTGATTTTTATTAAAAATAAGAGGATCACAAGCAACCAATTTTCCTGAAGTAACTTTTAAATGATCTAATACTTCAGAACGTAATATTTCACTATTCAATTTAGATAATTCATGTAATAACTTTGACATACTATTTTTCTTCCTCTCGTTCATTTATTCATAGACTTTCCTAGAATTTAAGCTGAGAAATCATCAATAATTTCCACCACTTCAATTTTCCCATTAATTAAAAGCTCTGGAAGCTCATTTTTTACATTACCCTTCCAATATTCTTTAGCTTGTTCAATTTTTCGAGAGAAAGGAACACCATCTTCCTTTGGTAAAAGGTTTCCATCACCCTCAAAAGAATTCCCCATAACTCGAAGCTTAACAATCTGCAAAACTTTCCGACTATAAGAATCAAATAATTTTTTCCATTTCAAAGCATCTTCATAACTTTTCGCAGCGTATAAGCAAGACAATCTTGAAGGATATTCAGGATATTCTTGTAGTCTAACCATTTCTACTATCACTTCTCTAATTGCTCTGATTGTTTGGTCTACATACTTAATCGCTACTTCGGCATTTTCTTTATTCATGTTCAATCCTGTATTTGTATAATGATCTTGTATAATCTGAATAAAGTCTTCACCTTTTGAATTCAATTGTTCTCTCTCAAAAAAGAAGCGATATAAGGTATTATTTTGGTTCTTATCAAAGTTAATTATCTGCCCAAGAATCATTTTTTTCCTAGTAACGATGTGATAAACATACAATTCGTTCTCTTTCATGGCCTGTCTCCTATTGGTCTTCATCAGACTATATTATATAATTTCCATCACTCTTGTCCGCAAAGAATAATTTGTTTCAGGTACTTGATTCATCAGTGTATCAATTACAAATATTTTATTATGAATTCTCATACATGTAGCATTCCATCCGTCTAGAGAATCTTCGTTACTTTTCTTTTTGAAAAGCAGTATGTACGTGTTGCTTCCTTTGATCCCTTCCCACCTCGTATTCTCTTATCTTGTAAGCTGATTACGATGCATGACTATTTGCCTCGTTGCTTTGAATTGTTGTTTTCCATAGAATTTTATTAATTTTTCTTCACAAAATAGACTTACAATATCTATATGAGCAAGCTCATGAAGCAAGATTGTCATCATTTTCTCACCAATTTCCTTATTCCTTACACTATTATGTACTACAACATCTTCAATATACGCTCGAAACACACCATCAGTTACTGCTCTTGCAAATCCTATTAATTGCTTCTCTTTCCATACACCAATCGCTATACTATTCTCTAACATTTTAGAAATATCTTCTTCATCTCTTTCAGGCCACCAACCAACAGAATTGTACAGTAGCTTCACTTTTTTTGCAGTAATAGGTTGTTTATGATGAAATGTATAATTGTACATTCTATTTACCTCCCAATATTCAATTTACATAATATAATTATTTCACAATTTTAATTGCTTTTCTAAAAAATGTTGACTATACCCTTTAGGATGATCTTCCACTACGCCAAACTCCCTGTAACCATGTTTCTTATAAAATTCAGGTGCTTGAAAACTAAATGAATCAAGTAGTATAAGCCTACAGTTTTTCTCTTTGGCAATTTCTTCAATTTTATTTAATAGTTGACTACCATATCCTCCATGACGTACTGACTCATCCACCCATAAAAAATCGATATGGAGGTGATAAAAATATATTGTGCCTGTTATGCCTCCAAATATTTTGCCAGCATTGTCTTTTAATAGAAAACTTACATGTTCTAGTGGACTTTTTACTTCATCTGGTAGTACAGACATATTGTATTGGATTACTTTATTTTTAATGTACTCGCTGTCTTTTGAATTGTTTTGTTGTGTAATTTCCAAGTCTATTCTCCTTTCTCTTCATTATAAATAGCATCCTGTATACTCTTTATACAAACATTGTAATGTTTCTATTATTTTCATATCAGCTTCTTGATTCTCATACCGATTTGGTAACTCCATTCCACCAATTACATAAAGCAATGGATTTTCATGAAATGTTCCTAGTATACCAATATTCATAACAGCTGTAGACAATCCACCTGTCATATGTGCCAAGTGGTAACTTCGTATTCCCTCATATTTCCCTTGTTGTCTTACCATTCCATTTATAATGGGTTCCCATAACACTGGATCCGATTCATATCCTTGGAATATATGAATTAAAAGTTTAAGAACTTGTTTTAATTTCCCAACGTTTTTCACATCCCTTGGGTCTTTCGTAACATTAATCTTTGAAAAGGAACATTGAATTCTCTTATTTACTTCTTCCCATCCACCGCAAAAGTTCACAACAGATTGTGCAATACAATTGTCATGACATGCAATCATTACTTCCACAGCATTTCTTAATGTTAATACAGTTCTTTTTTGTAGATGTGGATATATTTCTTTACTATCTTCTTTCGGATTAAATACGATATTTGCGATTTCATCACTCCAGCGAACTTGATTCTCTTCAACCATTTTAGCTACCACAAATCCAATTGCCACTTTTGCGGCAGACGCTAGTGGAACCAATATATCATCATTATATAAAGCGATAATATTTTGGCTTTCTGGTGAATAAACAACGATACCTACGTGACCCGATTTTATTTCTTTTATTTTCTTGATTACTTCCTCCATTTGTACGCCTCTTCTCGATTTCGTTTTTATCCCTTTCAGTATTTCGATAATACAAATCAAAAATCCTTTTATGAGGTTAACAAATAGGTATTCTACTATTTTTATTCCAACTCTACTGGTAAAACATAGACGCCATTTTCTTTCTGAAGTTCTACTACTTTCACAACAGCATGAGTATTTACAGTTCCGTATATATGTGGATAGTTTTGACCATTAGAAGCCAATTCATATTTTATCTCCGCATCAACTAATGACGAATCAATTAGAAGTAGTACTAACTCCATTTCCCTGCTAAAATGTTTTTCTGCCACTTGAAGAGATTGTTCTAAAAAAGAACAATGAATAAATCCTTCTTGCATTAGTGAAGCTTCAATTATATTTCCTTTTGCTTTTGCTACTTCCCATTCTCTTTTTTTCATTATCTTTGTAATCATAGTCATTTTCCTTCTTCCCTTCTTAGTTATAGAAAAAACAAGAGGATTTTCCCGCTAGTCACTTGAAAATCCTCTTTAAACATCTATTATTTACTTTCATATAACTCTTCTTGTATTCCTCGAATTAAAGGTGATGCTTCTCCAGAATAGAAGATTCGTAAGTCATGGAGAGCTCTTGTACATCCAACATATAATAATTTTGCATCATGCTTTGTACCTTTATAATGCACTTCATCAACATCGATAAGAAGTACCGCATCAAATTCTAATCCTTTTGCTAAATACACAGGCACAACTGAAATGCCGCCTTCATATTTATTTTGGTTTGCTTCGATGACA
Organism: Bacillus sp. AFS023182; assembly: GCF_002560575.1. NCBI lineage: Bacteria > Bacillati > Bacillota > Bacilli > Caryophanales > Bacillaceae > Bacillus > Bacillus sp. AFS023182. The sequence continues at coordinate 26,327 of NZ_NTRO01000053.1, read as the reverse complement.
TTAACAGTGATTCCTTCAGCTGTTAACTTCTCATATAAATCGCGGCATTCCTCATCTGTTCTTCCTATAACAGCGATCGTTTTCACATTTTCATTCTGCATATGTTGTAGAGTCTTTACAATTGCGGCAAATTGGTCGTCAGTCGAAATAACTTTTACTTTCTCACCACTGCGGAAAACAGGGGTTGCGAATCCTACTGGAACTTCAGCATTTTTAATCACTTCATTTGCAAACTCAATAATTTCTTTTGTAGAACGATAACTTCTCGTCAGTTCAAAATAACCCGTTTCTTGAAACACTTCTTTAAAGTCATTCCAGTCTTCAATTCCTTGATAATCATATATAGCTTGCGATAGATCACCTAAAATCGTAAAGGAATTACCTATTGTAATTTCTTTTAATATATAAATTTGGAATGGTGAAAAGTCTTGCGCTTCATCTATAACAACATGGTGGAATTTTTGCCCGATTTCAATACCCGCTAATTTATGGTGAATATGAATAAGAGGTGCTAAATCTTCTACATACACTTCTTTTTTACGGCAACTTTTTTCTGTGTCTTGAACAAGTTCTTCAGGCAAAAGTTCCAATATTTCTTTTCGCTGCATCATCGAACTATAAAATGATAACGGGCTCATTTTAGGCCAAAATTTCATATAGGCATTTAATCTCTTTGTAGCTTCTTTTTTTAATACTTTTTTCTCATTTGTTCCTTCAAACTTTTTAAGTTCAATCTCAATCCAGCGTTTTATTCGGCCAACCAATCTTTCTCTACGCTTCATTAATGGATAGTGTTTATATTCCACTTGCATCCATTTTTTAACCTCTTCTACTGTAATAGCAGCTTTATCCCACGCTTCAAAATCTTTTACTGGTACTAAATTCTCTTCAAATTGAGCAATACTTTTTTCAATAAATGACTTAAACTTCAGCGTTCCTTTTAATTTACCAAGCATAACCTTGCTATCATCACGATTTATTGCAAAAGCTTGTTTCAGTTTTTCTTCTGTATTTTTTACTTTCACCGCATCATCTAACGTACGTAGCGCCCAATCTTGAAATGTTGTTTGCCTAATATTTCCGACGCCAAGCTCAGGAAGTACACTAGAAATATAATCTAAAAACAAACTGTTTGGTGCAAATACAATCATTCTCTCTGCCTCTAGCTGTTCACGATATTCATAAATTAAAAAAGCAAGGCGATGTAAAGCGATTGTTGTTTTTCCGCTTCCTGCAACCCCTTGAATCAATAGTGGCATGTTTTTCTCTGCACGAATAATATCATTTTGTTCGGATTGTATCGTCGAAACGATATCTTTTAATTTATTATCTTTATTTTCACCTAATCGATATAGAAGAAAATCATCCGCAAGAGATACATCTTCACTTCCTTTTGTATATGTATCAACCACACGTTCTAGTTCTCTTTTGCGAATGGCGATATTTCTTTTTAAATACACATCTCCTTCTACTAGTCCGTCTGGTGAATGATAAAAAGCCGATTCTTCACCACCAGTAAATGAATAAAACATGCTCGCAACAGGTGCACGCCAGTCAATAACAATTGGTTTCATCGTTTCTTCATCTGAAACACCTACTTTACCAATATAAATTGGATTTGGTTCTAATTGTCCATCCTCCTGAAAATCTAGTCGTCCAAAGTATGGTTCTTGTACACCAACACGTAAGTTTCTCCGACTTGATTCCCTCATACTTTCAAGGATTTGCTCTTTAAAATCTTCTCCATAATAAACTGGGATCTTTTCCAATTTCTCTAATTGCTCATCCATTGTAGCTAAAGTCTCTTTCATCCGCTGGAATTCTTCTTCAAATATAATACTCATTGTGATGATTCCCTCCTGTCCGTTCGAAAATTTCAGTCGAAATACAATTGTATAAAAAATACGTTTACAAAGTCAATAGATCGAGTAAGAATTTTCCAAAAAATAAAAACAGACAAAGGGTTTACGCCCTCCGTCTTTTTGTTTGCCTGCTCTATTAAATTAAATAGATAAGTAACATTCTAAATTGATTTCCCAAATAGTTTATCTGTAAATCTGCAATTTTGACCAATTCTCTAGAACTTGAGCTAAGGACATGTTGCATAATTCCTAAAAAACTTAATTTGTCCTAGCTATATTTTTTGGTAACGTGTCCAATCGCCAGAAGAAATGGGTTTTTGTAACATTTCGTCATTCTGCGCAACATAAACATATGCATCCCTATTATGATCTCCAAAATAGATAGTCTGTATAATACGATCATATAAATCTTGTTCTGGATTACCTGTATACACTTCCAGTTCATCTAACTTTTTTAAAATCTCATCATCTACTTCATATACTTCGCCATACACTTTATCCTCTTTCGATCGAATCATTGCAGGATAGCCTTCATTTGTATCAAAAAGTTTCCCATGAGTCCATGCTTCTTCAGCTATACACGTTGCCCTATGTAAGTAATGAGCATTTGATTGTTGTTTTCTTAAAGTGCCGTAAACAAAAACATAATGCATTTCCTTATCCCCTTTGTACTTCTCTATTTTCTTATTTGTAAATAAGCACGAATCATAAAGTAACTCACTTCAGCAGGAAGCAGTTCTTTAATCGACTTTAATCCGCCTTCTGCATGTTGCATTGCTGTTTCAATAAGAGATTCATATTCTGCTGGAACGAAACTATGCCAATCCACTTCCATTCCTTCTTCATAACAGCGAATTAAGTGGTTTTCGACAGTTTGACTTGATAAGCCTCGTTCTTTTGCGATTATACTTAACTCCGTTCCTTGTTTATACATTTCATACGTTTCTAAGTGAGAATCTGTCGATGATTTTCCAGGTTTCTTGCGTTCCGTAACAACTTCTGTCTTAATCGTATCTGCGTAATCTGGATTTTCTTCAATAAAATGAATGACTGCTTGTAAAAAGTGCGAACCATACTTCGCAAGTTTATGTTCTCCAATCCCTTTAACTTGTAAAAGTTCTGCATCGCTTTGTGGCATTTTCGCACACATATCTTTTAGCGTTTGATCAGAGAAGATAACAAATGGTGGTACGCCTTCCCCTTGCGCGATTTCTTTCCGAACTTCACGTAATATCTCAAACAATGGATGATCCTGTACAATTTGTCTTGTTGCCACTCTTTCTTTACGTAACACATTTTCATTTCCAAGCAATACTTCTTTCCCTTTTTCTGTTACCTTTAAGGTTGGATACGTCCCGTGTTCCACCGCAATTAATTCTTCTGAAATTAAAAACTCAATAAACTCACTTACTTCTTTTACGCTACGATTCGATAAAAGACCGTAAGTAGGTAATGTATGGAAATTGAATTCAACTACTTTTTTATTTTTTGATCCGGTCAATACTTGTGCAATCATTTGCTTTCCAAATCGCTGGTTTGTTCGAATCATACATGATAAAACCATTTGTGATTCTCTCGTAACGTCGACGCTCTCACGTTCATCTGTACAATTCCCACAGCGTCCACAATCTTCTTTTGGTTCTTCACCAAAGTACTCTAGAATAAATGATTGTAAACATTGTTCTGTATGGCAGTAATCTGTCATATACTGCAATTTTTCAAGTTCATTTGAGAAACGTGATTCTCCAGTGGATTGATCAATTAAAAAGCGCTGTACTTGTACATCCTGAGAAGAATATAACAAAATACATTCACTATCTAATCCGTCACGGCCAGCACGTCCTGCTTCTTGATAATAACTTTCCATATTCTTCGGGAGTTGATAATGAATAACATAACGAATGTTTGATTTATCGATCCCCATACCAAATGCAGATGTCGCTACCATTACGCTCACTTCATCACGTAAAAATCGCTCTTGCTGTCCATTACGATCATGATCATTCATTCCGGCATGATAACGAGCAACTGAAACCCCTGCTTTATATAAATCTTCATACAACTGATCAACAACTTTTCTTGTCGCTGCATAAATAATTCCAGATTCCTTTTTATTTTGACGAATATAGTCCGCTAAATATGCATTTCGATCCTGTCCCTTGATTACTGAGAACGATAAATTTTCCCGTTCAAACGTTGTCATAATTGTATTTTTTTGATCAATTTCTAGCGCGCGACAAATATCTTCTCGCACTTGCGGTGTTGCAGTCGCAGTTAACGCTAATACAAGCGGCTTTTCTGGAAGATAGTCTAATATACGATGTATATGTAAATAACTTGGGCGGAAATCATGTCCCCACTGCGAAATACAGTGTGCTTCGTCAATTGCAATCATCGGTATCTTCATATCAATTAATTGATCCACAAATTCCATTGAATCTAGACGCTCTGGCGCTACATATAGCAACTTATAATGACCTTGTTTCGCTAATTGGATTCGTTGGTTTGCTTCTGTAATTGAAATAGAACTATTAATGTATGTAGCTGAAATTCCATTTTGTACTAACGTATCTACTTGGTCCTTCATAAGTGAAATAAGCGGCGATATAACTAATGTCGTCCCCTCAAATACTAATGCCGGAATTTGATAACAAATCGATTTACCACCGCCTGTTGGCATAATACAAACGGTATCTTTACCATCCAATACATTTTTAATTGTCTCATCTTGCCCTCTGCGGAATGACTTGTAACCAAAATAGGACGCTAAAAGTTCTTGTGCTTTTGTAAACAAAAAAGATTCACCTGCTTTTCTTAGTCTTTCATCTAGTAATATTATATCATTACTCGAAAATCATTGTACCCTCTACTTCTCTCCATCGCTTCGCATGCTTACGAATAATCGTTACAAACTCATGCAAAGCTGGAGAAAACCATTTATTTTTATGATACGCAAGTTGTGTCGCAAACTTTGTTTCATTTGCAATAACAGCGTGTAATCTCTTATCTTTCCACTCTTGCTGGACCGTAATAATTGGTAATAAAGAAATCCCTAATCCGCACATTACACATTGTTTTATGGCCTCAATACTCCAAAATTCGAATGTACTTTCATGTTGAATTCCTTGTCTTTGTAAATAATGTTCAAAAAACGCTCGGTAACTGCAATCACGTTCCGTATACAAAAAGGTTTCCTCTTGAGAAAATTGGACAACTTGTGAATCTGTTTGTCTCACAATATAGTCTTTAGGAAAAACAAACGCCATTTGCTCCATGACAAGTGGTTCGATATGTAAGTCCTCTTCATGACGCTCTGTGTCTAAGAGAAAAGCAATATCTATATTCCCGCTCTTTAAATCATTTCGTAATTCCCAACAAGTTGAAGCTTTTAATGTGATCTTTACTTTTGGATACTTCTTTTTATATTCGTGAAGAATAGAGGGCAATCGGTAAATTGTTAATGATTCTGGAGCACCAATTACAATTTTTCCAGTAATCTCATTATCCATGCTTGGGATTTGTTTTACTTTCTCGGACAAAGCAATCATTTCATTGGCATAAGGCAGTAAATGCTTCCCTACATCTGTTAACACCATTTTTTTCCCTAACCGATTGAATAAAGGCTGTCCCATTTCTTGTTCAATTGCTTGAATATGTCCTGTTACAGTAGATTGCGCATACCCTAAATAGTCTGCTGCCCGTGTGTATCCTCCTAACTCAACAATTGTTTTAAATGTTTTTAAATGCCGAATCTCCATTTCAATATCCCCATTCTAACATCATAATTTCCGATAATTAACTTCATATATATCTATTTTACTGATAAATAAACCCGATTTACAATAAAAGAAACAAATTTTTTTAATTTTTCAAAAGGAGATGTATGTACATATGAGAAAGAAAAAATTAGGGCCATTACTTCTCAGCGGCTTAATTATTGGTCCCATTTTAGGATCGGGAATCATTTTACTTCCCCCACTTATTTACAAAACAACTGGAGATTATGCCATTATTGCTTGGCTATTTATTATGGGAGTTGGATTTCTTTTTGCTTCATTGTTTGGTAAGTTAAGCATTCGCTTCCCCAGTGAATCTGGAATTGCACATGCAGTCGATCAAGCTTTTGGACCTTCTATAAAACAATTAACTTCTATTCTCTTTATCATAGCAGGTTGTCTAGGACCAACAGCTGTTCTGATGACAGCTAGTCAATATATAGCAGCTTTATTTTCAAACTTTAAATTTCCGTTAGAGGGAATTGGTTTTCTTTTAATGAGCGTTTGTATATTCATTTTATTATTAGATATATCATCTATTGGAAAAATATCATTTGTATTTTCAACAGCTGCAACCGTTCTTTTATTAAGTGGAGGAATCAGTTCTATTCCTCATCTTCGATCAGAACATCTATTTCAAACATCTTTTTCTTTTGGTAATTTTGGATATAGTATTTTACTGCTCTTTTGGGCTTTAGTAGGTTGGGAGATTATTGGGAATTACAGTATGGAGGTCAAAAATCGAAAGAAAACGATTCCGCAAGCAATTGCGATAAGCACATTTACTGTAACGGTTGTTTGTCTTGTCGTAGCAGGCGCTACACAATGGATTGAAATTCCAAGTTCAAATCAAGAAAATTTACGAATAACAGTCATATTAGCTACTTTATTTGGTGAGTTTGCTATTCCTCTTATTGCCTTTATTACTACTGTTCTTTGCATGAGTACATATTTATTGGTTGTTGGCGGTGTCTCACGTCTTATCGCTTCTGAGGCGAAATATATAAAGAAATTATCTAAACTTTCCTATCGTACGAAATCGAATGTACCAATCTTTTCTTTACTGTTATTAGTAAGTATACATACTGCCGTATTTATCTGCCTATATAACCATCTCATTACAGTTGAACAAATCGTAGCCATTGCAAATGCTTTCTTTATCTGTAATACCATATGCGGAATCTTTGCAGCATATAAATTATTACCAGGTTTATTTAACAAAATTCTCTCTTTAAGTTTAATTGTCTGTTTCTTTATCATTCTCTCTTTCTCTTCCATCTGGATTTTAATGAGTATCGGAATACTAGTTGCTTTCTATGGATTACAGTACTTCAAAAACAGACCAAAACCTTATGAAAAGGAAATTTCAATAAGATAATGAAAAGAAAAGATTCTCATTTGAACTATTTCTCACACAAATCACACATTCATTTCCATAATATAACCGCATCAAATTAAAGGAGGTTTATTTATGAAACGCAACAATAATCTAATTGCCTTTCGCTCTTCGGATAAACAACTCAAAGTCTCTAATAATGATGCCTGGAAATATGAATATATTTATAAATATCGACCTTTATTTTCCTACAAAAAGCTTTTTAACATCTTTTTTAATGAGAAAAAACATGAATAGCATTCATACAACATTTCTCAATGCGCGACCCATGGACTTCATTCATCCTAATTGTTAATATTTAATAAATCTATTGGATTAAAGTCCCTTCTTACGACCTGCCTTTTATTTGCAGGCCTTTTTTATTCCCCCATGACCCTATAAATGTAACAAAAGCATGAAATTGTGACACGTATAAAGTAACTATTGATGACAGCTAAAATTTTTTCTCAATACACAAACCCCATTCTGTTTGTTACTATAAAGATACTCCAGATGGGTTATTACTCATCAACATTATCTAGCCAAAGAGACCTGCCCGCGGGAAGTAGGTCTCTTTGACTTTGTTTGAAAGATTTCTTATAGCCTCCGCACTAGGCCTCTCTTCATTTGGACGCATTTACCAGCACTATTTCCAAGAAATTCATGTTATGCTTACTTTGTCGAGCCCGACATTCTCGGCAATATACCCTTACGAAGCCCTGTAACTTCCCTTGCAGGGCTTCATTTCTTTTATATCCCCCTTATTAACATCTTCAATTTACTTTCCTACAATTGACTTAAAAAATCCCCTTTAAGATCCATATAAATTCCCACATCTCTTTATAAAGTGAAACTGATTATTAGCCCTCACCAATCGAGCTTTTACGGACAGTTAATCTCCCGCCTAACTTCTTTAGAAAAGCGGAAGCACCTCGATCGGAATCACAGGTGTAGCTTTAAAATAAAGTTTGATCAAATTAATGAGAATGACGCTGATAAAAGACAAATAGAAAGAGCATGTTTAAAAAAAGATTAATCAAAACATGCTCTTATTTCATCTAATTGCTCAAATGTTTTATGAACATCTAGCACTAACAAAATCAGAGGCTGTATCTATTTTAAATAAAGATTATCAATCCAGTTTTAAATTGTATGACAAAATAGAGAAAGGAGCTTTAGAAATGGCTGACGCTATTACAGCAGCGATCGTAAAACAATTCCCTCAAGTTTTTCAATAACAGAAGATACCGATTCATTTTTGAATCGATATCTATTAAACTTTTTCTCCCTATCAACTCGTAAATTCCTTTACATAATTATTACCAACCACCTTATCTCTTTACATTTAACATGTATAGAGATATTTTATTAATATCCTTATTTATATTTATAGGAGGAAAAATATTGATTAACGCAGTAGGTATCGCTTTTATTCTTTCTAATAAGCCTGAAAAGAAGAGAAAAGTTTATCTTAATGATAGATTTGCACTAATAGACATTTTTGAATCTAAAGATGTGTATGATTCTGAAGGCATCCCACTAGTAGAGCTAACATGTAAATACAGTATTTATTTGGATGAAAAATACTATTGTAAATCTCTCGAAGACTACACTGGACAAGTATTTCCTTTCCTTAGTTCAAAAATAGGAAAAGGTCTTGTTAGAAATTTAAATTATTATTTTTCATATGTTGATGTGTATAATAAAAAACCACCAGTTAAAGAAATAAGAAGCCTTATGGAGGAAGTAATCAATTACAATTGAACTACCCCCACCTACCGTTACACGCTTGAGGTAGGGGTCTTCTCGCTAAATATGATAAAGGGGATTTCTACATCCCTTTTTTCTATGAATGATTAATCTTCATCTCGATATGTTAATACAGATAAAAATTCTTTTAGTGAATCACTATGTAAAAGTGGCTCCCACTCACCCATGCCATGTTCAGCTGTATACACTGGAAAATCAATATCTTTTACATCAACAAAAAATGGATCTCCCATTAATTCCTCATATCCAATAACAAACCAGCTTTCTTTCCAATCCCCTTTTTCGTTTCCAATAAGAGATTCATTTTCTAACCCTCCTACACGATAACCTAATTGTCCTTCTTCAAAATCAGCTCTAGAAAATAGATAAACAGGCAACATTTCTTCTGTAATATCTAAAATTTCTACCTCTTGATTTTCTAACCGATCGAGCATACATAGCAACTTATCAATTTCATTCTTGTAGGACATTTTAACATCTCCCCATCCAACTTCTCAGCTTATAAGCCTGTATTTCTAACGATACACAACACTTTTTTATACAGTATCAATCGATTTCTTTAACTTTTACTAAATCTCGTTATGATTTTCAACCGCACATTTCAACCTCTGCAACATATATCCAATCCCTTTACATCCCTCTAGCGGGTAAGAAATAATCTCTTCTGGATATAATTTTGTTACTACTTTTTTATGTTTCTTTCCTGCAAGCAGGACAATTTCATCAAAATTTAGCAGCTCTTTATCAATCATCTGTTTTTTTAATTGTTCTATACAAATAATTTCATCGCTTTTTGAATCAAAAGCAAGATCATAGTTTTTTTCTATTATATCAGTTGGCAATAAAAATCCATGTTTAGCTGATAAAATAACCCAGTGTGTAAAAAATTGAGAAGCATATGCTTGGCATGCTTTTCCGAATGGACTAATGTATACACCCTTCGCTTCTGTTGGTCCCTTATCAGGGTACTTATCCCAAATCTTCTTTTTCCCACATGGAATTATGCATAGTCTTGTCATTATTACGTTCTTTCCCCTCTTCTCTTTCAATCCCATAAAATCTACTTCATAATAAAATCATAGCATTTTTCATTCACGGATAAAAATAGTAGGTTTTTCTTTTCTTCCTGACCAAGGTTTATTTTTTCTAAATGAAATAGGAAAAGAATAGACCTTGATATCCGAAATTTTATCCTTCCTAAAAACAAAAAAGAACAAGCAGACTGTATATCTGCTTGTTCTTTTACATCCGAAGTACTCTTATAGAGCTTGGAACGTTTCTGTTAATACAGGAACGATTTGTTTTTTACGAGACACAACACCTTTTAAAGTTGCTGTATTGTTTTCTAACGTTACGTTGTATGCTTTCTCAACAACATTCACTGCTTTACCGATTGCAAGACCAACTGAATCGTTCGTTAAGATATCAGTTACAACGAATAAGAATAGGTCTAACCCTTTTTCTTCTACTACTGCAGAAATTACCTTTTCTAATTCCGCTTGGTGTACAAGAACGTCGTTTGTATCAACAGCGTTTACTTGTGCAATTTCAACTTTTGCATCGCCCATTTGGAATTCTTTTGCGTCAAGTGAAATTAATTGCTCCATTGTTTTACCGCTTAAATCTGCACCAGCCTTTAACATTTCTAAGCCATAGCTTTCTGCGTCAACACCAGCGATTTCTGCTAATTCACGAGCTGCCGCTACGTCCTGTTCTGTGCAAGTTGGAGATTTGAATAGTAAAGAATCTGAGATAATTGCAGATAACATTAAACCTGCAACCTCTTTACGAATTGCAACGCCATTTTCTTTGTACATTTTGTTTAAGATTGTAGCTGTACAACCAACTGGCTCACAACGATAGTATAAAGGATCGCTTGTCTCAAAGTTTGCAATACGGTGATGATCGATAACTTCTAACACACGAACAGATTCGATATCGTTAGCACTTTGTTGACGTTCATTATGGTCAACTAAAATAACGTTGTCCACTTCGTTTGCTACTGTCTCAACAAAACGCGTTCCTTCTACTTTAAAATGATCTAACGCAAATTGAGTTTCACCGCTGATTTCACCTAAACGTACAGGCTCAGCATTCATTCCTAATTCTTTTTTTAGCTCTGCATAAGCAATTGCAGAACAAATTGCATCTGTGTCTGGGTTTTTATGCCCGAAAACTAGTACTTTTTCCATGATTTCCACCTCTTCATGAAAAGGATATCTTAAAGAAGCAAATATGACAATATTTTAAACACATTTTTTATAAATAAAATCAAGTTTTTATCATATTCACAAAAAACATCCCTCTTCTCCTATATTAAAAGGAAAAAAATTTGGAAAAACGAATAAAATCATGAAAAGGAGGTTTATTATTATGCCTATTATAAAGCTTGAAAATGGTGTGGAATTATATTACGAAGAACAAGGAAAAGGTACACCTATTCTTTTTCTCCACGGTGTTTGGATGAGCAGCCGTTTTTTTCATAAACAAATTCCTTTTTTCAGTGAAAAATATCGTGCGATCTCGATTGATCTACGAAGTCATGGGCGCTCTCCTCATATTGAAACTGGACATACGATTGCAAACTATGCCCATGATGTACACGCTTTTATAGAAAGCTTATCATTAAAAGATGTCATCTTAGTAGGTTGGTCGATGGGAGCATTTGTTGTATGGGAATATATAAAGCAATTTGGAGAACAAAATATTAAAGGTTCTGTTATTATAGATGAATTAGCGTCTGATTTTAAATGGCCTGATTTCCCTATTGGTGCCTTTGATTTCGCAACACTCATTCACTTCATGAGAGAAGTTCAAACAAATCAAGCGGAGTTTCTAAAGGGGTTTATCCCTCTCATGTTTAAAAATCCCCTTTCTACAAAAGATGCAACTTGGATGCTTGAAGAAGTAACAAAAGTTCCAGCTTCTATTGCGAGTGCTATTTTGTTTGATCAATCTGTTGTTGATTACCGTGAAGAATTAAAGTCAATTACCAAACCAACTTTACTTTGCTTTGGTAGAGAAGAAAAATTAATTCCAGTAGCTGCGGGCGAACATCTGCATGAACATATCCATAATTCTAAGCTTGTTATTTTCGAAAACAGCTGTCATTGTCCATTTCTAGAAGAAACTGATCATTTTAACAATGTGCTTCATTCTTTCTTCCAATTACTTTTATAATAATATATTTTAAAACAGAAGGGATTTTCAGAATCAAAACTTTACACTTTGATCAATCGTAACTTTTTCCTTAGCACTATTTCTTTCTAGTTCTTTACATTTTTCTTCCCAAAATTCAATGCCTTCACATCCTGCTTTTTTCTGACTTTCATAATCCTTCAACATTTTTTAAGCAGATTTTGTTAAAAGTAAAATTGCAAGAAAGTTAAGTTAAGCCATACTTCCTATCCTTCAATCACCAAGATTCCATCAAAAAAGCAAAGGCATTCACCTTTGCTTTCTTTTCTTTCCTTATAGATGCTCTAACTAATTATTTGTAGCCTTTCCCATTGGATCTTTAGATAAAAACAGTATAATACCAAATAAAGCTTTTCCCTATCTATAATTGCACCATACCTAAAAGTTCATAAGCATAAGAAATGAATTCGATCCTCTCCGCTTTCAAGTTCCAGGTTTATTTCATTTTAAAATATACATACTAAAAAAGAGCTGGCGAGATTACTCTCAACAGCCCTCTTTATTACTCATCCGAGTTATTTAAATTCGCTAATGCGAAAATACCTTCATTATCATCTAATTCAAGTTGTAATCTTGCTGCAAATGGATTGATATTATATTCCCTATCAAGCCATAAGCGAAGTGCTTCAATTAAGTTTGCTTGAATTAAAATTTGCTGGCGACCATTTACTTCTACTTCAGCAGAAAAACCATAGTCATCATCATACATCAATTCAACTAAAACTGCTTCTGGACCAACTTGACGCTTTTCTGCAATATATACACATAGTGCATTTATAAGCTCTTGTTCAGAGATTTTTATCGTTTCCATACTGCTTCTTCCGCCTGTTTCTTACGTTGATTTTTGAAATATTTAAATGCTCGAATCGCTAACATGACGATACCAGCCATTACTAACATATTTACCATGAACGCTAACACAGAACCAAGTGCTCCCATGTTTGCAAATAAGCTTCCCATTAATAAACCACCAAGACCACCTAGTAATAAACCTTTCATAAAGCTTCCTTTATTACTCTTTGGTGCTGTGTTTGATGCTTTTGTTTTTGAATCAGGGTTTGTTTTCTGTGCATTCACATTAGAATCTTTTTTATTTAAATCCACTTTCGAATTCTGTCCTGAACTTGGTGTAAATGATTTTTTACCTGATTTGTAACTCTTCGCTGCTGCATGATCTACGAAAACAAAACTGCTAGCTCCAAAAACAACCATAAATGCAGTCATTACTGTAACGAGTTTTTTCAACATAGTATATCCAGTCTCCTTTTACTATAGATATATGTGAAATCTATCTTTCTCTAAAATAAGAATGATAGATTTATTTTAAAGTTAAATAGAAAGTTCTTATGAACCTATTATATGAACTTTTATTGAAATAAGCAAGCGTTATTTACTTAACTTTATTAATAATTTAAAAAAACTTAAGTTAACAGGAAAAATAAAGAAAAACAGAATTGACTTTACAAGCAACTAAACATAATATAAGTTCATAAGAACTTTTATAATTTTGGAGGTGAAAAGATGGAAACATTTCATCTCACACGAAACGAAATGGCGACGCTCCTTCTTTCTCTTAGAGGATGGAATACAAAAAGGCCTCTCGTTATTTTGCAAGAAGCTTGGGCAAAGTCACATAAAAAAGATATTGAGTGTGGTCAAAGTGTTACAGCTTTTATTACAACCGCTCTTTCACCTATTTTTGAAAAACTAATTAAAATTGAAGATACAGATATTGGTTTTTCATTAAATGAGATTGTTGCGCTTGGTAATCAAATTGAAAACACCAGTTTTTCGGTAACAGCTATGCAAAACTGGGTAAAACGAGATATAAAAGAAATGATCGGTTCACCACAAAAAGGAAAAAAATATTCAATTGAACAAGCAGCATTATTATTTATTGTAGAAGATTTGAAAACTGCACTAGACTTTGAATCTATACGTAAGTTATTAAGACTTATTGTAAATGATCCAGCCGATCGAAGTGATGATTTAATTAATCCTGTTCATCTATACGTTGCTTACTCCTCTTTATTTGAAGAGTTGAATCAAGGTGGTTGTTTACAATTAAACGCGACTGATACCGTTCGTACAATTGAAAATATTGTAAAAGAAAAAGCGGATAAAATCGCAAGTAAATTTGACCAAATCAACAATGAACAACGGGAAGCCATTCGTAATGCGATTATTATCGCAACGCTCTCTGTACATACCGCATATGTACAAATGTTGGCAAAACGCTATGTATCGGCAACATTATTTCTACAAAATTTAGATGTGAAACCATAAAAAAGAGGAGCGAAATTCGCTTCTCTTTTTTTCTTTCTTATTATAAATAGTACATATACTCTCTTTTTGGCAAAGCGACCATTTCTTTAATGTATTTGGATAGCTCTAAAATATCCATGAAATGCGAATTTTTATTTATATAAATACCACCTATGTATGAACTATACCCTTTCTTTTCCTTCATAACTTCCGATATATATCGAACTTCTTTTTTATAACATGCAAAGTCACCTTCTAATCCCGATTCCCAATCTAAACTTCGTGATTTTGAAAGATATAATTGAGCTAACTCTGCTAATTGCTCATGTTCCGATACTGCAAAATACTTCATTTCATTTAAAATAACCTCATCAACTAAATGGACAAAATCTTTTACTTCTAATTCTTTTTCTCTTTTTTGAAAAAAGTTTTGTAATAGTGGGCTATAAAATGAAATGTTATCTTCTTTTATCTTCTGAAAAATAAGTTGAAATAATAAATCTTTTCCCACTACAAATGGATGACCAAATCCATTATGATAAAGAGCGCTTTTCACCTTTACTAGATGCTCTATATACGGTACTCCAGATTCTTCAATGACAAGCTTTTGATTCACCATACGCATAGTAGAAATGAGTTTCTCAATTGGAATTCTTTCTACTTGAAGTGATGAATAATATAAATCACGATTCCAAAAATCAAGCTGATCCATACCCAATGAACAAAACAAGAGTTCATCGATAATTGGAAAACTATTTTCTTCTGACAAGGCTTGGATTACATCTTCTAATAAATTAGGTGTCCGTTCTAAGATAGTACGTACATCTCTATCTTCTTGAATAATCTGTATCGTCCAATCACCATGATCTTGACCAGATATTCGTTGGAAGCAATGTGAATATGGACCATGCCCAATATCATGAAGAAGAGCTACTATAGAAACAACTTTCTGCTCATATTCTGTCAAATCAATGTCACTGATTGTAGTAAGATGCGTTATAACTTTATTTACAAGTACATATACCCCTATAGAATGTTCTATCCTTGTATGTGTTGCATTCGGATGTAAATAATATGTATGTCCTTGCTGTTTAATATGAGCCAATCTTTGAAATGCTTTTGTCTTTATTAATTCAATGATATCTCTATCTTGAATCGAAACCCTTCCATAAATTGAATCTGTAATCTGCACAGTTTCCCCCTCCTCAAATAATAAAATTCCTATTATATTATATCGAATTTTCTGTTTATTAAAAACTTCATTCTCCTTTAAGTATGAGAAATTTTTAATATACTTTTTATTGTCTCTTCATGAAATTCCAATTTGTATACCTTACTATAAAGATTAGAAACAAGATCGTACAACACTATCTTTCACAAATACGTAAAAACCTTAAAATAGCTATACGGTAAACGTTTGCTGTATAATTTATATATGAGAAATCAATTATATATTATTTCCCTAAACAGTAAGTGGCATTTCACCTCTTACAATTTTTAAAAATTTATGGACTAGAAGGTGCAACATGTTAGGTAGTTTTATTCATTCCGTATTATCATTTTTAGAAGGCCTTGGTTATTGGGGCGTTATGCTTGGACTTATGATTGAGATTATCCCAAGCGAAATCGTTCTCGCCTATGCAGGTTATTTAGTATTCTCAGGAAACATCTCATTTGTAGGAGCCGTTGTATTTGGTACGATTGGTGGTGTTATCGCCCAAATCTTTATTTATTGGATCGGGCGTTACGGGGGAAGACCTGTACTAGAGCGCTATGGTAAATACATTTTCATCCATAAAAAACAAATTGATGCCGCAGAAGCATGGTTTAACCGTTATGGAACCGGTGTTATTTTCACAGCACGATTCATTCCAGTCGTTCGCCATGCCATTTCGATCCCTGCCGGAATTACTAAAATGTCACCTATACGCTTTATTACACTTACAGCTCTTGCAATTATCCCATGGTCTATCATCTTTATCTATTTAGGCGAAAAGCTAGGAGAAAATTGGGGTAATATTAACGAAGTAGCTGGACCATATGTGACATCGTTCGCTATTGGTGGAGTCATATTAATTGTTTTATATTTCACTTTAAAAATATGGTTTAAAAAACGAAGAAAACTTGGTTAAATGAATCACTTAAGATAACGACTTAAAAACACCATCAACTGAATTGATGGTGTTTTTTAAGTCGCTATACTTTTATAATTGAATCTGGTTACTTTTTAAAAAATCAATGATTTCTTTTTTATGCTTCAAATCATGTTGAACAAGAATCAAAAAATAATCATTTAACTTCATACTTTCTTTTCCGAATTGATAATCATTATTAAAATTTTGACCAGGAATCTCTTTTATAAGACTGACTAAACGCTCTCTTGTAAGAGTGAATTGATTAATTATCCCATCTTTTGAAATACCAGATCTTGCATATTGAATAGCACTATTATTCATTTTCTCAACATCATTTGAAACATTCGGTAGGCTTTCTAAATGTATGAAATAAGATACCCTATGTTGAATTAAAAACTCGTCCCAAATTATAAAATGCGAAATAACATCTGCAATTCCCCAGGAACCATTTCGAAATGCTTTAAACCATATATCATCAGGTAAACTCTTTAATCCCTTGCACCATTCTATTAAACTTAACTTTTCCTTCAAAATAGATTCTTTACTCATGAGCCTCTCCTTGTTCTTTAATTTTCATTACCATATGTCATTCACATCGACTTATTCTAGACGGTATAAGAAAATCCTCCTGCATTAAGTAAACGCAAACGGATAAGCAACCATTCCTTTCCTAAGTTCGTATATTATCGTAAAAGGAGGAATTTACACATGCATTGGCAACAAAAAGTTCAATATTTAATCGGTAAGCCTGTCGGAGTTTCTTTAGTAAACGGTCAAGGAACATCTGGAGTCTTATGTGGTGTACACGATGGACATATTTATTTGTATGAATACTTATATCAAGCGCAATTTGCAATGAAACATTATGATTTTAGACAAATTCAAGATATACATCCTTTTCCAAATTGTCCACAACAAAACCCTTTATATTAAAAACAGGAGCAGCTTCAAAAAGCTGTTCCTGTTTTTATGTTTGTCCTACATACTAATCAATTTTTATTGAAATACATTCTTAAATTCATAATATAATAATTGACGTCCATCATAATCTACATCGTGCGTGTATGTAAATCCAATCTTTTCTAAAACATTCTTCGATTTCTCATTTGTACTTTTAATTCTTGCGATTAATTTTTGAACCTTCAAATCATGAAATGCATATTGAATCGATGCATGAGTAGCCTCTGTAGCAAACCCGTTCCCCCAAAACTTCGGATCAAGAAGGTACATAATCTCCACATCTCTTGTTTCATCGATATATCTTAAACCACAATGCCCCATTAGTTCTCCCGTTGTTTTATGAAATAGGAACCACACACCAAAACCATTTTCAGTCCAATGTTTTATGATTTTTCCAACATACTGCTTGGCTTCTTCCCTTAACATCCCTCTAGATACTGCAAGCCATCTACCAACTTCATCGTTTTTCACAATTTGATGGAATGCATCAATATCTTCTAAAGTAGGTCTTCTCATTAAAAGTCTTTCTGTACGAATTGATTTGTCATTGACCTGGATTGACATATTCTCTTCCCCTTCATAATAAGTTTACTTCGTTAAATTATATCATGAATTTTCTTTCATTTTATATTGCAAATCCTAAAACAACGATATACATCTATAGAAAAAAACAGACTATCGTTCAACCGAAGTCTGTTTTTTTCTATACTTCATTTTTATTTTTTCACATCTGCCCATTTCAAGCTAGTTGCTGGCCCAAATTGATGTACATATAAATCTTTTACATATGACTTTTGTAAATAAGATAATCCTCGCTGGAACACCGGTGCAATTACCGCTTCATCAAGTAGCATTTTTTCTGCATCTTGCATCGCTTTCCAACGTGCCTTTTCGTCATTTCCTAATTCCATTTTTATCTTTTTAATTAATGAATCATATTCTGGATTGGCATAGCCTGTATTATTGACGCCACTTTCTGAAATAAATACTTCTAAGTACGTCATTGGATCTGGATAATCCGGTAACCAACGTGATAATGACATTTCATATTCTTTCTTTTTCTCTAATGCTAGTTTCTGAGAGTGTGGTTGTAACTTCACTTTCACGGTTAATCCTGGTAAGTTTTTCTCCAATTCTTCTTTAATAAATTCTCCTACTTTTTTAAAGTTATCTAAATCATAGTTTAGCATTTCTAACGTAACTTCATTCATTCCTGTTTCTTGCTTCGCCTTTTCCCAATATTCCTTTGCCTGTTTTACACTCGTTTTATTAAACTCTGTCGTTGTTTCCCTGAAATCTTTTTTATCCGGCCCTTTCAAGAAGCCATTTGGAACGTAGTAGTTGGCAGGTACTGATCCATCGTTTAAAAATGAAGTCGCAAGTCCCTTTTTATCAAAAGCCATACTAAGTGCAAGACGGGCATTTTTATTTTTCAGAATTGGTACATTTTCATTAAAACGGAAGAAATACATAACAGGATCAGTATATTGCTTTAACTCTTTATCATTTTTATATTTATCAACAAATTCTGTCGAAATAACTGCACGATCTACTTTATCTGTTTGATATAAATTTACTACCGTCGAAATTTCTTTAACAATTTGGTAATTTACTTCATCTAATTTCACTTCTTTTTTATCCCAATATTGATTGTTTTTCTTCATTGTGAAACTTGCTTCATGCTTCCATTCTGACAATGTAAATGGCCCGTTATATAGAGTTGTATTCGCTTCCAAACCATATTTATCTCCTTGTTTTTTTGCGTACTTTTCGTTAATTGGATAAAAGGATGGTAAACAAAGTAATTTTGTAAAATACGGGACAGCATGTTCTAACTCTACAGTAAACGTTTTATCATCTTGAGCTTTTATCCCTAATTCATCCAGCCCCATTTGCTTCTTGTTTATCTTTTCTGCATTTTTCACGTCATACATGATATATGCATATTCAGAGCCAGTTTCGGGATTAACAAGCTGTTTCCAAGCATATACAAAATCATGTGCTGTTACAGAATCACCATTAGACCATTTCGCATCACGTAAATGAAATGTATATGTTTTTCCATCTTTACTAACCTCATACTTTTGCGCAATACCAGAAATGACCTCATCGTTTTTTGAAAGTCTAAACAATCCTTCCATTACATTATTTAATACGTTAAATGCAACAGCGTCCGTTACTTTTAAGGAATTTAATGATGGAATTTCTCCTGTCTCAGTTAACTGCAATATTTTCTTCTCTTCTTTTGGTTTTGTAGTCGTTTTTTCTTTTCCACAACCAGCTAAAAATGAAGAAAGTAGTAACGTACTAACTAATGAAAAACGAACAACTTTGTTCATTCGAAAACCCCCTTGTATTATTGTTCTATTACTCTCTTATTAAGGTAAATAACGACGTGCTCCTGCATATTCTTCAATGTAACCCGGGGTGTTTACAGGAATAATTTCAACTGTTTTTGCTGCATTTGGAGAATGAATCATTTTTCCATCTCCAATATACATGCCCACGTGATGAACACTCCCTTTTCCTTGATTGTACGCAAAGAATATTAAATCACCTTTTTGCAAGTTTTCTCTTTCAACAGTAATCCCCGCTTTTGATTGTGGACCTGAATCCCGCGGAATTGTGATACCATGTGATTTGTAAATCGTATGTGTGAAGCCCGAACAATCAAATCCAAAACCACTTGTTCCAGCCCATATATACGGTAACCCTAAAAATAATTTCCCAGTATTCACTAAATCATCACCTGTTGGAATAGGAATGTCATTTTGTGATTTATATACTTTTCCGTCATTTTTCCGTAACCATGCTTTTTGTCCGTTTGGTAATAATACTCGATACGACATATTATCTTCACTTATTAGTGGTAAACGTGTGTTATAACTAACCTCTAAAGATTTATATTTATCAGATGGATTAATGTATAAAATAGCTGTCGACTTTGTAATTAGAACGAATGGTTGCTCCTTTTTTTCTGCAAATTCTTGATTATAGGTTAGCTGTTTTACTGGAACCCATCCTGGATAACCAGCCTCATTTCTTGGCGTTGGCTGACCATGAACAACTACTTTTGCCCACTCACCTTGCCGATCAATGATTGTTACTTCCTGCCCCAATAAAGCTTGTGTTTCTAATTTATTTGTACTTGTTAACCAAAGCTTTTCATCAAGCGTCATTGATTTCGTCCATTTCCATAAATCAACAGGATTCGTTGCACTTGGCTCATCAATAGGACGAAGCAAATTGGGCCCAGTCCATAATGTTGCAGCCGCTACATCTACATATGCTTGATTACCTTTTACATCTTCAGCATTCGCTACAGAAAAAGTTGAAAATACTAACAAGCAACTAAAAAACATAGTAATGACTTTCCTCATAAACACATCCCCCTTTTATTAATATTTCTCCCTGTTCAAAAAAATTGTGACTTCAAAGAAAACCCTTCTGCTGGAATTTTATTTTATATTCACTGCATGATGCAGGTTTACCTTTGGTCCGTTATATGTGATTCCGCTCGGCTCTTCCATTAACCATAAAGGAGCATCAAGATCAAAGTAATGAATATTTGGATGAGCGGCTGCTACATGTGCAATTGCTGTTACGGAAAGCGATGATTCCATCATGCTACCAACCATACATTTTACACCGGCAGCGCCGGCGATATCAGCAATCTTCCACGCTTCCCGTATCCCGCCGCATTTCATCAATTTAATATTTAATAGATCAGCATACTGTCCTTGAACAAGCTTTAAAGCGTCCTGCGCTGAGAAAACACTTTCATCAGCCATAATTGGTGTTTGTACATGATCTTTTACATATTTCATTCCTTCCCAATCTTTCGCATGAACGGGTTGCTCTACAAATTCTATATTTAATTTTCTATTTTCCATTTCCCGAATAATCGCGACAGCTTCTTTTGGACTCCAACCTTGATTCGCATCTAAGCGCAAAGTAACATCCTTCGGTACACTATTTCTGATTGCTTCAATACGCTCTAAATCCAGATCGGCTGATTTACCAACTTTAATTTTCAATATGTGAAATCCTTTTTCCACATGATTTTTTGCTTCTTTGACCATTAATAAAGGCTCATCAACACTTACTGTAATGTCTGTTCGAATCTCTTTCTTTCCACCAAGTAACGCATATAATGGCATATTATGAAGTTGACAATATACATCATATAACGCCATATCTACCGCTGCCTTCGCACTCGTATTTCCTACACAGCTCATTTGAATTTGTAACAGTAATGTTTGAAAGTGCTGCAATTCTTTCCCGATTAATACAGAGCGAATCGGTCCTAAAATAGCCTCTTCCATTCCACTCGCAAAGTCCCCAGTAATAACCGGAGTCGCGGCTCCAGCTCCTTTTCCTACAATACCTTCATCTGTGTGAATAAAAACATCAATACTTTCAATTTCAGTTACAGTGCGCAATGCTGTTTTAAACGGTGTATGAAGCTTGATATAGCGCCGTTTTAACGTTAGATCCATGATTTTCATTTTCATTCATCCTTTCTGTCCAATAAAAAAATCCAGCCATAAGAAAGACTCTTATGGCTGGATTTTGTCTATGAATGTGTAGACAAAGCAGCGATTTGATTATATTTTTTTTGTGCATCTTTTAATGCTACAAGTAATGCTTTTTGAGAAGATCCGAAATACCGATTTCTAATCTCTTCTACTAATTGTGGGTCATTCATATTTCTATGTAGAAATAAATGTTTTACAAATTGGCTCGTTAATGCAATGGTTGCTGAACAATCCGCATCCACAATTTTCCCTGTATCTTTTTCTACAACAAACGCAACAAAGTAGCTTTTAAACTTTTCTGTAATAGGATTATTTTGAGGTGCTTTAGCGTCCCCTACGATATAAATCGTATTAGAAGCATACACATATATCTTCCTTTCCTATACGAGGATAACGGTTTTCTTAACAGGCGCATGGGCTGACGGCTCATCGTTAATTAAGAAATGTATCCGTTTACTGTATATTATATACAATTGACAGAATTTTAACAATATTTATTTTAGTAAATATTGTACAATTAAACTTCCAATCTCTGAAAATATATAATTCGTATGATGCACACATTCAACATTTGAACTTAAAACAGCTACATATACTATTCGGTTATTTATGTTCAGTCTTGCAGCATCATGTGTAACAGTTTGCAGTTCTCCCGTTTTGTTCGCTGTTAAAAGCCCTTTAACCCTCTCTAACTTCCCACATAATTTATAGGTAAATTGTTGATTTTGAAGTGGTTTATAAAACTGTTCTTCGTTTTCATAGTACTTTAGTAAAGATACAATATCTTCAGCTGTTGTGACATTATCCTTTCCCGGTTCCTTAGGTGCTTGCATCATATATCGTTGTAGTTTCGTCCCATTTAACCGTAGTGAATCAATATGTCTTTGAATATGATTCATTTTCAACTTATTTATAAGCCAATTCGTCGCAGTGTTATCAGAAACTGTAATCATCAATGTAATAAGATCTTGTATCGTTATACTTGGTGTACGTAATGAAGCAACTATACCGCTTCCTCCAGTTTTTTCAAGAGATGCAATAGAAATTAATTCATATGGATGTAAAATACCCTCCTTCATCGTTTCTATAGCACATGAAAGAATAGGTAACTTAATAAGGCTAGCTGACGGATGAATCAATTGTTCATTGTACCGATACATAATTTCCCCTTGTACCATGACACTTACATCTCCATTTATACTTTTAATTTGTTTCTCTAATTCATATATAAAGTCTGTTTTTTTCATATCCCCTCTCCTTTTTGAAAATTATAACAACAAAAACTGTTCGCGGTTATCGATATATCCATATCTTTTTATAAAGGGAATGAATCAGTGACATTATGCTTTCTTCTCCCAACTCATTCAAAGCGTGTGTTAAAAAAACAGTTAGCTCTTTGCTAACTGTTTTTAACACACGCTATCTACTCAGGTAATACAAATATAGTTTCATTCGGCTTAGAGAATTGATACTCTTTTCTCGCAAACTTTAAAATCTCTTCTTCATTATCAGTCAAATTTGCAACCTCACTCTTTAAATAACGGGAATCTTTTTTTATAGAAATTAATTGCTTTTGTTGATTTTTAATCGTAGCTCGCTTTTCTACAATTATTTCTTCTTGCTTAGTAAGAATATATTGAACATAAAAAGTTGCTGAAAAAATAAAAATAAAAGCTAAAATAAACCGACGCAATTTTCTCTTATTCATAACTCGGTATTCATTATACTGTGTTTGTTGTTGTAGTGTATTAGGAACATTTACTTTCTTGAGTTTCCTCATTTTTTAAATCCCCCTAACTCATTTTATTTCACTACCACAGGCATACTTTCTTACTAACCTAAATTCTCTTCACGTAAAATAAGCTCCTCCATAAAAAAATCTCATAAATTAACCAATTAGAGATACCTTTCGACGACATCTCTATATTTCAGATGAAAATTTTATATTTTGTGCTATATATTAGTGTTTTATGTTTTTAAGCTAGGCAAAAAGATCTCATAAACACATTTGCTTTTTCAGTGAATAATTTATTAGTAATTCCTTTTATTAAGGAGGTAAACAAATGAAATACCGCGACTTAGGAAAAACCGGTTTAACTGTTTCTGAAATTGGATTTGGAGCATGGGCAATCGGCGGTGATGAATGGGGACCTGTCAATGATGAACATTCTATTGCTGCTATGAAAACGGCAATAGAGCATGGAGTAAATTTTATCGATACTGCTGATGTGTATGGATTAGGACATAGTGAAAAATTAGTGGCACAAGTAATAAAAAAACATCGAAATGACATTGTCCTTTCCACAAAAGGAGGTTTAATTGGTCATCACTATGATCCTGATAGAGAACCTGTCTATGATACAGCAGAAAAAATAATTGCAGTATTCGAAACTAGCTTACTTCGCCTGCAAACAGATTACATTGATGTTTATTTTTGTCATATTTGGTGGGATAAAAAAGAAGAAACAGAAGCATTTCTTCGCGCATTTGAAATTTTAAAGCGTGATGGCAAAGTAAGAGCTGTTGGTGTTTCAACCCATGATTTACAATATATAAAAAATTTTAATCAATACGGTGAAATTGATGTTGTACAACTTGACTACAGCATACTTAACCGAGCACCTGAAAATGATATTTTACCTTACTTACAAGAGAAAAATTTAGGAGCTGTCATTCGTGGACCATTAAAAATGGGGATATTAACTGGAAAGTTTACTAACCAAACAACATTTCCTGATGGTGATTTACGACAAGATTGGCCAAAAGAAACATGGTTTCAAGATGATTTACAAAAAGTTGAACAATTGAGATCTCTTTCAAATCCTAACCGAACTTTAGGACAGGTGGCTCTTCGTTATGTACTATCACACCCTGCAGTATCTGTTGCTATTCCAGGAGCAAAAACCGCTCATCAAGCCACCGAAAATGCAGCTGCTTCTGTACGACCACTTCTATTAGAAGAAGAGTTAGCATATATACTAGAGCTTTAAACAAAAAAATCAGTAGCAATTCATTGTTACTGATCTTTTTTATCCTATTACATCCATAAGATTTTCATATTCAGCTAATTGCGCAGCTCAATATCATATTCCATTCTTTTTGCTGTTGCTTCTGCAATTTCTACCCCTAATAAATTTTTTACTATATGAAATGACATATTAATTCCGGCCGAAATTCCTCCAGAAGTAATAATGTGTCCTTCATCAACAAACTTTACATTCTCTAATACTTCTACAGTTGGAAATTCATTTCTAAATCTTTCAATACTCGCCCAATGTGTAGTCGCCTTCCTTGAATCAAGTAAACCTGCTTTCGCAAGAAGTAGTGCCCCTGTACATACAGAAGCCATTAACTTTACCTCTTTCATTTGCTGCCTGATCCAACTTATAATAATCTCATTTTTCATTTCATATTCCCTAACGCCTAATCCACCCGGAATGATTAAAATATCAACTGGGGGTAAATTTTTAATACTAAAATCTGGTTGTACTTTCAAGCCATTTCTCGCTGTTATTATTTGGCCCTCTTGGCTGACGGTATGAACAGTGAACGGATGAACTCCATTTGCTTCTGTTGTAACAGAAAAGACTTCAAATGGTCCCGTAAAATCCAATACTTCTACTTCATCAAATAAAAAAATTCCCACATGCCAGTGGTTTATCATATAATCTCTTCCCTTTTTATATGTATTTTTTAAATTTTCTTTATACAAGATGTAGAAGATGCTGATATCCCTTTTCTAATGCGATATCATATGCTGTTTTACCATCATTTTTCTTAATACTTTTATCTGCTCCATTTTCAATAAGTAATGCTACTATTTTTTCATCGCCTAATAAAGCCGCTTCGTGAAGTCCTGTCCAACCGCCACTTTGTACAGCGTTAACATCTGCCCCCTGCTCAATTAAAAATGTAGCCATTTCGATTTTCTTGTTTGCAATCGCTGCTTGCAAAGATGTATTTTCATTTTGATTCTTCGCTTTCACATGTAAATTAGTGCCCTTTTTCAAGAGAAAACTCGCAATTTCCTTATGACCAAAATAAGCTGCTAAATGCAGTGGTGTCCAGCCATCTTCACTATAAACATGCACCAGATTTTGATCTTCATTTATTAATTCCACTACCTTCTCTAGTTCTCCATTCATTACAGCATTTGTAATTGCTATAATTGGATTCATCGTTATCTTCCCCTTACATAGATTCATTTTATTTCCTAACTATGAAATAATTCTATTGAACATGGAGAATTCCTTTTTACCACAGAGTAGTTTACATAATAATATTATAAATGTTAATTTAATTTTCAAGTTATCGTATTAAAAAATATTTTTACAATAAAAAAACGGCCCATTTTTAGAATGAACCGTCCAGGATTCAATTAAATTATTTTTACATAAAATAATTTAACGTTTTTATATAAAAAATACAAAAATATCCGTGTTTTAGTG